>NZ_JBTKVX010000020.1:0-90343 GCF_054457175.1 Flavobacterium hauense
GAATACAGCAGACCTCTTTATAACCATATAAGAAACATCGTGATTGATCATGATGATACTGATGACGTACTCCAGAATACATTTATTAAAGTATTCCAGAATCTTAAAAACTTTAAAGGGGAAAGCAAACTGTTTTCCTGGATTTACCGTATTGCAACCAATGAAGCAATAACCTTTATTAGCTCAAAAGCAAAAAAGAATAATATAACCAATGAAGAAGTGCAGCAAAAAGCACTAAAAAACCTGGAGGCCGATGAATATTTTGAAGGCGATGAGATGCAGGTAAAATTACAACAGGCTATAGCTTCACTTCCTGAAAAACAACAACTCGTATTTAAAATGAAATATTTTGAAGACCTTAAATACGAAGAAATATCAGAGATACTGGGCACTTCAGTAGGCGCGTTAAAGGCGTCTTACCACCATGCAGTAAAAAAAATTGAAGATTTTGTAAATGCCCATTAAACCTTTTTAATTTTATTAAGTCTAAACAGTATGAACAATTTTAAATTAGATAGCAGACCAAATATTAAATCAGGATTTAAAACTCCTGACCACTATTTTGAAAGCTTGGCCGACAGAGTAATGCTAAACCTTCCTTCAGAAGAAGTTAAAGTGATTCCTCTTTATAAAAGAAGGCCGGTTTGGATTACATCAGCTGCAGCGGCATTGGTACTATCGTTCTCATTAATGTTGAGTAAAAACGAGGCTTCAACTCCGGCACTGCCGGCTGAAGCAATCAGTGCAGATTATATTTTAGACGAATCAGGAGTTACTAATTACGATCTGTTAGCTCATATTGATATTGAAGATCTGAAAGAGCTAAATGATCAATCTATTGAACATGTCAGTAATGAGGCAATTGAAGCAAACATCGATCTTAATAACGTTTCCGATTTAATAAACTAAGTTATGAAAATAAGAAAAGTTCTGTCAATCGTAGCTTTATTCGCGTTAGTGTCCTTTGGACAGGCAGATAAAAGAGACCAGATCAAACAATTAAAGTCAGCCCGTATTGCTGCAGCACTTAACCTGTCAGCAGCTGAGTCGCAAAAATTCTGGCCTTTGTATCTGAATAGTGAAGAAAGAGAATATGAGATAAGACATAATAAAATACGTCCGGTTACAAATAAGATTGATGAAAAGGGCATTGATGCACTTTCACAAAAGGAAGCTCTTCAGTATCTTGTTACTCTTGAATCAGCTGAAGATGAAATAGTAACTCTTCGCAAAAAATTAATTTATGATTTAAAGCCGGTTATTGGCACTAAGAAAATTCTAAAATTAAGAAAGGCGGAAGATGATTTTACAAAATTATTAATGAGTAAATATAGTAAAAGCAAAAAAGATTAAAGTAGTTTATGAAAGTTAATTGGTATAATCGGGATGATTATCCAGTTAGTTAGTTTATGTTTAGTTTAAGTTTGGGAAAGGGAAGTTACAGCTTCTCTTTCTCTTTTTTATTTAAACCATAAATCTACATCTTTCAGCTTTTTCAAAGAAACTCTGTAAAAATATCATCAATCCGCCATAAATTATGAAGGGTGATTACAAATCTAATAAAAAAATTATTTAAATCGTAATCTAACCATTATATTTTGTCCTGCAGCTACTGCAGTGTTTTTATCTATTAGTCTTATCGTGTGCAACGACTTGTGATCAGATAGTTTTTTCCAGTTCTCACCTTTGTCAAAGGAATAATAAATTCCTGAAGGCCCCACTGTTATTAACTCATTACCGTTGCTGTCAGGTATAAACTGCACACAAGATGCATAACCAAAACCTTTATTCTCACCAACTGTTTTCCAGGTTTTACCACCATCGTCAGTAACGATCTTATTTCCTGTTTTTTTATCCAACTGTTCATAATCACCACCAACTGCAAAACCGATTTGGTCGTCATAAAAATCAAGAGAGAACATTCCTGTCATTTCACTCCCCTGTACAATTGGGGTATCGAATACTTTCCAATTTTTTCCTTTATCATCTGAAAAGAAAACTCTCGACTTTTTACCTCCTGATGCTATCCATGTGTTGTCTCCTTTAGCAATCAGGTTTGTATTGCTGGCTGCAAAAGCAGCTTCACCCTCTATGGTCTTTGGTAGTGTGCCACATGGTTTTTTTGTCCATGTATCACCTCCATCTTTCGTTTCGATATATGAAATACAACCATCAGTAGGATCCCCTATTGCTACACCTTCTTTGTCATTTCGAAACTGCATACTGTCATAGAATACTTTTTCACCCGTTTCGGTGTAAACAAGCCTAATATGTTTTCCATCTTTTGATACTTTATACAGTAATGCCGGAGTTCCGGCGTTAATGATGAAAACATCGTTTTTGGTTTGGGCAATAGCTCTAAACTCGGGTAACAACGTGTCTTGTACTGCTACACCACTAAAATCATTGCCTCTATCAAGAGCTACCCAGCCATATTTACCCTTATTACCTGCATACCAAACTTTGCTGCCATCAGGTGTTATTGCTCTTATGCTAATTTCTTCATTGAGGAGTGTGTCAATTGTGACATTTGCAAATGACGCTTTATATACTGTCTTTTCCTTCTTATTGCAGGAAATCAGGGAGGCGGCCACTACAAAAAATAACACTTTCTTCATCAGATAAATTTGGATTGCTAATATACTGAAAAATGCTATTAAATATTTATTGATATATGAATTTTTGATACATATAGTCGGTTTTTTGTGAAAAAGTCGCAAAATAAACCTTTGAACACCAAAAAAGACTGCTGTAAAGCAGTCCTTTTAATATGTAGTTAATCGGAAATAATTGTATTTAAACCTGTCTGTTTTTGCCATCGAGCATATACATCCATATCATTCGTGATAGCCTGAAATTAAAAGTGCTGAGTAGAATAGAAAGTAATGCGATAAGAGCAATTAGAGATGGGATGCTTTGTACAAATAAGTGTACCAGAAAGAAAAAAGTTATCATCTCTGCCACTGCTACTGCATAACTTACAAACATGGAACCAAAGAAATAACCCGGCTCCTTCTCAAATTTGTGATTACACTCAGGGCAATGTTCGTTCATTCTTGGCATTTGAAAAAGCAACGGGTTTCCTTTTTTGATAAAAACCTTTCCTTTTCCACATTTAGGACATTTTTCTGTTATTATACCTGTAATTGCTGACATCGTTAATTTTTATGTAAAGGTACAGTTGAACTCATTTTAATGCAATGGATATATTACGCAATAATTTGTACTTTTAGGACATAATAAATATATATGAAGAAAGTCAATATCCTAAAAATAGAACAGTTTCACGACCATGATGCAACTGAAGATTTTTATGCAAATACATTGCAAAACCATTTGCAGACAAGACATAAGGATATTGCAGTGCCCCATAAACATAATTTTTATCTGGCAGTACTTTTTACTAAAGGTAAAGGCGTGCATGAAGTAGATTTTAGCTCTTATGAAGTAAAATCCGGAGCTTTATTTTTCCTGAATCCGGGACAGACACATCATTGGGAGCTGTCTGCAGATACTGAAGGATATATTTTTTTTCATACCCAGGCTTTTTATGACCTACATTACACTAATAGTAAACTTAGTAGTTTCCCTTTTTATTACAGTGTTTACAATTCGCCATGTATCTACCTGAATAATGTAAAGACCGAGAGAATACGATCTCTTTTTATCATGCTGCTTTCAGAATATGCGAATCAAAAGATGTTTGGCAGGGAATTCCTGATAAGCCTGACTGATCTTATATATCTAGAAAGTACACGTGCTTATATGCTACAGAATCAGGGAGGCTTGAACAATAAAGATAAATATTATGAGAAATTCCGAAAGTTTGAAGAACTACTCGAGCAGCATTACACTGATGAAAAATCACCCTCGGCTTATGCTGCTATGCTCAATATGACATCAAAACACCTGAACCGTATTGCTCAGGCCGTTGTAGGTAAAACAGCCTCTGATGTCATTCTTGAGAGGGTTATGCTGGAGGCAAAAAAACAGATATTACTGCAAAGACATTATTTCAGTGAGATTGCTGAACATCTTGGATATGAAGATTATGCGTATTTTTCAAAGTTATTTACAAAGAAGACAGGCGCTACCCCATCTGATTTCCTCAAAAGGTATTAAAACCTTATAAATATGCTTTAGGGTATCTCCTTAAAAATTGATACCTTTGCAGCTTCAAATTACAATAATGAGATTACACAGAAATTTAGTTTTTACGGTTATAGATTCACTTGGCTTTATCTTTAATGACGGCGAGTATGCCGATAAAGTAGTGGCACGTGCACTTAAGAAAGACAAACGCTGGGGCAGTGCTGACAGGAAGTTTGTTGCCGAAACTATATATGAAATTGTTAGGTGGAAACGCCTTTACATGGAAATTGCAGAGGTTAAAGAACCTTTGGACCGTGATAAATTATGGAGAATTTTTGCCGTATGGGCTGTGCTTCGTGGCGTTACCCTTCCTGACTGGAAATATTTTGAAGAGACTCCGGTACGTCGTATAAAAGGGCGTTATGATGAGCTTTCTAAGATCAGGAAATACAGGGAGTCTATTCCGGACTGGATGGATGAGCTTGGCGTAAAAGAACTTGGCGAAAAGAAATGGGAGACCGAGCTTGCTGCACAAAACGAACAAGCCAAAGTAATACTTCGCGTAAACACACTTAAAACTACCAGGGAGAAGCTTCGTGCTATCCTTATGGATTTAAATATTGATACCCTTATCGAAAAGGATTACCCAGATGCGCTTATTCTTAAAGAAAGAGCAAACGTATTCCTTACTGATGCTTTTAAAGAAGGATTGTTCGAGGTTCAGGATGCTTCATCGCAGCTTGTAGCGCGTTTTCTTGAAGTTGAGCCGGGTATGCGTGTTGTTGATACCTGTGCAGGTGCCGGTGGTAAAACATTGCACATGGCTTCTTTAATGGAGAACAAAGGACAGTTAATTGCTATGGATCTTTATGAAAGCAAACTGAAACAGCTTAAGCTTCGTGCGAAGAGAAACAGTGCTTTCAATATTGAGTACCGCATCATTGACAGTACTAAAGTGATAAAGAAGCTTCATGAGAAAGCGGATCGTGTGCTTATTGATGCGCCTTGCAGTGGATTAGGAGTACTCAAACGTAATCCTGACAGCAAATGGAAGCTACAACCTGAGTTTATAGACAACATCAGGAAAGTACAGGCAGAAGTGCTTGAAAGCTACTCTAAAATTGTAAAACCGGGTGGTAAGTTGGTATACGCTACTTGCTCAGTATTACCATCGGAAAATCAGGAACAGGTACAAAAATTCCTTACTACTGAAATAGGTCAGGAATTCACTTTTGTAAAAGATCAAAGGATTCTTGCTTCAGAAAGTGGTTTTGACGGTTTCTATATGGCATTGCTTGAAAGAAAAAACAAATAATATAGAGCCTCCCAATTGGGAGGCTTTTTTATTTCCTAATTTTGAATATGGAAAACACAGTAAAACCTATCAGCTTTTTTGACAGCGTATCCCCTTTTGTAAAGTTAAGTCCGTTAAGCAGGCAGGTCCTACTATCTCATATGGTAAAACAGTCTTTGCCGAAAGGTCATGTACTGGTACCTGTTGACAGTATATGCAGAAGTGTATATTATCTTGAAAAAGGACTTACGCGCACTTTTTACCTGAAAGATGGCAAAGAAGTAACTGAAAGGTTTTGTGCTGAAAATTCGTTTACCTGTTCCATGGCAGGATACCTTACTAATACTCCTGATGGCAGGCAGATCGAATTACTGGAACAATCAGTAGTATGGACTATGCCTTATGAAACACTGGAAAAGCTATACGACGATCACCATGAAATAGAGCGTCTTGGAAGACATATCATTACAAACGATGTTATCGAATTGCAAAACAGGCTCAGCGGACTGCAATTCAAATCGGCTGAAGAACGCTATATAAACCTTATTGAGTCTACTCCTTCCCTGTTTCAAAGGGTTCCTCTGGGAATTATTTCTTCCTATCTCGGTATAACCCAGGAAACACTGAGTAGAATACGTGCAAAAGTTACTTTTTGATATTTGTCAAAGGAAAAGCTATGTAGGCATACCAAATTTGTGGTATAAAAAACAACCATAAATGGAACCGAAAACCTTTTACAAAATAAGATTCAGCGACTGCGATTCTTTTAAGCACCTTCACAATTCAGGCTATGTAGATTACATGCTCAATGCCCGCGAAGATCATCTCAACGATTTTCATAATATTAGCATGACTTCACTCTATGAGAAAGGCTGTGGTTGGATGGTCAGCAAGCATGAAATAGTATACCTATCCCCTGCTTTTTATAATGAAAATGCCTGTATAAAATCATCCCTTATAAAGTTGACAAATGATACATTACTCGTTGAAATGTCCATGTGGAATGAACAGGAAACCCAGTTAAAAGCCCTGCTTTGGACAAAATTCATACATGTCAATATGATAAGCGGTAAGCGCGACAAGCATCCTGACTGGTTTATGCAGCTCGCAGCACCTCTTGAAAACACAACATTGCAGGAAGTGAACTCTCATAACGAGAGGCTTGCAATGCTTGTAAGGAGATAGTGTTTGTCTCCTTTGTTTTAATAGTAGCTCCCGATAATATTATCGGGAGTTTTTGTTTTTGCATCAACATAGGTATATATGAATAAATTGCAGATTATTTTCATAACTTTATACAAATCATAAAGTTATGAAACAGGCTTTATTACTTATCGTATTACTTTTTACTCTTGTTGCTTCAGGCCAGAATAATAATTCTATTGCGTTTGATGTTAATAATTATTCTCCTGAAAAATATAATATTAAAACGCAGCCTTTCACCTTTAATGAATTCCGGATTGAAGTAACTCATGTTTCGCCCAAAGACGACAACCAGCAGGCTGATTTTATTTGTCGGTTTTGGATACTTATAAAATCAGGTAATAAAGTTATTGACGGACGCTATTATGACAATAGTGAATCGTTAGGAGGATGTTCCGGTATATATGTTGACCAGCTCCAGCCTAAGGACTATTTTATTCTGACCAAATTTGGGGATTACAACGGTGAATTATTGTTGATTGACACTACCGGAAAAATACAGCAATACCATGGTGGGATTTACCATATTTCTAGCGATTCTAAATACCTGTTCAGTACTTACGATTCCGATTTATCGGGTATAACCATTTTTGATCTTTCAAAAAATAAGTTGGTTTTTACATCTGACGATCTTAAAGACTACATTTATGGGATATATTATAAAGACGGCAAATACTTTGGGCTGGCCCAGCAGGCTGTGAAGATTCCTTTTAAATCGGTAATACATACTTTTAATCCTAAAAATGGCTCTATCAGCCGTTCGGAGGTCGATGATAAATATGTGAAAAAATCGAAACTGCTCAATTCTTCAAAACTCCCTGCCGATAATTGCCAGTGTGGAAATGTTGCTGAATAATGTATCACAAATTACCAATTCTCAATTATTTAAAACTAACCAACCTATGAAAGCTATACTCTTATTTTTACTATTTTTTCAGGTATCTATGTATGCACAAACTAATAGCGAAAACCTGTTTAGGAAAAAGCTTTATTTTACTACTATTAATGGTAAAAATGACATAAATGATAAAGGTGGGGCTATTAAGATGACCCGGAATGAAATTATTGACGCATCTATTACTTTAAAGGGAAAAGAGGAAAACGAAAAGATTCCTCCTATTATAGAGTTGGAGATATACATACCTGGCTATCCGGCTATACTCATTGAAGGTAGCCAGATTGACAGGGAAACCGCAATAAAAATCATGAAAACGAAAGCAGGAAATGTAGTCGTTATTAAACCAAGGACTGAAATAGCTTCGAATATTACAACAAGACAAATCGAAATTATAGAATAAAATAACTTCTCGCTTCTTCTTTGTTATTTCCCTTTTATCAAATAAACAATTTTATTGCTATAACGTTGTAGTTTTATCAATTTATATAACTTTACAGGCTGCAAATAAACTATCTTTATAAGAATTGCTGTAAACTGCTATGAACGAATGTATTTCTGTTTTTGATATGCTCAAAATCGGTGTGGGGCCTTCCAGTTCGCACACTCTTGGGCCATGGCGTGGTGCCGAACGCTTTTTGAAAGAACTTCACGAAGAGGGTATTTTTGAAAAAGTAAACCGCGTTAAAGTTGACCTGTATGGATCGCTTTCCCTTACCGGAAAAGGCCATGCTACCGATCTTGCTGTGATGCTGGGCCTTAGCGGTGCAGATCCTGAATACGTTCCTATTGACAGTATTTCAAGTATCATTGATACTATAAGTGTATCGTATCAGATAAACCTTGGCGGACAAAGGATAATTCCGTTCTTTATTTCAAGGGATATTGTTTTCAATAAGAACTTTCTTCCTTTCCATGCTAATGGGTTTATGTTTACGGCATATACAGAAGACGGCCAGGAATATGAATCTACTTTTTATTCCATAGGTGGTGGATTTGTGGTTAAAGAAGAACTGGCTGATTCGAGTGAAAAACTTGAGATAAAATGTGCTTTCCCTTACCCTGTCGATAAAGCCGATGAGCTATTGGTTTATACTCAGAAACAGGGTCTTAAGATATCTGAGATCGTTTACGAAAATGAAAAATCTATCCGTAGTGAAGAAGATATCCATAAAGAACTGATGCGTATATGGAATACCATGCTCGAATGTATGTATACCGGCTGCCATACGGGTGGTATATTACCCGGCGGACTGAATGTACGCCGCAGGGCATTTGACATGCATCAAAATCTAATTGGAGAAATACCTTATAACAACCCACAGGAATGGCTGCAGGTGATACGCCAAACGGAAGTTAAATTCCGTCAGATTTTAAAATGGGTAAGCTGTTTTGCTCTAGCAGTAAATGAGGTGAACGCTGCCCTAGGACGCGTTGTTACTGCCCCTACCAATGGAAGTGCCGGTGTTATCCCCGCTGTATTGATGTATTATATGGTAATTGAAAACCATGACGCTGATGAAAGCCATATCAAACAATTCCTTATGGTTGCCGGAGAAGTGGGAAGTATCTTCAAGAAAGGTGCTACCATATCTGCTGCTATGGGAGGCTGCCAGGCTGAAATAGGTGTGTCTTCTGCAATGGCGGCTGCTGCCCTTTGCGAACTTATGGGAGGTACTCCGGAACAATGCCTTATGGCTGCTGAGATTGCTATGGAGCATCATTTAGGTATGACCTGCGATCCTATTGGAGGGTTGGTACAAATTCCTTGTATCGAGCGTAATACTATGGGCGCGATCAAAGCCATAAATGCAGCTGAACTCGCTCTTGAAACAGATCCTAAAAATGCTAAGGTTCCATTAGATAAGGTAGTAGATACTATGTGGAAAACAGCTCAGGATATGAACAATAAATATAAAGAAACATCAGAAGGCGGACTTGCCGTTACGGTAAATAACGCCGATTGCTAGTATAAAGTTTTCAGTAGCAGTTTTCATTAAGAACTGAAAACTGCTACTGAAAACTATTTTCTCCTCGTATCAACTATATAAATTATCTTCCATACATCATTATCCTTAAATAGCTGAAAAGAGTCACGCCTTTATGGCTAAGCTTCCCGTTTACATAAAATTCATAAGGAGTCCATGCATGTGCCATAGCACCGTCTATCTGAATTTTATAATCCAATAGCCTCTCCTCTATTTTTGCACTCTTGGGAACTTCTGTAACGGATTTATAAAATTCAGAAACATTCTCTGTAGACAATTTTATACCTGTCTTACCTTCTGATACTGATTGAAGTATCATAGAATCACTGCAGACAGATTTAATCTTAAGCGTGTCAGATGTATGCATTCCTTCAAAAAAAGTAGCAATTGATTTTTTAACGTCAGCTTCCTGGGCAATAAGCACTTGACTTAAAACCAAAGTAAATAGTAGAAGTGTTTTTTTCATTGGTTTGGATTTGCGGTTAATTATTTAGTCTTCTGAAATAGGCTTTTGTTACAGTGTTCGCTAATAAAATACACACATTCCCCCTATTCTTATGGTAATTTACTACTTTTACACTTTAAATATCATACTATGTCAACTGCAAAGAAAGATTACAAAAGAATTACCACAAGGTCTCTAATTGAAATGAAAGCGAATGGTGAAAAAATATCAATGCTTACTGCATACGATTTTACCATGGCAAAAATTGTTGACACTGCAGGTATGGATGTAATCCTTGTTGGAGACTCTGCTTCTAATGTGATGGCGGGGCATGAAACCACATTACCTATTACTTTGGATCAGATGATATACCACGCTTCTTCGGTAGTAAGAGCTGTTACAAGGGCTTTGGTTGTGGTTGATCTTCCGTTTGGTAGTTATCAGTCAGATCCAAAAGAAGCTTTACGCTCATCAATCAGGATAATGAAAGAAAGCGGCGGCCATGCGGTAAAACTGGAAGGTGGAAGCGAAATAAAAGATTCGATAAAAAAAATACTTAATGCCGGTATACCTGTAATGGGGCATCTTGGCCTTACTCCTCAATCTATTTATAAGTTTGGTACCTATACTGTTCGTGCTAAAGAAGAAGCAGAGGCAGAAAAACTTCTTGAAGATGCTAAAATGCTTGAACGCATAGGATGTTTTGCTATTGTTTTAGAAAAAATTCCTGCACATCTTGCCCAAAAAGTAGCCGAAAGCATATCAATACCGGTAATTGGTATTGGAGCCGGTGGTGGTGTCGATGGGCAGGTATTGGTGGTTCATGATATGCTGGGTATGAATAATGAATTCAGCCCGCGTTTCCTTAGGAGGTATATGAATCTTTATGAAGGTATGACAACTGCTATTGGTCAGTATGTTTCTGATGTAAAATCTAAGGATTTCCCCAATTCAAACGAACAATATTAATTTCTGATTTTAAAATGTAATAATTTGAAAATTAGGAATGAAAGTAATATCAAATAAACAAAACCTTCAGGTTCTTTACGAAGATAATCACATTATTGTGGTTAATAAACGTGTGGGTGATATTGTCCAGGGCGATAAAACCGGAGACAAACCACTTAGCGATGTTGTAAAGGAATACATTAAAGATAAGTACAACAAGCCTGGAGAAGTGTTTCTGGGCGTTGTACATAGGCTTGATAGGCCAACAACAGGTATTGTGATATTTGCCCGTACTTCAAAAGCTCTCACCCGTTTAAATGAGCTTTTCAAGAACCGTGAAACCAAAAAGACCTATTGGGCTGTTGTAAAAAACAAACCACAGGAAAAATCTGCGACATTGGTACATTATCTTAAGCGTAATGAGAAATCCAATACATCTAAAGCACATCTGAAAGAAGTTCCGGAGAGCAAGCAGGCTGTTCTCGATTATACCATTATAAAAGAATTAAATAATTATACTGCCCTCGAAATTAATCTTCACACCGGCAGGCATCATCAGATCAGGTCACAGCTTTCTGCTATAGGCTCCCCTATAAAAGGCGATCTTAAATATGGTTTTGACCGCAGCAATCCTGATGGAGGTATTCATCTGCATGCCCGTAAACTGATTTTCGTTCATCCTGTTTCTAAAGAAACTATTGAGATTACGGCTCCGGTTCCGGATGATGTTATCTGGAAAGCCATTTAAGGTTAAGCTACCATCATTATTTATTATATAAATAAAATACCTATTTCTGGGTATTTTATTTTGCTTAATATTTTTTAATATTTGCACCTTATTAACATTTGATAATAGGGAAAATAAATATTTAGATGTTATACTGTTAATATTCTATAAAACACCTACTATCCTAAATAAGTAACAATTCACCTAACTCATATGAAGAAACCATTACTATTTGTTTTTACGCTTTTAAGCACAGGGCTTTATGCTCAGGAACATTTTTCAGGAATCAATACATCCAGAAGAACAGGTATTATCAATGCAGTGGTCAATCCTGCCGAATTGACTAACCTGAAAAATGATAACGAGGTTAATGTATTGAATTTTAGTGTCAATGTATCAAATAATAAAATTAGTGTAGGTGACTTGTTTGATAGCAATACCGATTTTGATGAATTAATCTTTTCCGGCGGCGAACCCGTTAACATGAGCGTTGACGTTGAAATCCTAGGTCCGGCATATGCAATGAAACTTGAAAAATGGGCTTTTGCTATTACAACGGCAGCTAAAGTAAAAGCTAACATCGTTGATGTAAATCCCGAATTAGGTAGGGCATTAACAACAGATCCTTCAATAGATGCCGTTCCGGAAATTATTAATACAAACTATAACCAAAGGGTTTCAGGCACTTCTTGGGGAGAAATCGGTTTTTCAGTTGCAAGGGATATTTATGAGACAGAAGAACATAAAATCTCAGGAGGTGTAACTTTTAAGCTACTATTCCCTGGTTCGTATGCAAATATGTCTGCTGATCAGTTCAAAGGAAGAGTAACTATTGGTACAGATGCATTAAATAATCCTGACAATGTAGGAGATATGGTGTTGAAGGATGGTGAAGCAAACCTTAACTTCGCTTATTCGGGTTCATTAGCCGATGGTTTTGATGACGCTGGTAATTTCACCGATTTTTTTGCAGGAGGGCTGAATGGATTTTCAACTGATTTAGGTGTTAATTACCGTTGGAAGGATATAAATTCAGATGACGATGGCTATAAACTTAATTTTGGAGTATCGGTAAGGAATATTGGGAAGATGACATTCAAAGATGATAATAATGTTTCGAATAATTACACTTTAGCAATGCAGCCGGGAGATGAACTTAACCTTAGCCAGTTTGAAGATGCAGAAACTATTGAAGAAGTTGAAAATCTTTTACTTCAGAGCGGGTTAGTAACTCTGGATGAGACCAACAGGGATTTTAAAGTTAAATTGCCATCAGTATTATCGGTTTATGGAGATGTAAAGGTATACAACCAGTGGTATGTAACAGGTTTCCTTCAGCAAAAACTTAATAAATCTAACAATAATGCCCAGGTTGCTGTACAAAATGTATTTACAGTAACGCCACGTTTTTCTACGAAAAAGTTTGAAGCTTATATGCCATTTTCTACAAATGAGATAGCAGGATTCACTACCGGTATAGGATTTAGAGTAGGAGGATTCTATATTGGTTCAGGATCTGTTATTACTGCTGTACTTAGTGATTCAAAACAAGCAGATGCTTATCTTGGATTCCGTTTTGGATTCTAATAAAATAAGATTTTGAAAAGCCGCATCTAAAGATGCGGCTTTTTTATTGCAAAATATTTGTGAAAGAATTCAGGGTAATGATTAAAATTTGTAATTTCATTAGATAAAATCCAATCAATATGAAATGGTCAGGCAGAAGACAAAGTGATAATATGGAGGATCGCCGTGGCGTATCCGGTGGTAAAATAGTTGCAGGTGGTGGTGTTATTGGGGTAATAATCCTACTGATCAATATGTTTATGGGCGGAGATAATTCCGCTGTTCTTAATGACATAAACAATCAGCTACAGCAAAGCAGTGGCGCAGGCGAACCCGTAGAACTTTCAGCTCATGATAAAGAGATGGGGCAATTTGTGGCTACAGTATTAGCCGATACAGAAGATGTATGGGGTAAAATTTTTGCCGAAAACGGGCTGACTTATGAAGAGCCTAAACTAGTACTTTTCCGTGATGGCGTGCAAACTGCCTGCGGTGGTGCATCTTCTGCATCAGGACCTTTTTACTGTCCTTCTGACAGAAAGGTATATATGGATCTTGCTTTTTTTGATGAATTGCAAACCCGTTTCGGGGCGAAAGGTGGTGACTTTGCAATTGCCTATGTTATTGCTCATGAAATTGGTCACCATGTTCAGACACTGCTGGGGACATCAGATAAAATGCGACAGCAGCAATCTCAAACGGATGAGGCTGGGGCCAATAAATTATCCGTTAAATTAGAACTACAGGCAGACTTTTATGCCGGAGTCTGGGCACATTATGACCAGAAAATGAATGATATTCTTGAAGAAGGGGATATAGAAGAAGCATTAAGTGCTGCCAATGCTGTTGGCGACGACGCTATACAAAAAAGAGCACAGGGACATGTTGTGCCGGATTCTTTTACGCATGGCACATCGGAGCAGCGTATGTACTGGTTTAAAAAAGGATTTCAATCCGGTGATATTCGCCAGGGAGAATTCTCATCTATTAGATAAAGAATAAACTTCATCTAAATAAAAAAGAACAACTGCTTAGTTGTTCTTTTTTGCATTCATGATCTGCCATTGATCATTCAGATATTTTACTTTGTTAACTTCTTTTGTAATCGATTCCAGTTCATCTTCATAATCCGGGTCTTCCATACCGGCTGCATCAAGGTCTTCTGCCCTCTCTAATAGATTTTCCATTACAGGCCTCAATTTTTCCTGTACGATCTCCGGCATTCCATTAAACAATTCTTCAAGTTGTTGCTTTACCATGTGTATTATCCTCTTTATCTCTTTTTGATTAAGTAAAATTAGGTATTCTAATTTAACCATGAATATGTTATTCTCTATTTTTTGCAATTTTAGAAAAGCTTTCTAAAAGAGTATTTCCATAAGCATTCAGTTCATCTACTTCGCCATTTGTTAAGCGATGCGCATTTTCAGAAAGAACACCATCAAATTCTGTAGATAATTGCTTAATCGTGTTGTCAATAAACCCAGTCAGGCCTAGCCTTTTATTCTCGCGAGGATCAGTTATCACCCTATTGTCCCTATATCTGTTATAGATATCATTAATCTGGTTTTTTGCTTTTTTCATAAAGGAAAGATAGTGATTAAATCAACTACCCCAACCAACCCTCCCTGTCAAGGCTTCGATATTGTATTGCCTCCGCTATATGATGTTGCTGCACATTTTCTGAAGCTTCCAAGTCCGCAATAGTGCGTGATACTTTTAATATCCTGTCATAAGCCCTTGCCGAAAGATTAAGCCTCTCCATTGCTGTTTTTAGCAGCTGTAATGAGGTTTCGTTGAGTTCGCAGTACTCGCGTATCTGTTTCGTATTCATTTGGGCATTATAGTGTACATTCTCAAAATGTGCAAAACGCGCAGTCTGCAATTCTCTTGCACTCGTTACTCGCTCACGTATCTCAACACTGCTCTCGGCTTTTTGCTTATCTGATAACTTTTCAAATGGAACAGGAGTAACCTCTATATGAATATCGATCCTGTCGAGTAAGGGCCCTGAAATTTTGCTTAAATAACGCTGCATTTCGTGTGGCGATGAGCTAACCGGAGCATCGGGATCATTAAAATACCCTCCGGGGCTTGGATTCATACTTGCCACAAGCATAAACGATGAAGGATAGGTTATCGTAAATTTAGCTCTTGAGATAGTTACTTCCCTGTCTTCAAGGGGCTGACGCATCACCTCAAGTACTTCTCGTTTAAACTCAGGTAATTCATCCAGGAACAATACACCATTGTGTGCCATTGAAATTTCTCCGGGTTGTGGATAGCTTCCTCCGCCAACAAGTGCTACATTCGATATCGTGTGGTGCGGACTCCTAAAGGGTCTCTGATTCATCAGGCCGCCTTCTTTTACCTTTCCTGCAACGCTATGTATCTTGGTTGTCTCTAAAGCTTCTTTTAATGTCATTGGAGGGAGTATGCTTGGCAAACGTTTGGCCAACATTGTCTTACCTGCTCCCGGTGGGCCTATAAGAATGATATTATGCCCACCGGCAGCTGCAATTTCCATACAGCGTTTAATAGACTCCTGCCCTTTTACGTCACTAAAATCAAATTCAGGAAAGTCTAATGTTTTATAGAATTCTTCCCGGGTATCGAATATAGTTGGCTGTAAGTCACCCCTTCCCTCCAGAAAATCAATAACTTCAAGAACATTTTCGACTCCGTATACTTCAAGCCCGTCAACAATTGCAGCTTCTTTTACGTTTTGCTTTGGCA
Source organism: Flavobacterium hauense (assembly GCF_054457175.1). NCBI lineage: Bacteria > Pseudomonadati > Bacteroidota > Flavobacteriia > Flavobacteriales > Flavobacteriaceae > Flavobacterium > Flavobacterium hauense. The sequence continues at coordinate 15,895 of NZ_JBTKVX010000020.1, forward strand.
GAAAGAAACCTTTAAAGCCTTCTTCCCTTGCCTTAATAGCAATAGGTAATGCTCCCTTAATAGGCTGAAGGCCTCCATCAAGAGATAGTTCGCCCATAATAACGTACTTATCCACTTCATCAGATACGATTTGTCCTGAAGCAGCTAATATGCCTATGGCAAGTGTAAGGTCATAAGCCGAGCCTTCCTTTCTAAGATCGGCCGGAGCCATGTTAATGGTAATTTTCTTTCCGGGTAATTGGTATCCGTTATTCTTAAGCGCAGCAGCAATACGGTAACTACTTTCTTTGATTGCATTATCGGGCAGTCCTACCAGGTGATAGCCTACTCCTTTGTCAATGTTTACTTCTACAGTAATAGTGGTAGCTTCTACCCCAAAGACGGCACTCCCGAAGACTTTTATCAGCATAATAATTTATTTTGTATGGCGTATATAGTAAGTATGTGTATATTATTTCTTGCAGCAGCCATCAAGGCCTTCATAAGCAACGGGATCAGCTTTGATATCATCTGCATCATAGCCCAGCTTGCTTATTGCTGTTTTTATCTTTGTAAGATCTGTTTTTTTAGAATTGTAAACTACCTTAATGGTCATCGCTTTATCATCCAGCGTAATCATCTGGATACCTTGTTCCTTAAGCAGTGTTTTTTGGAGTCTGTCCCCGCAAGATTCACATGCTTTGCAATGGTCACAGTAAATGGCCGTTTTAATTACTGCTGTTTGTGTAGTTTTTAGCTTTTTTTCCTGCGCATTTGCTGTAGTTGAACTGAAAGCGATAACAAGCAGAACTAAAATGGTCTTAATCAGGTTTTTCATCTGAAATAAATTGGTTTGGTTTATTATCCGAAAGTAAGAAATTAAAACCAAGTCTTAAAATCCTTCTAAAAATAAACATCTAAATTTCTGTAATAAGAAATATCTCCCTATTTTTATTAAAATTTAAATCACCAATTACAATTTATGGGACTATTTAATGCCATCATGGGCAATGCTTCTTCGGTAGATATCGAGAAGATACAAGGAGAATTTCAACCAATGCTTATTCCCGGAGAAACTATTGAAAAAGCATTTAAGCTGATCAGGGATATGTTTGTCTTTACCAATAAAAGGCTAATACTGGTAGATAAACAAGGTATTACAGGATCAAAGGTAGATTATCAGTCTATTCCGTACCATAGTATTACGAAGTTCTCTAAAGAAAGTGCAGGCTTACTTGACCTTGATGCTGAACTTAAGATTTGGGTTAGAGGCGAGGCAATGCCTATCAAAAAACAATTTGGAAAAGATAACAATATCAATGAGGTATATGTAATCTTAAGCCAGCATATACTGTAACTAAACCACCTAAACCTACTTACCTTTAGCCAAAACACGCAACGTTTTGGCTATTTTTTTACAACGACTATGGCAGATAATACATTAGTAATCATCGGAGGAGACGCAGCCGGAATGTCGGCAGCATCAAAAGTAAGGCGTGAACAGCCGGACAGGAAAATCATTGTTTTCGAAAAATCAGGCTATACCTCCTACTCTGCCTGTGGTATTCCATATTTTATATCAGAGACTGTTAAATCTATTGATGAGCTTGTCGTGCGAAGTCCCGAAGCATTCCGGGATAAATTTAATATTGATGTCAGGACAATGAATCTTGTACTGGAAGTCGATACCCCCGGAAAACGAATTAGGGTACTTGATAAGGAAAAGAATATCGAATTCTGGCAGGAATATGATCAACTCCTTATTGCTACAGGAGCAAAATCGTATTGTCCTGACATTAAAGGTAAAGATGCTGATAATGCTTTTGGTGTAACCACACTAAAAAGCGGTATTAATATAGAAAACTTCATTGAAGAGAAGAAGCCTAAATCGGCGGTGATAATAGGTGGTGGCTATATTGGGCTTGAAATGGCCGAAGCATTACTGATAAGAGGTTTGACTGTAACAATTATAAATCGGTCAAAACAAGTTATGAATACCCTTGATCCTGATATGGGTGAAATGGTCTCGGAAGCCATACGCAACCTTGGCGTTACATTATTCTGTGAAGAAGAGTTAAAAGCTTTTGAAATAGATGGCAGCCTGATTACATCTGTAGTAACCAATAAACAATCCATTTCAACTGATATAGTCATATTCGGAATGGGTTCAGCTCCCAATACCGGTTTTCTAGAAGGTTCAGGTATAGAACTTGGCGTAAAAAATTCCATAAAGGTAAACGCACAGATGCAGACCAATGTAAAAGATGTTTGGGCGGCAGGAGACTGTGCTGAAACCCTGCATCTGGTAAGCCATAAGCATGTGCATATTGCTATGGGCACTATTGCCAATAAAACAGGATTGGTTGCAGGGAGTAGCATTGCCGGTGAAACTCCTCATTTTCCGGGGGTAGTTGGGACTGCTGTATGTAAAGTATGTAGTTATGAAGTGGCTCGTACAGGCTTACAGGAAAAAGAACTTGCAGCATTAGGTATTGACTATGTAACAGGAACGATTACAAGTAAAACAAGAGCACATTACTATCCTAAAGCAAAAAATATAACTGTAAAGCTATTGGCAGAAAAAAATAGCGGACGCCTTTTAGGCGGACAAATCATTGGTGAGGAAGGTGCGGCTAAGCGTATCGATGTATTAGCTACTGCACTTACTCATAATTTGACCTTGCAAAATATAATAGATTTGGATTTGTCGTATGCTCCTCCCTTCTCCCCAGTTTGGGATCCGGTACAGACAGCAGCACGGAAACTTATAAATGATATATAAAAAAATGCCTTCTTTTCAGAAGGCATTTTTTTTATTTTTTGAAGTTCGCTATACCGGAGGTAAGCCAGTTTTGATATTCTTCAACATCCGGAGTGTAACCGATAGGCTCATTAAGATTTTGTTCATCAAGGCCTATCAATACATAATATGGTTGTGAATTGGTTTTGTATTTCGTGATTTGCATATCACTCCATTTGTTACCAATAGTCTTTACTTTTTTACCAGTAGTTTCAGAAATATATTGTTCACTTTCAGGAAGCTCTTTCTTATAGTCTACATATAGAGAAACTAATACAACATCATTATTAAGTACTGAAAGTATATGTTCATCACTCCATACATTGTCTTCCATTTTACGACAGTTAACACATGCATAACCGGTGAAATCGATCAGTACAGGTTTGTTAACCTCTTTGGCATAAGAAAGACCTTTGGCATAATCGTCAAAAGCAACAATACCGTGAGGACCGTCGTGAGCACCTTCAGGCATATCAGCAGCATCTGCACTTCCGCCGCTCTTAGGATTACCAATCCCATAAGGGCTTTCGCTATAGGTTAATGATGGTGGGAAACCGCTAATAAGTTTTAGAGGAGCTCCCCATAATCCCGGTATAAGGTAAACCGTAAAGATTAACGTTAAAAGTCCTAAAAAGAGCCTTCCTACTGAAATTGAAGTAAGCGGACTATCGTGAGGCAGTGTTATTTTCCCAAACAGGTATAGTGCAAGTGCACCAAAAATACCAATCCATATTGCAAGGAAAATTTCTCTTTCAAGGATATGTGTCTGAAGTACTAAATCGGCATTTGATAAAAATTTGAAAGCAAATGCAAGTTCAAGGAAACCTAAGAATACTTTAACCGTATTAAGCCATCCTCCAGATTTTGGAAGGCTGTTAAGCCATCCCGGAAACATTGCAAACAACATGAATGGTAACGCTAATGCAAGAGAAAAACCAAACATCCCTATTACTGGTGCGATTCCTCCTTTAGAGGCAGCTTCAACCAATAGTGTTCCAACAATTGGTCCTGTACAAGAGAAAGAAACGATTGCCAGTGCAAGCGCCATAAATAATATTCCTACTATACCACCTCTGTCGGCCTGACGGTCCACTTTATTAGCCCATGAATTTGGTAACATGATCTCAAAAGCTCCAAGGAATGATGCAGCAAAAACGATAAGAAGTACAAAAAACACAAGGTTGAATATAACGTTTGTAGATAATGCATTTAATGAATCGGCACCAAAAACAGCAGTTACAAGCGAACCAAGGATAACATAAATAAGTATGATTGAAACACCATATATAATGGCATTTTTAATACCCGCAGCCTTAGTTTTACTTTGTTTCGTAAAGAAGCTTACAGTCATTGGTATCATTGGGAATACACATGGTGTAAGCAAAGCAGCGAAACCTGATAAAAAGGCTATAAAAAATATTGTAAATAAGCCTTTCTCTTCACTTTTTTTCTCAGGGCTACCTGTGTTTGAACTATTATTTTTTTTTTCAGTTTTTGCAGGAACTACTGCTTCCTCAAAACTCTTAACTTCGGTGGAAGTCAATGTTTTTGTGTCAAACTGGAATAAGTTACTTCCCTGAATGCAAACTTCTTTACAAACCTGATAAGCCAGTTCTACCTGAATTATATTGTTAGCAGTATTAGTAACTTTAATAGTTTGTTTTATTTGAGCTGAATGGCTCCAAAATGTTTCATCAACACCGAAAGTTTCGTTGAATGCTTTTTCAGTTTTGCTTTCTTCAGCTTTACCAACTGCCTCAAAGTTACCTTTGTCGTTGTTGAATAGTACCTCTAATGGAAGTGCTCCCCCATCAGCAGTAAACTGAGAGTACATATGCCAGTCCTTTTCGATTGTTGCATCAAACACCAATACATATTCAGTGTCAGATTTCTTTTCAATCTTAGATGTCCATTTTACAGGGTCTTTTAAATTAGCTCCCTGAGGCTGTGCCTGAAGGGTTAAAAAGGCAAATAAAAAAAAGAATAATAAGGCCGCTTTTTTCATTTTACAAAACTTCTATTTTTAATATTGTGTCTGTTGTATTGCGTATTTTAAAACGATCATCAGCACGCCTGCCAATAATCCAAAGAATTTCATTTTCAGAACATAAAAGCCAGGCATTTTCTTTTTCGGTTAGCGATAATTTCTCGTCCTTAAAGAATTTTGACAGCTTCTTTTTTTGTCCATTCATTCCAAGAGGGCAAAAGTAATCACCTTCCTGCCATTTGCGAACAAATAACGGGAATTTTATTAAGCTATTATTAACAAAAACAACGTTTTTTGTGGAATCTGATGATATTTCAGCTCCTAATTCGAGTTTAATTGTTAATGGTTCATTTATGTGGTTTACCCCATCTCCAATTTCATAAATTTGTTTGTCTACAGGTTTTAAAGGTTCGAGAATAAGTACAAGCCTGTCTTTTAGTAGCCTGTATCCGGATGAGAATATCTGCTTTCCTGATTGTGCGTCAGCAAGATCATAAATATCATCCCATGCAGTAAATCCAAACGGGCTCAGCCATTGGTAGAGATAGGCCTTATAATTAGGTAAGCGTTTAAGTTGAGCAATATTTATATGCTTTTGGCCTTCTTTCTCTGCAACCACCTGCTGATACATCAATATGGCCGCATCATGAGCCAGCGAAGATGTTTGTTGTAAATTGTTTAATGTCTGAATGAAAGAATCTGTAAATGAAGGATTAAGTGATTTCAATTCAGGAACTATATCATGACGTAACTTGTTTCGTAAGTATTTGTCCGAAGCATTACTACTATCCTCACGCCAAGTAATAGAATTTGCTAACGCATAAGCCTCAATTTGGTTTCGGGTAAAAGGCAGTAGTGGTCTTACAATAGTGCCGTTTTGCTGTGGTATGCCCGTTAATCCTTCCAGTCCTGTTCCTCGGGTAAAATTGATTAAGAATGTCTCGATATTGTCGTCAAGATGATGGGCAGTAAGTAAATAATCAAGGCTGTTTTCTTCGAGTAGTTGATCAAACCAGATATATCGAAGTTGTCTGGCTGCTACCTGAACTGATAGTTTATTATCCTCTGCAAAAAGCTTTGTATCAAAGTTGGTTACAAAAATTTTAATATTATTTTCAGAAGCATAATCCCTGATGAATTTTTCATCTCCATCACTCTCTTCTCCTCTCAATCCAAAGTTGCAATGCGCAATGGTAATATCGTAATCAAGCTGTTTTAATAAATGCACTAAAACAACACTATCAATGCCACCGCTAACCGCAACAAGTAGTTTTGAGTTCTTGAGAAAAGGAAGGTTTTCTTTGAGGTGTTTCTTAAGTTCTTGCAGCATATTCAAAGTTAATGAATTCAATTCAAATTATGATTCAAGTACTGATCGCATCGCCCTTGCTTTAAGAAGACACTCCTCATACTCCATTTCCGCAATAGCTTTAGAGGTTATAGCACTGCCTACAGAAAAAGAGACATATTTATTCTCCTCATTGTATAAAATGCTACGGATAACCACGTTGAAGTCGAAATCACCTTCCGGAGTGAAATAGCCTACTGCTCCACTATATAGTCCTCTTTTAGTTTCTTCGAGTTTTTCAATGATTTGCATGGCTGATATTTTTGGGGCTCCGGTCATGCTTCCCATCGGAAAAGTAGTTTTAATTACATCGACAGGCGAATACCCTTCAGCTATTTCAGAAACAACAGTAGAGATTAAATGATGTACCTGCTTAAAAGCATAAGTACCGCAAAGTTCTTCAACCTGTACCGATCCTTTGGCAGCAGTACGTGACAGATCATTGCGGACGAGGTCAACGATCATTATGTTTTCTGAACGCTCTTTCTCATTGTTGTACAGCTCTTGCTGAATCGCTTTGTCTTCTGTTGCGTCATTGCTACGCCTTGCAGTTCCTTTTATCGGCTGTGAGATAACCTTGTCACCTTCTTTTCGAATATAACGTTCCGGAGAAGCAGATAAAAGATATTGCTTGTAATTCCTGAAAAATACCGCAAATGGTGGTTCTGAAATGGAATTGAGCTTCAAATATGTATCAAAAGGATCAATACTCGCATTTTCGGCATAAAACTCCATGCAGAAATTAGCTTCATAAATATCTCCTCTGTGGATATGCGCCAACATCTCCCCTGCCTTTTCGAGATAACTCTCTTTTGAAATTCTCTGCTCTATAGAAATTTGGGTACTGACATTTGAATTTCCTAATTCATAATTCATAATTTCTTTTAGGTCTCCTTCAATCTCATCATCACACATACTAAGGTACTGGACTTCGAGTTGGTGACCCTTAAGTAAAAAGAGTTTTTTGGGCTGAAAGAAGAATAGATCAGGAAAGCTTAAACCATCATAGTTATTTGACTTTAGCTCTTCTGTATCATTTTTCAGATCATACGAAAGGTATCCAAAAAGCCAGTCTTTACTTATTTTCTGATATACTTTAAGTTCCTCAAATACATTGTGATAATCAGTCTTAATTGAAGTAAAAGCATCAACCGCTAAAACAGCATCATAGGTTGTATATTGCTGATGATAATCGTTGCTGTCAAGAAATACGATTTCACGAAATTGCTGTGCCCAACCGAGCAGTTGTTTTTTATACCGTTCGGTATTTTCTATAGTCAGAATATGGGAAGTTCTCAAAGCTTTTATTTAATTAATCAAAAGTACAACACATTGCCTTTAAATACAAAACCCACTCCTTTCGGAATGGGTTTATTATATTTTTATCTAATCTCTTAGATATGTATAGCTCTATTTTCAGTAGCAGCAAGAGCCGCTTCTTTAACAGCCTCAGCATAGGTAGGGTGAGCGTGTGACATTCTTGAAATATCTTCAGCAGATGCTTTGAATTCCATTGCTGTTACTGCTTCAGCAATAAGGTCAGCCGTACGTGCACCGATCATGTGGATACCAAGAACTTCGTCAGTTTTAGCATCGGCAAGGATTTTCACAAATCCGTCAGTATCCATACTTGCACGAGAACGTCCAAGCGCTTTGAAAGGGAAACTTCCTGATTTATATTCAACACCGGCTTCTTTAAGCTGTTCTTCTGTTTTACCAACAGCAGCAACTTCAGGCCATGTATAAACTACACCTGGGATAAGGTTATAATCAATGTGAGGTTTTTGACCTGCAAGTGTTTCAGCAACAAATACACCTTCTTCTTCTGCTTTGTGAGCAAGCATGGCGCCTTTAATAACGTCTCCGATAGCATATATGTTAGAAGCTGAAGTCTGTAGATGATCATTTACTTCGATTTGGCCTCTTTCAGTAACTTTAACTCCTGCTGCTTCAGCGTTAAGTCCGTCAGTATATGGACGACGGCCAACAGATACCAATGAGTAATCTCCATCTAAAGTGATAGTCTCTCCTTTAGCATTTTCAGCCTGAACCTGAACACCTTCTCCGCTTCTTTCAACAGATTTTACTTTGTGTGAAGTATAGAATTTCATGCCTTGTTTCTTAAGTACTTTAGTAAGCTCTTTAGAAAGGCCTGCATCCATGCCAGGAATAATCCTGTCAAGATACTCAACTACTGATACCTGAGCACCAAGGCGAAGGTAAACCTGACCTAATTCAAGACCAATAACACCACCACCGATAACGATAAGGTGTTTAGGAACTTCTTTTAATTCAAGAGCCTCAGTAGAAGTGATGATTCTTTCTTTATCTATTTTGATAAATGGAAGTGATGATGGTTTTGAACCTGTAGCTATAATTGTGTTTTTAGCTTCTATAGTTTCAGATGAACCGTCATTTTTAGTCACTTTAATATGTGTAGCATCTTCAAAAGAACCTAATCCTTCAAAAACAGTGATCTTGTTCTTATCCATAAGGTATTTGATACCTACAACATTCTGATCAACAACACCTTTTTTACGGGTAATCATCTGCTCAATGTTTACTTTAATTTCTCCGGCAATATCAATACCGTGCTCCTTAAAGTGTGTAGTAGCGTCATGGTAGTGGTGAGACGAATCCAGCAATGCTTTTGATGGAATACAGCCTACGTTAAGGCAAGTACCTCCCAGTGTTGGGTATTTTTCAATGATTGCAGTATTAAAACCCAATTGCGCGCAACGAATTGCTGCTACATATCCGCCGGGACCTGAACCTATAACGACTACGTCAAATGAACTCATAATATATATTTTTGTGTGATTTTATTTATTGTCTGGCAAATTTAGGCATTATCATTAATATGGGATAAATAAAAAAGAGGAATTTGCACTCCTCTTTGAATATCTCACATTTAAACTGATAAATATTTTATTTCTTCATACTATAGTAACCATCGAGAAATAAATAACGGCTACGGTATTTTTCTTTTGTAGCCTTACTAACCACATCCAGTGTCATGATATTCATATCACCGTCAGGTTTGCTCACTGGCCATTCCGTTAAGCCTTTTCCGTTTGGATTCCCTGTCTTTATAAAATTTGCCAGATATTCTTCCGAAATCTCAGATGTTTTATAATCGTTTGCTGTCCATTCATACACCTTGTTTGTTGAGAGATTCCCAAGCAGATACTCTATGTCTGAAGCATGATTAGCTCCAGGCTGCGGCTCAGGCATTTTATTTTCTTCCTTCTTACCGGTATTTTTTGTAATTCCTCCGGCAAGACCTGATTTAGCATTTCCCATTTCCAATTTCATCGGCGGACGTGCTTTTGAGAAATTATAAGCATAAACAGGTTGTTTGGTGGTTTTTCTGTGCAGCTCCAACCATTTCCATGTACTGTAAACTATAAAATTATCACTTCCCAGTGCTGTTGCCGACTCAATAACTTCTGTTTCAGTATTCCCGGGATATAACTTAAGTACCTCTGCTGCTTTTTCTTTATACACATCCTCTACCCTTTTTTTATAATTCTCAGGATTAGGATATTGGCCCTGCATAAAAGCCATATACGGAATCTCAGCAGATGTCCATCCTGCCAAAAGTGGAACTTTTGCCTGCTCACCTGCGGTAAATATTTCTGAAGGCAATTTTGGCAAAAAATAACCATCAACTGTTGCTCTTGCACTAAATACATTAGGTTTTGAAGCTTCATCCAAAAGCTTTTCAGCTGGTATAGCCCTAAGTTTTGATAATTCGATACTGTTTATTTTTTGAGAAAATGCAACACCATTTTTTTCGGCTGCTGCCAATGGAATTGCGTCGAGCGTTGGATTGATCATAGCACCACTCTGTCCTATTGCTCCTGCAATAAGCCCTTTAGATAAAGGGGAAGTCATTTGTGCTGATACTGAAATAGAGCCTGCTGATTCTCCTGCAATAGTGATCTTATTCGGATCACCTCCAAAAGCAGCAATGTTTTTCTTTACCCACAATAAAGCTGCATTCTGATCCAGTAATCCATAATTTCCTGAAGCGCGATTTGGAGATTCTTTTGTAAGTTCAGGATGAGCAAAGAAGCCAAAAATACCAAGCCTGTAATTTAGAGTAACAGTTACTATCCCTTTTTCAGCAAGACTTTCACCATCATACCGGTTTTCTGAACCATCACCTGCCATGAACCCACCGCCATAGAAATAAACCAGGACTGGTAATTTTTCTTGTGTATCCTTAACAGGTGTCCATATATTAAGGTAAAGGCAATCTTCACTCATAGAAGGTGCCCTGAAATTCATATCTCCATATATAGGCTTTTGCATAGGATTGTTACCAAATGTATCAGCTTTACGCACACCACTCCACTTTTTAGGCGGTTGTGGTGCTTTCCATCTCAGTTCTCCTACCGGAGGCTGTGCAAAGGGTATCCCTCTGTAATTATGGATTCCTGATGAAAGTGTAATACCTTCAAGTGTTCCCTGCTCTACTTTGACCTGTGGACTTTTCTGGGCAGAAACCACCAAAGCCAGATGCAGTAATAAGGCTAAGAATACGTTTTTTTTAGTCATATTATTGATAGATGTTTCTAACAAATATAACCATTATTGTAACGTGATGATATTGGTGTTCTTTACCTCGCTTATCATAAAAGTACTGTGAGTACTGCCTATATGCTGCAAGGTGGTTAGCTTGGTAACCATAAACTCACGATAGGCTTCCATGTCTTTTACATATATTTTTAAAATATAATCATAATCACCACTTACATGATAGCATTCCAAAACCTCTTCAAGTTTTGTAACCTCCTGTTCAAAACGGGTCAGGTATTCTTTTGTATGTTGTATCAATTTGATATGACAAAAAACAACAAAAGCCTTATCCAGCTTTTTCTGATCGAGCAGGGCAACATACTTACTGATGATACCTTCACGTTCGAGTTTTTTTATCCGTTCATAAATTGCAGTAACCGAAAGGTTAAGTTTCAATGATAATTCTTTTGTCGTCTTAGTGCTATCCTGTTGCAATAGCATAAGCAGTTTTCTGTCGGTTGTATCCATACTGTGATGTAAAATTTTCTTTTATCGCAAGGAAATCAAGGTAGTTAAATGTAATATTTGTTTTTAAAAATCAAATCTATAGATAAATAATCTAATTATATGTATATCTATTGATTTTTGATTTAAAAAACAATCTATTTGTATGTATAAAATCTAATAAAAAACTACAACTATAAACTTAAAATTTTAAAAATGGACTTTAATCCGGCTGATAAAATACAAGACTTACAATATTTTGGAGAATTTGGTGGTGTTAATCCATCAATTTCTGATTCATCAACTTATACCTTCCTTTCGGCAAAAACAATGTTTGATACATTTGAAGGAAATGCTGATGGATGTTATTTATATTCACGTCACTCTTCGCCAAGTAATCTTTATCTTGGACAGGCACTTGCTGCTATGGAAGGAACTGAAACCGCAAACGTTGCAGCATCGGGTATGGGAGCAATTACTCCCGTATTACTACAGCTTTGTGCAGGAGGAGACCATATTGTTTCAAGCCGTACAATCTACGGAGGAACGTATGCTTTCATGAAAAACTTCCTGCCAAAGCTAAATATCAAAACATCTTTTGTAGACATTACAAAACTTGATGTTGTTGAAGCTGCTATCACACCTAATACAAAAGTATTGTATTGCGAAACAGTAAGTAACCCGCTTCTTGAAGTTGCTGATATTGAAAGCCTTGCTAAAATAGCTAAAAAACACAACCTTAAATTGGTTGTTGACAATACTTTCTCTCCTTTATCTGTTGCTCCTGTTAAATTGGGTGCTGATGTGGTTATCCACAGCCTTACAAAATTCATCAACGGAAGTAGCGATACTGTAGGTGGTGTTACTTGTGGTACTCAGGAATTTATCGATGCCCTTAGAAATGTAAACGATGGTGCAAGCATGCTTCTAGGCCCAACAATGGACAGCCTTCGTTCCGCCAGTGTAATGAAAAACCTTCGTACACTTCATATCAGGATGAAACAACACAGCCACAATGCTTCATATCTGGCAGAAAAATTCGAAAATGACGGACTTAAAGTAGTTTATCCTGGTCTTGAAAGTCACCCGGGACACAAACTATATAAAGGCATGATCAATCCTGAATATGGTTTCGGAGGTCTGATGACTATCGATGCAGGTACAATTGATAAAGCAAATGAATTAATGGAACTGATGCAAAACCGCAACCTTGGTTACCTTGCCGTTAGTTTAGGTTTCTACAAAACATTATTCAGTGCTCCGGGGTCATCTACATCAAGTGAAATACCAATGGATGAGCAAAAAGAAATGGGCTTAACTGACGGACTGATCCGTTTTTCAATTGGCCTTGATAATGACATTGAGCGCACCTACCAGAAAATGAAAGAATGTATGGTGGAAGTTGGAGTACTTAAAGCAATAGCTACAGTTTAATCATCAATCAGATAATCTAAATCCGTTCATAGTAATGAACGGATTTTTTATTGTAACAAATTATGTCTGTTCACTACTAATTGAACAGAAACAATTTTGGTGTCATTTTAAGTTTAATTAAATTCGCCCATCTAACAACAAACACATGAAAAAAATAGTTTGGCTATTCTTATTATCAGGAATGGCTGCCACAGCTCAAAAGAATCTTACCATTCAGGAAGCGACATCTGGACAATATCAGATTTTTGCTCCAAAAAGCCTTGTTGCTCCGGCATGGAGAAAGGGTGCCAAAACCATTACTTACCTTGATAATACGTATGCTAACCTTATGGCACGTAGTGAAGAAGGCAAATGGGCGGAAACTACCCTAATCTCTAAAACTGAACTGGCAGCTGCACTAAAAGCTAAATTCCCTTCGGATTCATTTGAATTGAGAATGTTTCCTTATTCATATAAATGGAATGATGTAAATACTTTGGTATTAGAAGTAGCCGCTAAAAACCTGACCTATCTGGTTCTGTTTGATGTAGCCAAAAAAGAAGTGAAAAGTGCTGTAGCAATTTCGAATGAAGCTGCACAGCAACAACTTTCTCCAAATGGTGCAAATGCATCTTGGTTAAAAGATAACAACATCGTTATTTCAACCGGTGACGGCAAAACCATTACTGTTACCAATGATGCTGATAAAGGTATTGTGAACGGCAGTGACTATGTACACCGTCAGGAATTTGGTATTGATAAAGGTATGTGGTGGAGTCCTAATAGCGATAAATTACTATTCTACAGAAAGGATGAAACTATGGTTGCTAATTATCCTCTTACCAACTGGGATGAGCGTATAGCTTCAAACAATGATATTAAATACCCAATGGCGGGTATGAAAAGTGAGGAAGTTACACTTGTAGTATATGATATTGCTACAGGTAAATCTACGACACTTAAGACCGAAGGGCCTAAAGAGCAATTCCTTACTTGCGTTACCTGGTCACCTGATGGTAAAAAGGTATATGTTGGTGTATTAAACAGGGAGCAAAATGACCTGAAACTAAACCGATATGATGCAGTAACAGGTAACTTTGAAAAGACTTTGTTTGAAGAAAAAGCTACGACATATGTAGAGCCTCTTCACGACCTAACCTTTGTTCCCGGTAAAAACGATCAGTTCCTTTACAGAAGCGAAAAAGACGGTTTTGAACAATTGTATTTATATAATATTGAGGGCAAACAGCTTAAAAAACTAGGGTATCTTGATGTTGTTATAACTGAATTCTTAGGTTTTGATGCAGCTGCTAAAAATGCGCTTTATATAGGTACTGCAGATAATGGACTTGAAAGACAAGTATACAAAGTTGAACTTTCATCAGGAAAAACTGTCCCTCTAACAACACAGTCTGGCACACATAATGCCATAATCAGCACTGATGGGACTTATGCACTTGACAGTTTTAGCAATAGGGTTACCCCAAATACTGTAACGGTAATCAACCTAAAGGATAAAAAAAATACAAATACTATTCTTACAGCCGAAAACCCATATGCAGGTAAAACAGTACTTCCTAAAATGGAATTGGTTACTGTAACTTCTGCAGATGGCAAAACACCGCTTAACGGAAGATTAATCTATCCTGCAGATTTTGATGCTGCTAAAAAATATCCGGTTATCGTGTATGTTTACGGTGGCCCTCACGCACAATTGGTTAACAATAAATGGCTTGGCGGGGCATCCTTATTCGATTATTATCTTGCACAACAGGGTTATGTGGTATTTACACTTGATAACCGTGGTAGCGACGCACGCGGACGTGATTTTGAGCATGTGGTTCACCGTAACCTTGGTGTAAATGAAATGGCCGATCAAATGAAAGGCGTTGAGTTCCTTAAGTCTAAAGCATTTGTTGATCAGAACAGGATTGGTGTTTCAGGATGGAGCTTTGGTGGTTTCATGACTTCTTCACTAATGCTTGATCAGGCCGATACTTTTAAAGTAGGTGTTGCCGGTGGTCCGGTATGCGACTGGAAATATTATGAGATCATGTATGGTGAGCGTTACATGGACATGCCTCAGGAAAATCCTGATGGTTATGCAAAAACAAACATCATAGATAAAGCAAAACAACTTAAAGGCAGACTGCTTGTAATTCACGGAGCTCAGGACCCAGTAGTGGTTCAGCAGCACAGTATGGAGTTTATCAATGCGTGTATCGCAGCTGGAAAACAGGTAGATTACTTCCTGTATCCTAACCATGAACACAATGTACGTGGTAAAGACAGGGTTCACCTGAACCAGAAAATCGCCGATTATTTTGATACTTACCTTAAAAAGTAATAATATTGACGGAGGCTTAGGCCTCCGTTTTTTATATAACTCACTATGGACAATCCAATTTCAAGATTAAATCGTTTCACGACCCTTCCCATCCTGCTTGATATGCTGGAAAGAAAAAAGCTTACGCTGCTTAATCCAAATTTATGGGAAGACAGGAATGATGCTGAAATTATTAATGAATATAAATCAAGAAAAGATATTGATTATCTTTTTGCGCTGTGTTTTTCTCATGATGATGAGACAATTCATCACTGGAAAACCTATTCAAACGGACCTAGTGGCTGTGTGATTGAATTTGATCCAAAAAAACTATTTGCAATATTGGATGAAATTCAGGGTATAAAACATAGAAAAGTCATTTATAAAAAGATAGATGATGTATCTTCTAAAAAGATAATTGAACTTGACGATATACCTTTTACAAAGAGATGGCCATATAGATGTGAAGAAGAATATCGGATAATCTATGAAACCAATGATAAAATGGATTTCTTTGAAATTGATATCCCGTTAAGCGTAATCCGTAAGGTCACTATAAGCCAGCAAATGCCTAAACAAATATATGAGACAATAAAAAGGCATCTTAAAGGAACAGCTAAAGATCCTGATAAAAGAATTAGCCGTTCAACACTTTATGAGAATCAACGTTGGATTAGCGGTTTCAAAAAAATGTAAACAAAAAAGCCTGATAGTATTGCTATCAGGCTTTTTTGTTATATTGTATCAGGACTATTTAACTTCTTTTATCCCTTTCATGAATAACCAGCTCATGTAGATCTTATCTCCTCCTGCCTGACGGGCATATTGGAATTTAGGGGTAAGTATGGTTGTGACTACAGCCGAAATAAGCGGCAGCATCCACCCTCTTGCTCCTGTAAAAGTATATAGCAGGAAATAGCTGAGGCAATAGAAAAAAACAAATCCTAAAAGGTTATATACAAATGCTTTATTCTGTTTATTCATAATGATAGATATTATTCTGAATCTTCAGTAGTGTTATTATTCTGGAATTTAGTTCTTTTACTTCCTTCGTACATTTCATATTTCACAAAACGAGTCTCCAGCTTACCATTAAAGAGCTTGATTTTTCGCGAAGGTTTAAGCCCTACAAATTTGAGGGCATCAAGGTTTGCGGTAATGAACCATGCATTAGTACCCGGATAGCTTTGCTTAAGCGTATCTCCTATTTCCCTGTAAAAACGTTCCATATCTACATCTAGCCTTTCTCCGTATGGCGGATTGAATACCATGTGCAGCGGTCCTCTTGTTTCTTTTTCTGTAGTAAAGAAATCTGCTTGTGTAATAGTCACATACTCATCCAAATTGGCATTATAGATATTGTCTTTTGCCTTTGCTACAGCTGATGGCGCTTTATCATAGCCTTTGATGGTATAATGGAATTCACGTGCCTTTTTCATAAGAGAGTCAACTATCATATCAAAAAGGTCATTATCCCAGTCGTTCCATTTTTCAAACGCAAACTCTTTACGATTGATGTTCGCAGGAATATTACATGCAATCATCGCTGCTTCAGCCAATATTGTACCTGATCCACACATCGGGTCGATAAAATCACCCTGGCCATCCCAACCTGAAAGCAATAGCATCCCAGCAGCAAGCACCTCGTTTATTGGTGCAATGTTAGTCGCGGTTTTGTACCCTCTTTGGTGCAATGAGTTTCCTGATGTATCAAGAGCAACAGAACACTGGTCATTATGAATATGGATGTTGATCCTTAAATCCGGAAAATCCTTATCAATACTTGGCCTTTTACCATAACGGTCCCTAAACTGGTCAACTACAGCATCTTTTGTCTTGAGCGCTACGAATTGCGAATGGTTAAAATGGTCTGAATGCAGGGTAACATCAATAACAAATGATTGATTTGCATTAAGATATTTAGACCAGTCAATGCCCTGAATACCTTTATAGAGGCTCTGCTCGTTGAATGCCCTGAAATGGTAAATAGGCTTAAGTATCTTAAGGGCAGTCCTTAACGACAGGTTGGCTTTGTACATAAAGCCCTTATCGCCTTTGAAACTTACCATCCTTACACCCTGCTCTACTTCCTGAGCTCCTAAAACCTGCAGTTCTTTTGCAAGTATTTCTTCAAAACCAAAAAAGGTTTTGGCAATCATTTTAAAATTATTTTCCATGTGCCTGAATCAAATTCTTGGCAAAAATAAACTAATTTTGCGGGTACATTCAATGAATATGCAAAAAGAAACGAATAACTGGTTTGCATCCTGGTTCGATACACCTTATTACCACACTTTATACAAGGATCGTGACTACGAAGAGGCTCAACTCTTCATGGATAATATTACTCAATATCTAAACCTGCCCGATGATGCCAAAATACTTGATTTAGCCTGTGGAAAAGGCAGGCATTCTATTTATCTTAGCCAGCTTGGGTATGATGTAACCGGTGCCGACCTCTCCGAAAACAGTATAAATGAAGCTTCAAAATCTGCAAACGACAAACTGCACTTTGTGGTTCATGATATGCGTGAATCTTTTGAAGAGAAATTTGATGCCATATTTAACCTCTTTACCAGCTTTGGTTATTTTGAAAATGACAGCGACAATCTCGTTACCCTTAAAGCTATCCACGAAAGCCTTACTGAATATGGTTTTGGCGTGATTGACTTCATGAATGTGCAGCATGTGATAAATAACCTGATTCCCGAAGAAGTTAAAACTGTTGATGGCATTGATTTTCATATAAAGCGTTATTACATAGACAATCACATTATCAAAGAAATTGACTTTGAAGATAAAGGACAAAAGTTTCATTTTACTGAGAAAGTAAGAGCACTTACTCTTGAAGATTTTGAGACGATGATGGAGGAAGCGGGTATCTATCTTTTAGATACGTTTGGTGACTATAAGCTGAGGAAATTCTTCAAGAATGAATCAGAACGTTTAATCATGATCTTTAAATAAAATGATATACCTATTACCGTTATTATCGGTTGTGTTTGGCTATGTTTTTGCATTGATATTGAAGCCTACCAATAAAAAAAGTCTTAAACTTTTACTTGCATTCAGTGGAGCTTTTCTTTTAGCTCTTACTGTTTTGCACCTTTTACCTGAAGTTTATGAAAGTGCAGCGCATTTGCATGAAGGTCATGACCATGACCACGAGCATAGCCACAGTAATCCAATTGGAATCTTTATTATGGCCGGTATTGTCTTTCAGATAATACTGGAATATTTCTCTAAAGGTGCCGAGCATGGTCACGTACATGTTCACGGTAGTGATCATTTGCATAAAATGCCATGGCTCTTATTTTTGAGTCTTTGCATACATGCTTTACTAGAAGGAATGCCGGTAAGTCATCATCATGGCATGGCATGGGGCATTGCTATACACCATTTTCCTATTGCTATAATCCTGACGGCCTTCTTTATAAATTCCGGGCTTAAAAAAATTGTTATAATGCTGTTCATGCTTGCGTTTGCGATAATGACACCACTGGGAACCCTGTTGTCAGGGCAGCTTGAATTTATCAGCCATTATTACACAGAGATATCAGCAGTAGTTGTAGGTATCCTTTTCCATATATCTTCTACAATTATATTTGAAAGCAGTGAAGGCCATAAATTTAACCTTGCTAAGCTTATTGTAATTATATTTGGAGTTATAATGGCCTATTTTCTTGAATATAACTAAAAGTCAGAATCATGTCTTTTACCAGAACCACAGAACAAAGCTCTAAATACGATCATCTCGAAAAGATGCCAGTTTCAGAACTGCTTCAAAATATTAATAACGAGGATAAATCTGTACCCTTAGCGATTGAAAAAGCGCTTCCTCAGATCGAAAAGCTTGTAGAAAAAACTGTTTCCCAGCTTAAAGAGGGCGGACGTCTTTTTTATATTGGTGCAGGAACAAGTGGCCGGCTTGGAATTGTTGATGCATCGGAATGCCCTCCTACTTTTGGAGTATCATTCGACCTTGTAATAGGACTTATTGCAGGGGGCGATACTGCGATTCGCAGGGCAGTTGAATTTGCCGAAGACGATAACCAACAGGCTTGGAAGGATCTTTCAGAATATCACATTAACAGCAAAGATGTTGTTGTAGGTATAGCGGCATCAGGAACAACGCCATATGTTATTGGAGGACTTGAAAAATGCAATGAAAATGGTATTACCACAGGATGCATAGTGTGTAACAGCGGAAGTCCATTAGCCGATGTTGCTCAATACCCAATAGAAGTTGTTACGGGGCCTGAATTTGTAACCGGTAGTTCACGCATGAAAGCAGGAACAGCACAAAAGCTTGTACTGAATATGATATCTACAGCAACGATGATACAATTAGGCCATGTGAAAGGTAATAAGATGGTTGACATGCAATTAAGCAACCACAAATTGGTTGATCGAGGTGTACGAATGATAATGGATGAGATAAATGTTTCTCAGGAAGTAGCATCTACCCTTTTGGAGGAATATAAAAATGTTAGAAAAGCAATAGAAGCATATGTCAACAGATAAACGAATTTTAATGAAAGGTATCAGATACCTGAGCGGTGCACTGCCGTTATTCTTTTTGGGACCGGTTGTTATACATAGTTCATTTAAAAATCAGCAACATCCGATGTATATTCCAGTACTGGGATTAGGGATAATAACCTGTATTGTTGGTATTTTATTGGCGTTTTTTGGCATCAAAACAATCATGAAAAGCTTATTTGACTAATATGAAAAACATTATTTATGCACTGTTGGTAGCGTTATTATTAAGTTCATGTTATCAACAGGAGCGCAATTGCAAAGACTTTAAAACAGGCAAGTTTAGATTTGAACATGAAATCAACGGAAAAAAAGAGATAACTTTTTTTGAACGTACAGAAAATCTTCAAATAGAAACGTTCAATGGAAAAACTGATACTGCAAGTGTTCGCTGGGTAAATGATTGTGAATATATTTTACAGAAACTTCATCCTAAGAACATGCTGGAAGAGAAAGCCATCCAAATGAAAATCTTAACAACAAAAGAGAATTCATATACGTTTGAGTTTTCTATTGTAGGAGATACCAATAAGCAAAAAGGAACTGTAACCAAACTCAACTAATACTATATCAGATATGTTTGAAGTTTTTTTAAATCCGAGCGCCTGGGTAGCGCTTCTTACGCTTACCTTTCTTGAGATCATATTGGGTATTGATAATATCATATTCATATCAATCGTTACGGGAAAACTTCCGCCTGAAGATCGTAAAAAAGCAACCCGAATAGGTTTGTTCCTTGCTATGTTTATGCGTATAGGCCTTTTGTTTGGTATCACTTTGCTCATTGCAATGAAAGAGCCTTTTTTGAGTGTTGACTGGGGCTGGTTTAAAGCCGATTTTACAGGTCAGGCTGTAATATTACTTGCCGGAGGTATTTTCCTTATTTATAAGAGTACGAAAGAAATACATGAAAAAGTAGACCATAAAGGGCAAGAAGAAATGACTCTTGGAGGAGCAGCTAAAAAATCGTTCACTTCGATTATATTTCAGATATTAATGATTGACATCATTTTCTCTGTAGATTCTATACTTACTGCTGTAGGAATGACAAATGGTATTGAAGGAGCGCTAACAATTATGATTACAGCTGTTGTAATCTCTGTAGGTATTATGATGCTTTTTGCAGTACCGGTAGGGAATTTTGTAAATGCTAATCCATCGATACAAGTACTCGGCCTGGCATTCCTGATTTTGATCGGTTTTATGCTAACAACAGAAAGTATGCATCTCTCAGCTGCTGAACTCGCAGGGCAGCATGTAGGGGCTGTACCTAAAGGCTATCTCTACTTTGCAATAGCTTTTTCGTTGGCAGTTGAATTCATAAATATGAAAATGAGAAAAGGTAATCAGTAAGCATATAAAAAAACGCTCCGTAAGGATTGAACTGCCCCAAAATTAGACACTATTGGGAATATTTTTATGGAAAGAAAAGTCAAATACAATTATGAGTTTAAACTTTGTTGTATTGAAGAAGTTTTAAAGCACCATTGCAGCGCAGAGTCTGTTGCTTATGAGCATGGTTTTACCAAATCCAATCTTAGGCATTGGATAGGCTTTTATAGTAAATAGGTTCACGTTGACCTACGTCCAAGACTAAATCAAACTTACAGTTCTTTTATATTTACAATTATCTCTATAAAAAAATGCAGCTGCACTAAAAATGCAGCTGCAACCAATAAAATATGATAATAGGTATTCGGGGGCTTATGAAGTAAATTTTAATGAATCTTAAAATAGGAGATTCGTTAAAATTGTCCTACAAATATAGTATTACTTAGCATTTAAAAGAAATTTCGAGTATAGACATACTATAGACAGCTCTTACGTTTTTTAAAACACAAATAACTGATATACAATATCTTAATTTAATTGTGAAAATATTTCTGGTAAATTATTATAATAATCATAATGTTTTCAAATCGGAAAAGCTCAATTTGAGAAAAAGGCTTATTTTTATAAAGTAGAACTTTAAACCAACTTAATGGCCGTATCAGAAGAGAATTTCGAACAGGATATACATGACATAGGGCAGATTTCTATCATACCTACAATGCTAAATGTCATCTGTCAAACAACAGGAATGGGATTTTCTGCAGTTGCAAGAGTAACTGATGACAGATGGATTACCTGCAGTGTTCGCGATGATATTAATTTTGGTATGGTACCAGGGAGTGAACTGGAAATAAAAACTACTATCTGCAATGAAATAAGGGAATCGCAAAAAGCCGTAATTATTGACCATGTTTCGGAAAGTCCAGAATTCCGCAATCATCATACACCGGCCATGTATGGCTTTCAAAGTTATATTTCCATACCAATCATTCGTAAGGATGGGACCTTCTTCGGAACACTCTGTGCAATCGATCCTAGCCCCAATATTTTAAATACGCCTGCTGTGACCGGTATGTTCAATCTCTTTGCTGACCTTATTTCTTTTCATCTCAATTCGATTGAAGAAGCAAGAAGTACTAAGAAAAAACTTGAGAAAGAAAAAGCATTTAAAGACATTCTTGAAAAGGAAGTGGAACAGCGTACACTTGATATTAAAGAATCCAACAAATCGCTTGAAAAAATGAACAAAGAGCTGCAGGCGTTTGCTTATATATCAAGTCATGACTTACAGGAGCCCTTAAGAAAGATACAGACCATAGCCACTATAATTGCCGAAACTGAAGTCGATAAATTATCAGATAAAGGAAAAGACTACTTTGAGCGCATGAAAAATGCGGCTGAAAGAATGCAGGCGCTTATCAATGATCTATTGGCCTATTCACGAACAAACATCGCCGAAGGCAATATTGAAGAAACGGACCTACAATTGATACTTGATGAAATAATAATTGATGTATCAGATGATCTAAAGGAAAAAAATGGGCGTATTGAAGCCACAGAAATGTGCCACGCAAAAATAATACCCTTTCAATTCAGGCAGTTGCTCTATAACATTATTACAAATTCAATTAAATTTTCTAATCCTGATAAGGCATTAGTAATTACCATTAATAGTCACATTGTTAAAGGAAGCTTTTTTAACGATGACAGACTTAAACCGGAATCTGACTATTGTCATATCCATATTGAAGACAATGGCATTGGATTTGAGCCAAAGTACAATGAGCGTATTTTTGAGCTTTTCCAACGGCTGAATGACAAATCGCAATTCAAAGGTACAGGTATAGGCCTGGCAATAGTAAAACGTATTGTTGAGAACCATAAAGGCTTTATTTCTGCTCAGGGAGAATTAGGCAGAGGTGCTGCATTTGATGTTTTTATTCCGGCTTAGCTACAATCTAATCCACTGCATCAATCATCCAGGGACGCTCACGCCCTCCAAAATTCTTGGCTTCGATATAGATTTTCTTAACATTGGGAAAAGCAACTTTTATTTGTTCTTCCAATTGATTTACGGTATCAAAAAGCTCTTCAACAGTCATGTCCTTGTTGAATTCGACATCAAGAGCAAGCAGAATCTCATTAGGTGCCAAATGCATCGTAAGCGGAAAATAGAGTGTTTCCACCCTTGGTTCTTTATTTACGAGGTCGTAAATACCTTTAACAATCTCTGAATTAGCACTCTCTCCTACCAGTAATCCTTTGCTTTCCCTCACCATTGTTATTGCAACGAATATCAATACAACACCTATTAGCATCGATGCAAGTGCATCATATAATGGATTATTAAAATAATGTCCTAAAAACACTCCCAGCAACGCAACGGTAAGACCAATTATCGCAGCGCTTTCTTCGTAAATAACAGCAAACAATCCCGGATCTTTACTCATGCTGACTTCCTTCCAAAAATTAAAATTTCCCCGGGTTTTATTAAATTCGCGAACAGCGTATAAAAGTGATGCCCCTTCAAATACCATTGAAACAAACAGCACTATGTAATTCCAAAAAGGGTCTTTCAATTCTACAGGATGGCGTAAGTGGGTGATACCTTCATATACAGACATTCCGCCACCAAGTGAAAACACAAGAATAGCAACTATAAGCGACCAGAAATAGATCTCTTTTCCATGTCCGAAAGGATGACCACGATCCGGTGGCCTTTGGCTCCGCTTCATTCCAAGCAATAGCAATAGAGAATTACCGCTATCAACAGCACTGTGTATCCCTTCGCTTATCATAGCAGAGCTACCGGTTACTGAAGCAGCGATAAACTTGACGACAGCAATTCCAATATTGGCTGCCAATGCTCCATATATGGCTATTTTTGAATTCCCCGTCATAAGTCGTGTTTAAAAAAATCCCCAATATCTTACGACACCGGGGATTTAAATTATAGTAGTAAAAAACTAATAGCGTTCGTTTGTTTCTTCAAAATCATCATCATCACTTGAAATGGATTGATTTTGGTCTTCATCAAGGTCGAGGTTGTCATCCAGTAAATAATCATCCTGATTGAACGCATCAGAATTTTTACTATTTCCTCCCATATCGTTCCATTCTTTTTTGCGGCTTTCGCTGCCAAAATCTGTCTGATCAGAATTTGCAGTGGGATCATTTTCCTTAGTGTATCTTACACCCTGTTGCTCCATGGCAAGATACTTATCTGTATCGTCAATATCGTTATTATATGGAATCTGATCTGTAGTTGCTTTTTTTTCAGCATGCGCATCATTTTCCCTGTTTTCTGTTTCCTTATTTGGCTCTTTTTTCATAATCAAAAGTATTAAAGTAATAGTATGGTGCTTATCTCATTAAATTTGAGAAGCATCAGATTGTTCATTAAAAGATTTTTCAGTAGTAAACTACAGGATACATCTTCTGTCTGCTCTTTTTCTGTTGAAAATTCGGCAACTGCCTTCTCATAAGAAAGTGCGTTATATTCATTTGCGCTTCCGACATGTGTAATTATACGCTCCATGATTATGATGTTTTAAGGATATTATGGTTTCAATAGTAGTCCTAAGTTACTCACTTAAATTGTAATTTTTCCATAACGCAGTATTAAATTATAGCCAATTTCTTTAATAACACATAACCATCTGAAACTGTGACATAACTGATCACACGAATCAATCAGATGTTAAATAAATCAAGTCAATCCTCACAAACTGTTATTCTGTTTATCTTTGCTTTACAACTCCACATGGTGGCCACGTTCCGCTTTGGCTTTCCGAAAGAATGGCAAAGCTGGGGCTTGCCATAGTGGAAACAATTGCCATGGAGTTTTCTACTTCAGAGGTCATAAGTAAACTTTCAAATCCTTTTTGGTTTCAAAGTTTTGGTGCAGTAATGGGAATGGACTGGCATTCATCAGGGATTACAACTTCTGTTCTCGGAGCTTTGAAACGTTCTGTAAATCCGCATGCGAAAGAGTTGGGAATCTATATTTGCGGCGGCAAAGGAAAACACTCAATTAAAACGCCCGAAGAATTACTTATTGTTGGCGAACGCACAGGCCTGAATGGGATGGAACTCGCAGGCTTTAGCAGGCTCACTGCTAAAGTAGATAATACTGCAATACAAGATGGGTTTCAGCTTTATCAGCATAATTTTATTGTAAACAGCAAAGGAGATTGGTGCGTCATACAACAGGGTATGAACAACCTTACAGGTACAGCGCGCCGTTATCACTGGCATTCCGAAAACCTGCAGTCTTTCATTAATAAGCCACATACCTTTATTTACGGTCAAAACCAAGGAAAAATACTCAATCTGACGGCAGCCGATGCGTTAGAAACACGAGAAAAATCACTGCTGATCGTTAATGAGCATCCTGAAAAAATACTTAAAGAAATAAATCACCTTATTATGCCTAATCATCATGATGTAAGGATGAAAGATGTAAACATGAAGCGTCTTGGAGCTATGCTATGGGTTGCCCACGAAAACAAACCTGAAGATTTTGAGGGCCTGCTTATGTTAAAGGGAATGGGGCCAAGAACAATACAATCGGTAGCATTAGTGAGTGAGGTAATTTACGGTACTCCCACCCGTTTTGACGATCCTGCACGTTTTTCTTTTGCTCATGGAGGCAAGGACGGACATCCGTTTCCTGTGCCGATAAAAGTATTTGATGAAACTATCAACACACTTCAAAATGCTATTCAAAGAGCTAAAATTGGTAACTCTGACAAAATGGATGCCATCAGAAAACTTTCGGAGATATCCCGAAATGCCGAAAAAGATTTTACACCAAACACTAACTTTGATGCCCTTCTTCAAAAAGAACGCAATGAGTCTTATAAATATGGTGGGCGAACAGTTTTTAGCGAAGCAAAACCTCCTAAAAACAAAGGAAATGACAATCAGTTAAAGCTCTTTTAGCTCAAATGTGTCGTCATCATCGTCATCGGAATGAAATTTATTATATGTACGACCAATAAAAACGCTTAGCCTGTTCTTATAATCTTCGATAAGCCACTCGCGATAATTTTTAGTTGTTTTGGCTAATAGTTTAGCATATTGCTTTACCCTATATTCAATATCAGGATCCAGTAATTTAGCCAGTTTACGGGCTTCGGGAATACTTTCGGCATTTTCAATACACATCATGGCATGCTGCCTTATGGACTTATCAATAACAACTTTTGGCTTATGCCTTTCCTCTGCCGCAAGACGAAATTCTTCTTCTACATTAAAAGATATGTCTAGTGTCTTTTCAAATTTGGCACGTACTTCATCAGGCATACTATAGCTATGATAACTCTCTATTTCAGCATCAGTCCTGATATTCTCAAGAAATTGTTCCGGATGCTTAAAAATATACTGCCAGTCTATAGGATCGCTCCATAAACCAAAGCGTTGGGCATTATTACCAAGGTCAATAACCGTAAAAATATCTTTGTGAGGCAGTTTACGTGACCCACGCCCTATCATCTGGAAATACAGCGTAAGCGAACGGGTTGCCCTGTTAAGTATAATAGCTTCTACAGTAGGCTCATCAAAACCCGTAGTAAGAATGGAAACTGAAGTTAAAATTGCATCCGGTGTTTTTTTAAACCAAGTCAATATCTTTTTACGTTCAATCTCAGGTGTTTTATTATCTAGGTGTTTTATCGGAAGCCCTGCTGCCTTAAAAGTTTCATATACGTATAATGAAGTATTGATACCATTATTAAAGATCAGCGTCTTTTTTCCCTGAGCCCTTGAAACATAAGATTGCAATAACAAATCCTGCATAGCCGAACGTGAGTACAGCTCATCAGAAGAACTTACCGTATAATCTCCGTTAATTCCAAGTTTTAGGGAAGTCAACTCGACATCGTAACCAAACATCTGGGCTTTTGCCAAAAACCCTTTACTGATAAGCGACTGTATAGGTTCACCAACAATAAGCTCGCCATAGGTTTCATACATCGGTAAATCAATGTTCGAACTTAGAGGAGTTGCCGTAACCCCCAAAAAAACTGAATTCTTAAAATAGGTAAATAGCTTTCGGAATGAATTATAATGTGCCTCATCTACAATGACAAGCCCCACGTAATCCATGTGGAATTTTTTATCCTTAAGGCGGTTGTTCAGGGTTTCAACCATTGCCACATAACAAGAATAGTCATTATTCTCTGGCAGGTCTTTTACATTACTGTCAATAACAGTATTCTTTACGCCAAAGCTTTTAAGCATTTGTGAAGTCTGCTTGCTTAACTCTATTCTATGGGTAAGCACAAGGACCTTACGATGGTATTTTTCTATGTAACGGCGTGCAATTTCAGAAAATATAACGGTTTTACCACCTCCTGTAGGGAGTTGGTAAAGCAAATGAAAGTTATTGGGCTTGCCCTCAAATCTCTCAAATATAGCGTCTATATCCTCTTGTTGGTAATGGTACAGCTCTTTCCTGTCCTCAACATTTTCTTCTCTTTCCATGTAGGTATGATAATCGCCAAAAATATGGTATTTACTCACATTTATTTGTATAGAAAATCATAATTCTCACAACTTAATAGAAATTTAATGAAACATTAGGAAAAGCTACCACAGAATCAAGGCTTTAATGATTAAATTTGAGATACAAGGAAAAGAACTATGCTTAACTATGACAGTATTTCGCTTACTGAAGCGACTGAAATTCAGAACCGGCTTCGCAACAGCGTTTCATTGATTACTGAAAACAAGAATATTACAACTATTGCGGGTGGGGATATTTCACATAATAAAGACACCGACATTGTTTATGCTGGCATTGTGGTTTTGAGCTATCCGCAAATGCAGCTACTATCCTATTCACTTGTTATTGCAAAAACTATTTTCCCCTATGTCCCGGGCTATTTAGGATTCAGAGAAGTCCCTGCATTGCTTCAGGCCTGGGAACAGCTCCCACAAAAACCCGACCTGATGATATTGGACGGTCAGGGAGTTACACACCCAAGGAGAATGGGTATTGCATCACATTTTGGAGTACTTGCAAATCATCCTGCTATTGGCTGCGCCAAAAATATGTTATACGGTAATTACAAGCCTCTTGGACTGCAAAAATTCAGCACCAGCCCAATAATAAGTCAGAATGAGCACATGGGCTATGCAGTTCGCACCAAAGACAATGTGAAACCTGTGTATATTTCTCCGGGGCATAAAGTATCTGTTGAAGATAGCGTGGAATTCATGAAACCATGTATTCTCAAACACCGAATACCTGAACCAACACGATATGCGCACGAAAAGGTAAATCTCTTTAGAGTTGGTAAGTTAAAAGAAGGTTTTCATACTCTTGACGTACAGCCCGATCTTTTTACGGGATTTTAGCTATTCAAAATTATCATGAATTCTTTCAAACTCCTTACGGTTTTCCCAGTATTGCCTGAAAGCCTCATTTTTGATGGCAGCAATGCGTTCACTAAAGTTAGGTGCCATACCGTTAGCCGCGACATATTCCACTACCTGTTTATATGAATTCAGCATACTTTTATAAAAGGAAGCATAACTCAATTCACGCTTACCGGAATATTTTTGTGCTGTTTCAATATTGAATAGCATAACATCAGCCACCACATAGGGATCCACCCCAATGGTAAGGAAGTGTTTAATATATTTCTGCGCGGTAGATCGGCGAAGTTTTGGGCGCTTACCTTTTATAGGGAAGTATTCATTCGCGATCTTAACCTTAGCTTCCTGTTCAAGCTTATCTTCTTTCGGATTAAAAACAAAGTCATAATAGGCTTTTACCTCGCCGAATTTTTCGTACAATGAAAGAAGCTGCTCTTCCAATTCCTCTTTAGGCAGTGATGCCAGGTACTTTTTTAGGTCGCGTTTACTCATGGTATTCAAAAATAAGCCTTAATTTTGCCATCAGCAATAAAATGTAAAAAAGAATGCGGAAAAACTATATAAAGTAGTATTTTTGCAATCCTTTAAACAAAGTCAAAACTAAACAACTTTTACTGTGGAAAATCCGAGCGCACAAAAACTGATCAACAAAATACAGCTGGACCTTTTTAAAAAAGGTTTTGAAGCAGAAACTCTAATTGCAGATCTGAAAAAATTACGCGAATATTCCCTTGAAGAGCAAAATCCGGTACTTACGAAGGCATTACGTCTTACTTATGAGCACCTGGAGGCTAATGGAGCTTTCCTTATCCCTATCCCTGATGATGAACCTGTGGATGAAGAAACAGAATTAGTAACTGATTCTGAAAGCAGCAGCGAAAACAACATGGAGAGCCTTGAATACCTTATTTCGTTATTCAGTGACCTGACTAAAAAGAACAATCTTCTTGACCTAAGAGAATACAACAAAGCTTTTTTAGCATTCTAAATAAAAATCTTTGGTTATATAATTTAAAGCTGTTTGGAAACAAACGGCTTTTTTATTGTTATAAAGCTGAATTACCTAATTTTTTGTTTTTCTGCCAAAGACGTATGTCCTACATTTGTATTCATTAAAATTATCCTCCACGTATGACACGTTTATTTAAAATTATTGCTACCCTAGAAGGTATATCTGCACTTGTATTATTCTTTATCGCCATGCCGCTTAAATATATTTGGGATATGCCCGAATATGTACGCGTAGCAGGAATGGTTCACGGACTTTTGTTCACCGTTTATATTATTATTGCTACCATGCTTAAATTTGAGCTTGGATGGTCATGGAAAAAATACATCATCATCTGCCTGGCTTCAATTCCGCCATTTGGTACTTTTTACATGGAATATAAATACTTAAGGAATACCGAAAACGATTCTGAAAAGATATAATGGACATATTTAACTGGGCATATAACTTACTGAAGAGCATTGGCCTTGGCCATATTACGGCTATATACATCAACCTGATAGTAAACATTCTTATCATTGGTGTCCTGGCGTATGTAATTGACAAAGTTGCCAAGAGGGTGTTTGTAATTGGCTTTATCATTTTAGCAAGAAGCACCAAAACCTCTTTTGACGATTTTTTAGTCAGGAACAAAACCTCAAAGTTCATTGCCCATTTAATACCGCTTTATTTCATTTATAAAACGGCTCCAATTGCTTTAAAAGATTTTACCTACTGGGAATATATATTCTCCAAGGGTATCAGTTCCTTTATTATCCTTATCAGCCTCTGGATTGCCCGAAGTATCTTTAATGCATGGGGCGATTACCTCAAGCAGAAACCGGATTATAACGATAAGCCTATTGACAGCTACGTACAGGTTGTAATGTTAATGTTATGGATTTTTGGCATAACAACCATTATTCTTATGCTCTTTGATCTTGAGTTCAGAGTGCTATTAGGAACTTTTGGAGCTATTTCAGCTGTTGTTATTATTATTTTCAAAGACACTATACTTGGTATTGTAGCCAGTATTCAGGTTACCATCAATGACATTGTACGTATAGGCGACTGGATCACCATAGAGAAATTTGGTGCCGATGGCGATGTTATTGAGATTAACCTTGCCACGGTTAAGGTTAAAAATTTTGACAATACAACAACCACTATTCCTACCTACAGCCTTATCTCTGATTCGTTTAAAAACTGGCGCGGAATGCAGACTTCTCCAGGCAGGAGGATCAAGAGACACATTCTTATCAAGGCGAATACTGTACGTTTCGTTCATAAAGACGAATTGGCAGAATTCAAAAAGATACATTTGGTTTCTGCTTATATTGACCAAAGACAGCATGATATTGACAAATATAACGACCTAAATGGTATTGATAAATCACTGTCGATTAACGGTCGTAACCTGACCAATCTTGGTATTTTCAGGAAGTACATCAATAATTATATTGAGACACATCCGGGTGCTAATAAGGAAATGACCATCATGTGCCGCCACCTGCAGCCTACCGAGAAAGGTATTCCTATCGAAATTTACCTGTTTACATCCGATAAGCGCTGGATAAACCACGAATACATAATGGCTGACATTTTCGACCATATCATCGCTTCAGTGGCTTATTTTGACCTTGAAATATTTGAATTGCCTTCCGGCAAAGGATATATCGACAATTAAGGCTTAAGGATCCTATCTTTTACGTACTCGATCTTCGTTTTTCCGTGAGCCGAAGGACGGCCGAAACTATCAAGGTTCACCATCGTTATGTTATCTACAGTAATGATCTTCTCCTGTGTCATTTTGTTACGCACTTCTGATTTAAGCACTAGCGAAGTCGAACCAAAGCGCACCACATCAATACCTATTTCTACGATATCTCCCTGTTTGGCAGAGCTCATAAAGTTTATTTCCGACATATGTTTGGTAACCACTCTTTGGTTTTCCAACTGTATGATAGAATATAATGCTGCTTCTTCGTCAATCCAGGCTAGCAGCTTACCTCCAAATAAAGTTCCGTTAGGATTAAGGTCTTCGGGTTTTACCCATTTTCTTGTGTGAAATCTCATAACTTGTGTTTTTCTAAAGCTAATTTTATGATATCGGAATGATCAAATGCTAATTCAGGTAAATCCAAAACTGGAAACCATTTTGCTTCATCAGCATCATCAGCACCAACAACTTCGGCATCATCAGAAGCGAAACCTGTATAAGCAACTGAAACCGTATGGCTTCTCGGGTCACGACCGGGTTTGCCAAATGCACCAAGCTGTTTGAGGCCTTCAACCACAAGTCCGGTTTCTTCCTGTAATTCGCGTTTAGCCGCATCAGCAAGATCCTCGCCTTCATCTACAAAACCACCCGGTAAAGCCCATTTACCTTTAAAAGGATCATTCTTTCTTTTGATAAGAAGCAACTCTTTTCCGTCAGCTTTTTTCCTGAATATAACAGCATCGACCGTTACAAATATCTTTGATGTTCTCATACCTCAAAGTTAAGAAAAACCCGACCTCCTTTATGGCAATTTTTCAGTGATTTTATTTATGATATGATAGATATAAAGCAGCAAAGTTGCAAAGTGACAAAGTTTTGAAATAGTCACAAAGTAACAGAGTTCCAAAGCAGCAAAGTCTTAAACTCTGTTACTTTGGAACTCTGATAATATATTAAGAAACTAAAAACTCTGTTACTTTGAAGCTCTGCAACTCTCTAGTAAGCCAATAGCTCCTGAAGTGCTGTTTCAAAACGCGCTTTAGGCAGGTATTGGTCTTCCAGTGCTTTAGTAAACGGAATAGCACTCTCAAGGCTTCCTACACGTTTTACAGGGCCATCAAGATGCTCGAAGCAGTTCTCCATGATTATCGAAGAGATATCACTGGCAATTCCGCCAAACAAACTATCCTCCTGAAGTATGATCACTTTTCCTGTCTTCTTAACCGATTTATATATCGCTTCTGTATCAAGCGGCTGAAGCGATCTAAGATCGATCAGGTCGGCTTTGATATCAGGATTTTTGTCTAATGTTTCAAGCGCCCAGTGAACACCTGCACCAAATGTAATAACCGTTACGTCGCCACCTTCTTTAAGCATTGCTGCCTTACCGAAAGGAATCGTGTAATAATCCTTAGGCACATCCTGGTAAATGCTCCTGTATAGTGCTTTATGCTCAAAGAACATTACCGGATTCGGGTCGTTGATGGCAGTTGCCAAAAGCCCTTTTGCATCATAAGGGAATGCAGGGTAAACAACTTTAAGCCCCGGAGTTTTGGTAAACCAAGCCTCATTTGTCTGTGAATGGAAAGGCCCTGCCTGTACTCCTGCCCCACAAGGCATGCGCACTACTACATCGGCGTTTTCCTGCCAACGGTAGTGTACTTTAGCCAAATAGTTAACAATTGGATTAAAGCCCGTCGATACGAAATCGGCAAACTGCATCTCAATAACCGATTTATATCCATTGATGGAAAGCCCCATACCCGCAGATACAACAGCCGATTCACAGATTGGTGTATTACGTACACGGTCTTTACCGAACTCAGCAACAAAGCCATCGGTAATCTTGAAAGCCCCGCCATATTCGGCAATATCCTGACCCATTATCACAAGGTTCTCGTGGCGGTTCATAGATTGCCTAAGTCCCTGCGCAATAGCATCGATCATACGAACGTTTTCCTTATCATCATTTGAAGCAACTTCCTCAAATTCATATGGTTTGTATACATCATTTAACTCTTCACTTAAACTTGCTTCGATAGCAGGTTCAGCAGAAGCTTTTTGATAATTCTCGTCGATTTCTTTCTTAAGTTCAGCCCTTAAAGCTTCATCTGCTTCTTCTGTAAGCACACCTTCTTCCTTAAGATATTTCCTGTAGTTATCTACCGGATCTTTGATAGCCCACATGTCCATCAGCTCCTGTGGAACATATTTTGTACCACTCGCCTCTTCATGTCCGCGCATCCTGAAGGTTTTGAATTCTAACAATACCGGACGTGGATTCTCACGCAGTGAAGCTACAATATCAGTAAGCTTGGTAAATACCTCAAGAATGTTGTTACCATCAATGATATGCGATTCCATTCCGAAACCAACACCTTTATCGGCGATATTCTCGCAACGGTATTGCTCATTGGTTGGTGTAGAAAGTCCGTAGCCATTATTCTCAACGATAAACAGCACCGGGAGCTCCCATACAGCAGCAATATTAAGCGCTTCATGGAAATCACCTTCAGAAGTAGCACCCTCTCCTGTAAATACAGCAGTTACTTTCTTTTCATCCCTTAGCTTGTGTGCCAGTGCGATACCATCGGCCACACCTAATTGCGGACCAAGGTGTGATATCATACCAATGATCTTGTATTCCTGCGTACCGAAGTGGAAAGAACGGTCACGGCCCTTGGTAAAGCCGTTAGCCTTGCCCTGCCATTGTGAGAACAGGCGGTATAACGGAATATCGCGGCCTGTGAACACACCAAGGTTACGGTGCATAGGAAGGATATATTCGTCTTTATCCAAAACTGCGGTAACACCCACAGAGATAGCCTCCTGGCCAATACCCGAGAACCATTTGGATACTTTACCCTGACGGATTAGGATAAGCATCTTCTCCTCTATCAGCCTTGGCTTTATTAATTTCTTATATAAATCGAGTAATTGTTCGTTGGTTAATTGTTTTCTATCGAAATTCATGTTGATTTTTGAATAATCATTAAACGATTCCAAAAGTAATAAAATAACAGTAGGTAAATAAAATGTTAGGAAAATTTATTTTTTAATAATAAAACTATGCGAGGTATGCTGTTTTATCCTAAAGAAATTTCTCTTGTTTAAAACTATTCTTTTATGTTAAAAAATAACCATACACACTTTAAATATTATAAATAAATTTGTTTAAAATCCTTATTATATGAAATGGACATTAATATTAACAATACTTGTTGGTTTTTTTCAGCTCATATGTGGAATAATGCCTTTGACAGGAAAAATATCAGATTTACGAAGAAGACCATATTATAAAATATTAACTTGGAGAGGATGGGTCATAGTAACACTAAGTCTATTTTCAGTATTGTGCACAATAACTCTCTTTATCATTTCAGAAAACGAATCAGACAATAAAGACCAAAAACTAAAAAATGATTTATTAGATAGAGACATTAGACATGAGAAGGCTATAGTGAATGCCGGAAAAGATTATATTGATAAACTTGGTGAAAACCAAAGAGAAACAGCTGAAGCATTAGCTAAGTATGGCTTAAAATACGATGCTACAAAAGATGAAATTGTCAAAATAGCTAAAGGAGACACTTTAAGATATAAGCCTGAACCAATAATTCAAATAGCTATAAATAAAGGCATCAGTGTAGATTCAATTTATGCAAATATGGCACATTTTAAAGTACGTATTGAAAATCGTATTGCGCCAGCGAAAAATGTAGATTTAAAATATTAC
The DNA here is from genome assembly GCF_054457175.1 of Flavobacterium hauense. NCBI lineage: Bacteria > Pseudomonadati > Bacteroidota > Flavobacteriia > Flavobacteriales > Flavobacteriaceae > Flavobacterium > Flavobacterium hauense. The sequence goes on from NZ_JBTKVX010000020.1 coordinate 50,477, forward strand.
TTGCTTAGTAAAAAAAACAAACAAATTAGCATTTTAAATCGCACCCCATATCAATTCTTGGGTAAAGATGCAGATTTAGATTATAACACAGAATATACCGAAAAAATCAAGTACCCATATAATCAGGTTGATGCCATATATATTTATTTATGTGGAACATTTAAAAATTCAGATGGAAAAAAATATACACTTTCACAATTTTACGTTTACGATTTTAACAAAAAAGATTTTGGGCTTCTCACTGGAATAAATTATGAAATAGCAGTAGACTTATTAATAAAACAAGGGATATATAGAAAATTCTAACGTTTGCGACAACAAACTAGATAACTCGGATTTGTAATCCGTGCCGGCAAAGAAATCACAACCATTTCACAACCATTTCACAACCATTACTACAGGCATGAGTTTTAATTGATTCATACTAGTTTTCTACTACTTTTCAAGACCATCACGACCTATATAAATACTATATATAAAGATATACTATAAACAAACCCTAAAAAGCTCTTCCATAAATCTATAAATATCTAAAGTTATAAAGCAAGGAGGGAGATTTTTTTTGAGTTTGATTCTTTTTCTTTTCTTCCTTATGAGAGATTTAATGCGAATGGTAGCAATATGATCTAAAAGAGATGCTTCCTTTATCAGCATGACACTGATTCACCAGGGGCGCGGATTTGCAATCTCTATAAATTATTTCCCTACCTTTGAATTTTGCAACAAAATTCAAAGTTATGAATATTGAAAACAAAACCCTTGAGGATTTCTATAAAGAGGCCGCCATTTTACCGGAAGGGAAATAAACACTTTATTACCACCAGGTATAAACAAAGAGATCGGACACTTTAATATATTCGATATTGCCGATACTATCCGTGAGGTAAAGCGTAAGAACCAGATGCCTTACAACCGCAGGGCCTATTACAAAATAAGCCTTATCCGTGGTAAGAACCGCGCTGAATATGCCGATAAGGTTATTGATGTACAGAAGAATGCATTATTGTTTGCTACCCCTAAGGTTCCGTACCATTGGGTACCACAAGATGAGAATCAGTCAGGTTCGTTTATTGTTTTCACTGATGATTTCATGGTAAAGAACAAAAGCGGCGTGATGCTTGACGAGCTTCCTATTTTCAGGTCGGGTGGTTATCCCGTTTTTGAAATATCTGACGAAAAAGCTGATGAGATTGAGCTTACCTTCAAAAAAATGAAGAAAGAGATCGCTTCGGATTACGAATTCAAATATGATCTGCTACGCAATTATGTTCTGGAACTCATACACTATGGACAAAAACTGCAACCTGCAACTACCATACAGTCAGCACACAATGCTTCGCAACGCATTATAGCATTGTTTATCGAATTATTGGAACGTCAGTTCCCTATTGAATCGACTTCCCAAAAGCTTATACTGCGTTCTGCTAAAGAATATGCCGACAGGCTGGCTGTGCATGTAAACCATCTTAATAAGGTACTTAAGGAAAATACAGGCAAGACCACAACTGAGATCATTACCGGACGCATGATACAGGAAGCTAAGATATTACTCAAGCAAACCGACTGGAATGTATCTGAAATCGCCTATAGCCTGGGATTTGACGAAGTCGCGCATTTTTCGAACTTCTTTAAAAAACAGACAGAAATGGCTCCGTTAGCTTATAGAATATAAGTCAGATTTGAATTTTGCAAATCAGGGATTGTAATTTGCAAACACCCACCTCCCCTTCTTACCGAATTTTGTACCATCAATTAATAACAATAATTATATAAAATGGAAACAACAAAAAATAAGATCGCGTTAGTAACCGGCGGGAGCCGCGGACTTGGAAGGGATATGGCAATTGCATTGGCTAAAAAAGGTATTGATGTAATATTCACTTACAACAGTAATAAAGCTGCTGCCGATGAAGTAGTTGCAGAGATTCAGGCATTAGGTCAAAAATCTATCGCTTACCAGCTAAACACCGCAAACATTTCTGAGTTTGACAGCTTCTTAAGCGAAGTAGGCTCACACCTTAAAGAACACACCGGAAGCCCTAACTTCGATTTCCTTATCAACAATGCGGGTACGGCGCTTTACGCTCCGTTTACTGAAACTACCGAAGAGCAACTTGACGATATGATAAACATCCACTATAAAGGTGTCTACATGCTTACCCAAAAAGCACTTAACTACCTGAATGATGGCGGCGGTATCGTAAACATCTCATCAGGCCTGGCACGTTTTACACAACCGGGATCATCAGCCTATGGCGCAATGAAATCAGCCGTGGAGTCACTTACCCGCTACCTTGCCAGGGAACTTGGATCAAGAAGAATCAGGGCTAATGTAGTTGCTCCCGGACCAATTGCAACCGATTTTGGCGGAGGCCGTGTGAGAGACACTAAAGAAATAAATGATTTCCTTTCAAGCATTACTCCATTAGGTCGTGTAGGCCTTGCTGACGACATTGGCGGTGTTGTAGCTTTTTTATGTACCGATGATGCCAAATGGGTTAACGGACAACGTATTGAAGCATCAGGAGGTATCTTCATATAATCAATTAAATATTGTCATTCTGAACATAATGCAATGGAGTGAAGAATCTCTTTTCAAAACCTGAGATTCTTCCTTCGTCAGAATGATAGGCAACATAACATTCCCTTAACCCGGAATGAAAATTTATGGTTATTTTTGCTTCCACAAAAACGACCATTATCCATGCAAAATATACCAAGCGTAGACCTGCGCGATTTCCTTTCCGGCGATGAACAACGCAAGCAAAAATTCATAAATGATATCGGTAAAGCCTACGAAGATATAGGCTTTGTAGCACTGAAAGGCCATTTCCTTGATGACGCACTTGTAGATTCACTTTATGAAGAGGTAAAAAATTTCTTCAGTCTTCCTTATGAAGCAAAATCACAATATGAGATTCCCGGCATTGGCGGACAGCGCGGTTATGTTTCTTTCGGAAAAGAAAAAGCAAAAGGACATACACAGGGCGACCTGAAGGAATTCTGGCATTTTGGGCAATATCTTTCTGAAGACTCAACATACAATGGCCATCCTCATTACCATAATAATGTAGAAGTTACTGAACTTCCAAATTTCAACACTACAGGCAAAGAAGCTTACAAAATGCTTGAAAAAACAGGTGTTTATGTATTAAGGGCATTAGCCGTTTACCTTGGCCTTGACGAAAACTATTTTGATAACTATGTTGGAGAAGGCAACAGTATACTACGCCCTATCCACTACCCTCCTATCACACAGGAACCAAAAGATGCAGTACGTGCAGCAGCACACGGTGATATAAACCTTATCACTTTACTTATGGGTGCTCAGGGACGCGGCCTGCAGGTTCAAAACCACAACGGTGAATGGATTGATGCTATCGCCGAGCCTGATGAACTGGTTATCAATGTTGGCGACATGCTTTCAAGACATACCAATAACAGACTAAAATCGACCATACACAGGGTTGTTAATCCTCCAAGGGAATTATGGGGTACTTCCCGTTATTCCATTCCATTCTTTATGCACCCCGTTGCCGAAATGAAACTGGATTGCCTTGAGAACTGTATTAGCGAAGATCAGCCTAAGCTTTATGAAGACATCACAGCCGGTGATTATCTTTATGAGCGTCTTGTAGAGCTCGGGCTTATCAAAAAATAAAAACATATTTTTATATACAATCAGGCATTGGACAATAGTTCAATGCTTTTTTATTTATAATTTTGGGATATGAAAAAAATCTTTAGCGCACTATTTCTTTTATCAATACTTGTAATTTCATGTGCTGAGGAAAAAGCAATTACTGTTGACCGCTTTAAAGATTTCCCGGAAGAGATTGACGGTTGTGCCTGTTATTTTTCTGCCAATAAAGAAGATTTCATAAATGGCAGCTATATATATGCCGATACTTATCATGACCATGCCTATATCAGTATCAACGGTCAAATGATGCAGTTCAAATTAAAGAGTTATACTGATGTTACCGAAGGCTATTGGGTAAAGATCTATACTAATGATGACTATGAGGTTACTCTTGACAGCGAGGAAGTATTGCAGGTAGATGAAACCTGGCAGCAAAAAGGAACAATGTCCATCAAATCCAAAGATGGAAAGAGTGTAAAAGAAACTATTTACGGCGAATGCGGATGTTAATGCATTTATTTACATAATTAAACCTATGGCGAAGAAATTAAGCAGTTTAGATGATTTAGGAGGATTCGTATTCTCTACCAATAAAGAGTTTGAATTTGAATCAAACGACGAGCAGCAGGAAACCCTTGCAAACAATCAGCAGAAGCTCGAAGCGCATCTTGATAAGAAGAATCGTGGCGGTAAAGTAGCTACAATAATTAAAGGATTTGAGGGCAGCGATGACGATTTAAAAGCCTTAGCCAAGCAGCTAAAAACACTTTGTGGTGTCGGCGGTGCCGCTAAAGATGGCGAGATAATTATCCAGGGGAATTTCAGGGATAAGATCATAGATTTTCTTGCAAAAGAAGGTTATAAGGTAAAAAGAGTTGGTGGATAAGCCAGAATCTGAAAATTTATATATCCCTTAAGCAATTTTGTTTGAGGGATTTTTTATTCTTGTTTGTTAAATCTTTATAGTCTCACTACCTTTATCCTTTACAATCCTATTTACATGAAAACACTAAAAATTGCTGGCGTTCCCGAACATTTCAACCTCCCTTGGCATCTTTGTATTGAAAACAGCGAATTTGAACAGGCAGGTATCGATGTGGAATGGACTGACACTCCTGAAGGTACAGGTAAATTGTGCCAGATGCTTCGCGACGGCAGCACTGATATAGCTGTAATTCTTACTGAGGGAATCATTAAAGATATCGCTGCCGGCAATGAGAGTACAATCATTCAGGTATATGTGGAGTCGCCATTAGTCTGGGGAATCCATGTGGCTGCCGGTTCTCCACATAAGCAACTTTCAGATATTGAGAACGGTAGAGTCGCTATCAGCAGATTTGGCTCCGGTTCGCATCTTATGGCAATTGTAAATGCAAAAAATCATGGATGGGATACAACTGGCCTGGAATTTGAAATAATCAACACACTGGATGGCGCCATTGAAGGTCTTACCGAAGGACGTGCCGATTACTTTATGTGGGAACGTTTTATGACCAAACCGATTGTAGACAAAGGTATCTTTAGGAGAATTGGCGACTGCCCTACTCCGTGGCCTTGTTTCGTGATCGCAGTCCGTAATGAAGTATTGAAAAACGATGCAAAAGCCATCGAAAAATTACTGGAAATAATCAACATCACAACAGCAGATTTTAAAGAAATACCAAGCATTGACAAGACACTTGCCGAACGCTATAACCAAAAAACAGAAGATATTCAGGAGTGGTTAAAAATAACTGAATGGTCTCAACAGAAACTGGACAAAAGTACGTTTGATAAAGTACAGGATCAATTATTAGAACTTAACCTTATAAATGATAAAGCTGCATTTGAAATAGCAGCAGGATAAAACACAGCGTTTTATTTGACCCTAATGATAAAACTGGATTCCACAACCATAAAAAATTTGAAAACTAAGCTCCAGATAAAGGAGCCGTGGGCATCTATTATCATTTTTGTACTAAATGTACTTATTGCCATACCGCTGTTTATTATCATTCACCAAAATCTTAAGGACCCGAACTGGCCACTACACATTGACAGGATCCTTATTGGAATAGTGATATTGGTAGCTATCCAATTGGTATTGCGGTTAATGAAACACATCCTTATCGTCTGCATATTCCTTTACCTGATTGCATTACTATATGGTTCTGTATTTGGTAATTATGGTTTCAATAAGGTATATGAAGATTATCGTTCCATGGTTTACACCATGGCCGACGACCCGAATCCACAAGATATTATCATATCTAAACTTCTACCTTTCCCTAATAAATCGAAAATTATTGATGCGGTTGAATTTGACAATCCTGCTGTAAGGAACTTTGCCCTGATGGCTACCACAAAATACTTCAGGGATGTTAAGGGTTACAGAAAACAAAGACGGATGATACAGTGTTTTGCCGTATTCAAGGAGATCCGGAACCGTTGGAATTATGTAGATGATCCAAAAGGACAGGAATATATTGCATCAGCATCAGAATCTATTCAGCATTTTTCGGGAGACTGTGATGACCATGCCATATTGATGTCGGCAGCAATACGTGCAATTGGAGGAACTCCCCGTATTATTCACACAGGCGGACATTTATACCCTGAAATGCTCATTGGAACCAAAGCCGATCTTGAAACTGCTAACTACCTGATAAAAGAAATACTTTTTGTTGAAGAGAGCCGTGGAAAAGAAATTCATTATCACATAGACGAGCGTGGCCAGATATGGCTGAATCTTGATTATACAGCGATGTATCCGGGTGGGCGATTTATGAGCGAAGAAATTTTAGGAGCGCTTACATTCAATTAACTTACCAATCAATTTGCTTCTTCCCTTTTTGAGCAAGGAATTCATTAGTTTTACTAAAATGCTTATTTCCAAACCAATGTCCTTTATTAGCACTTAAAGGTGATGGATGTCCTGATTCCAAAATCAGATGCTTTTCTTTATTAACACGAGCGCCTTTTTTCTTGGCAAAACCGCCCCAAAGCAGAAAAACAACATCTTTCTTTTCATCAGATATCTTCTGGATAACAGCATCTGTAAATGCTTCCCATCCTTTCCCCTGATGACTATTGGCTTCACTCTGGCGAACAGTAAGAACAGCATTAAGCAACAGTACTCCCTGATCAGCCCAACGTTCCAAATTACCTGTTGACGGAAATGGCTTACCTAAATCGGTTTGGATTTCCCTGAAAATATTTTGCAACGATGGAGGAAATGGTATTCCGTCACTAACAGAAAAACACAGGCCATTTGCCTGGCCCGGACCATGATAAGGATCCTGCCCGATGATGACAACTTCTACCTTATCAAAAGGACAATGGTCGAATGCCGAAAATATCTTTTTCCCGGGAGGATAACAGGTATGCTGAGAATATTCATTTTTTACAAAATCTATAAGGGAACCAAAATATGGCTTATCAAACTCATCCTTTAAAATTTCTTTCCACGAAGACTCAATATTTACCTGCATATAGTATAATTTTAGGCAAATATAAACAATGCTCTTTAATGCAATTGTAAAGCCATCTTAAACTTTTACGGCATGTGTACAACCCTACTAAATATGTAGTATTTTTGTATAAATTACGCCTATACTCATAATGATCAGCATAACAGATAAAACCTTAAAAGACTTAGAATTCTACACTGTCCTTGAAGCAGTTGCCTCAGGTTGTACTACAGAACCAGGACACGAAAAAGCGCTACAGATATCTCCTTTTAAAAATAAAGAAGAACTGATGGATTCGCTTTTAGAGACTTCAGAATATGTTTCGTCTTTCGATAATAACAACGCACTCCCAAATCATGGTTTTGAACCCATAAATAACGAAGTAAAATTCCTTGCTATCGAAGATAGTTATCTGGAGGCACCTGCATTTAGAAAAATAGCTGTTGTTTCAGAAACAGTTAATACGCTTATCAAGTTTCTTGAAAAATTTGATGACTACTACCCCACCCTGAACAAAAGAGCTATTAATGTTGAGTATACTAAAGAAATCCTGAAGAATATTGACACGATAGTTGATAAATATGGTGAAGTAAAGGACGATGCATCTCCTGAACTTCAAAATATCCGCAGGGAAATGAATCTGGTTAAAACAAAGATAAATCAGAGTTTTGTATCAGCTTTGAGCCAGTATAACGGAATGGGGTATCTTGACGATATTAAAGAAAGTGTTGTTGAAAACCGCAGAGTTTTAGCGGTATTGGCAATGTATCGAAGAAAAGTAAAAGGTTCAATTCTGGGAAGTTCAAAAACTGGCAGCATCGCTTATATAGAACCTGAAGCTACATTAAAATATTCGAGAGAACTCAATAATTATGAGTATGAAGAAAAAGAAGAGATAAAACGTATATTATTACAATTAAGTAATGTCGTACGTCCGTTTGTACCTCTTTTGTATCATTATCAGGAATTTTTGACAGATATAGATGTCATTTCCGGTAAAGCAAAATATGCCAGGAGAATCAATGCTCTGCTGCCAACGATTACCGAAGAAAAAAGACTTTATTTCAGGGATGCCTTTCACCCAATTCTTTTATCGAATAATAACAGAAAAGGAGAAACAACCTATCCACAGACAATAGAACTTAAAGAAGATAATCGGATTATTGTAATATCCGGACCTAATGCAGGTGGTAAGAGCATTACACTTAAAACGATTGGACTATTACAATTAATGCTTCAAAGCGGATTGCTAATTCCTGTTCATGAGCGAAGTGAGACTTTTTTGTTTGACAGGATAATGACAGATATTGGAGATAACCAATCTATTGAAAATCATTTAAGCACATACAGCTACCGCCTAAAAAACATGAACTACTTCTTAAAGAAGTGCAACAATAAAACATTGTTTCTAATTGACGAGTTCGGTACCGGATCAGATCCTGAATTAGGTGGTGCTTTGGCCGAAGTATTCCTTGAAGAGTTTTATAATCGGGAAGCCTTTGGGATTATCACTACCCATTATACAAATCTGAAAATTCTGGCAAATGAATTACCTTTCGCCACAAATGCCAATATGCTTTTTGACGAAAAGTCACTTGAGCCAATGTATAAACTTATTCTTGGACAAGCCGGTAGTTCGTTTACTTTTGAGGTAGCGCAAAAAAATGGCATTCCTTTTGGATTGATCAATCGCGCAAAGAAAAAAATTGAAGGCAGTAAAGTACGATTTGACAAAACTATCGCCACTCTTCAAAAGGAACGCTCTAAACTTGAGAAAACTTCTCAAAACCTGAAAGAGGAAGAAAGTCGTGCCCGTGAAGAAGGTAAAAAAATGGAAAACATCAATACAAAAATTCAGCAAAAGCTCGAAAGCTATCAGGAACTGTATGATGCGAACCAACGTCTTATTTACATGGGACAAAAACTCGATGATATCAGCGATAAATATTTCAATAATAAAAACAAGAAGGAATTAATTGGTGAATTCCTTAAGATGGTTGAAATTGAAAACTCTAAGCGTAAAAAGGCCACCCCTAAAGAGAAAAAGGAAAAAGAAGTTCAGCAAAAGATAATCATTGCCGAAGTAAAAGAAAAGGTTGAAGAGATACGTGAAGAGAAAAAAGAGAAAAAATTAAAAGCCATTAAACTTGAGGCCGAGAAACCAAAAGCTATTCTAAAAATTGGAGACAGGGTCAGAATGATTGATGGTAAAGCCGTAGGAACTCTGGATGCTATTGAAAAAAAGAAAGCCACGGTAAATTATGGCTTATTCACCTCTAAGGTAGATATTGAATTACTCGAACTTGTTGAGGCAAAGAAGAAATAAAATATGGATTTACCTTTAAATAAAAAAATAATATTGTTTGACGGTGTATGTAACTTATGCGATAATACCGTTCAATTTATCATTAAACATGATAAAGAGGATATTTTTCGTTTCGTTGCCCTCCAGTCTGATTTGGGTCAGGAAATAATAAACCACATTGGTCTTGATACTTCAAAAACCGACTCCATCATTTTATACGAACCAGGAACAGCCTATTATTATAAGGCTGAAGCTGCACTTAAAATCGCTAAAGAATTAGGCAGTGTTTATTCACTCCTAAGTATTTTCACAGTCTTGCCAAATTATCTAAACAATAAAGTTTATGATTATGTTGCCCGTAATAGGTACAAATGGTATGGAAAAAAAGAGGAATGCATGATTCCTACACCGGAAATGAAAGCGAAATTTTTATAACACAAAATATCAAAACAAAAGAGCCGCTAAAAATAGCGGCTCTTTTGTTTTTAAAATTTCTTCAAATAAAAACACCCGCTAAAAGCGGGTGTTTCAATATTATCTAAAAAACTAATAATTAGTTTTTAACGATTTTTTTAGTTGTAGTACCTTTGTCAGAAGACACAGTCATCATATAGATACCTGAAGCAAGATCAGAAACGTTTACTGAAGCGTTAGATACACCATCAAATTTTACAGATTTAACTGTACGACCGTTAAGATCAGCAATTGCAACATTTGATACAAGAGCATCAACAGCTACGTTAACTACATCACTTGTAGGGTTAGGATATACAGAAAGACTAGCAAGAACATTTTCATTAACACCCGCAACACCAGTAGCAACTGTTAAATCATCTATAAATAAGTAAGCCGGTAAAGTACCTGAATTGTGGTGTCTGAAACCTAGAAGAATAGTTTCTCCTGCGTAATCAGCTAAATCAACATTTTTCAGCTCTGCTTCTGTTTTTGAAACATTTGTAACAGTTAAAAGTACAGCAGCAGCATCAAGAGCAGCAGCAAATTCTTCTAAGGTTGTAGCAGCAGCCATTGCAGTAAGGTCGTCTGAAGTAAGAGCTATAACATCATATGCAGGAGTTGCGTTTGCATTACCTAATGCAACAGCTTTGAAAGTAGCATACGCAGGGGCGTCAGCCGGAAATTCCAAAGGAACTGAAACTAATAAATTGTCAGAACCCTCAGTCATTACTATTTGTTGGTTTGGAGCTGTACCTGTAACTGTAAAGTTCGCAGAACCAGCGGTTCCTGCACCTGAAAGACCTAAAGCAAGAAGATCTGCATCTGTTTGATAAACAGTGAAAAAAGCTGTATCTCCATCTGTTGAGAATGAGTCCCATGTAGGTAAAGATTCATCTGTTGGAAACACATCTCCATAAACATCAAAAGGTTGAGTATAAATTGTTTCTTGTGCTTGTACAGCAAAAAAAGAAGCTAAAAGGAAAGCTCCGGTAAGTAATTGTTTTTTCATGATGATAAATAGTTTTTAATTTTTCCAAAAATAAGGAAAATTTTATCACGAACAATTATTTTTTACAAAAAAACAAAAAAAAACAGGCTGTAAAGGCCTGTTTTTTATAACATATTGAAAATTAATTAGTTTTTCACAATTTTTTTAGTTGTCATACCCTGATCTGAAGCTATATTCATCATATAAATCCCTGAAGAAAGTTCAGAAATGTTGATTTGAGCATTTGATACGCCATCATATTGGGCAGATTTAACTGTACGCCCGTTTATATCTACAATCGAAATAGCAGAAATTTGAATATTCTGGTTGTTATCAATAGTAACAACATTGTTTGCAGGGTTAGGGTAAACAGATAGCTTTGATGCCAGGTTTTCATTTAAACCGGCAGTACCATCAGCCGTAACACTAAAATCATCAACTAAAAGAGCAAATGCATCATCTGTAAGATAGTGAATTGCAATATATACATCCTGCCCAGCATACTGATCAAGATTAATTGTATACTCAGTCCACTCTATAGGAACCTGAACATAAGTTCCCTGAGTGAGCACAGTGAAATCCGCAGGGTCAGTATTACCCGTAGTTGAAATAGCAAGAGCCATTCTTTCCAACCCATACTGAGCTGTTATAGATTTTGCATAAAAAGTCACCTTATTTCCTGATTCAGCCAGAGATATTTGCGGAGATACAAACCAATCATTGTTAGGCCCAACAGCAGTTGGATCATCTAGATTTTGAGTTACTGCTGCAAAAAAGTTTAATGAATTTATACCAGTACGAGGAGCCCATGCCTCAGCTAACGCTGGTGTTGTTGCCGTTGGATCAAAAACTATCCCTGTACCTGTGTATCCTGCATTTTCAAATTCAGTATCTTCAATCGTGTAAGTTGGCGCACCATCTATATCAATTTGTGTCCAGTTTCCGATTCCCGATATTGTGAAAGCGGAATAAGTATCAAAACTGTCTTGAAAAAGTGTCTGCTGTGCATTCATTGTAAAGAAAGCTCCCATTAAAAAAGCCCCTGTAAGTAGTTGTTTTTTCATAATAATAAGTTTTTAATTTTATCAAATCTAATAATAAAACAATTATATCAAAAAAAAATTAAACAAAATTTAAGAAAAAAAAAGAGGATTAAACTATTTTTTATTTAATTATATAAAAATTCACCAAAACCAATGCAGCCATAGCTTCAACTATAGGTACTGCACGAGGCACCACACAGGGGTCGTGTCTTCCCCTGCCCTGCATCTCAACCATATTACCCTCTTTATCAATAGTCAGTTGGGATTGCATAATTGTCGCTACCGGCTTGAAGGCGACCCTGAAATAAATATCCATGCCATTGCTGATACCACCCTGTATACCTCCCGAAAGATTAGATTTTGTAGAACCGTCAGGGTTAAATAAATCATTGTGTTCACTCCCTTTCATCTTAGCACCACAAAAACCGCTACCATATTCAAAGCCCTTTACAGCATTTATGGATAACATTGCTTTTCCAAGTTCTGCATGCAATTTATCGAACACAGGCTCACCAAGGCCAGCCGGCACATTTTGTATTACGCAGGTAATAGTCCCCCCAATTGTATCACCTTCTTTACGGATTTGCTTTATGTATTCTTCCATCTTAACAGCCGTAGCACTATCCGGACATCTAACGTCGTTTGTTTCGGTCAAAGAAAAATCAAGAGCCTGATACGGTTTATCTATAAAGATATCACCGACCGAAGAAACAAATGCGTTTATTTTTATTTCAGGCATAAGCTGCTTTGCAATTGCCCCTCCTACTACCCTGCTTATCGTTTCACGTGCAGAACTTCTTCCTCCACCCCTATAATCTCTTATTCCATATTTCTTATCATAAGTATAATCGGCATGCGATGGCCTGTAGACATCCTTAATATGCGAATAATCATCCGGTTTTTGACCTGAATTAGGAACGATAAACCCTATAGGTACACCTGTAGTCTTTCCTTCAAATATTCCGGAAAGAAATTCGACAGTATCCGATTCTTTACGCTGCGTTACGATTGCTGACTGTCCGGGCCTTCTCCTGTCTAGTTCTTTCTGGATAGCTTCAAAATCAATCTCAAGTCCAGGAGGGCAACCATCAATAACTCCGCCTATAGCTGTGCCATGTGATTCACCGAATGTCGTAAGCCTGAATATTTTTCCAAATGTATTTCCTGCCATAATGTTTTATGCTTAAAAAACAAATGTAAGCCCTTCCCTTCTATAAATAAAATAAATGGCACAGTACATTATTTCTTCTTCAAAACATTTTAATAACACTGTCGTAAACATACCTTTATATATATGTTAGTAATTTGCAGAAGAAAAAACACCTGATGAAAAAAAGGAATGTTGATCTCGTTGTCCTATCGGATATACACTTAGGTACTTATGGATGTCACGCTAAAGAACTTTCAGCCTATCTCTCTACCATAAAACCCAAAACATTAATCCTAAACGGTGATATCATTGATATCTGGCAATTCAGGAAATCATATTTCCCAAAATCACATTTAAAGGTTGTAAAAAAACTACTTGATTTTGCATCTAAAGGCACAAAGGTTTATTATATAACCGGGAACCATGACGAGATGCTGAGAAAGTTCAGCGGAACATCGATGGGCAATTTTTCGATTTGCGACAAAGTTGTACTAGAACTCGACAATAAAAAGGCTTGGTTTTTTCACGGCGATGTTTTTGACAGTTCGGTTAATCATGCCAAATGGATAGCAAAACTAGGTGGTATTGGCTATGACTATCTAATTCTACTAAACCGTTTTGTAAACTGGGTGCTTAAAAAAATGGGTAAAGAACCATACTCTTTATCTAAGAAAATCAAAAGCAGTGTAAAAAAAGCCGTAAAATTTATTTCGGATTTCGAAGAAACAGCATCAGAAATTGCAATTGAAAACAATTATGATTATGTAATTTGTGGACACATCCATGAACCTGTAATTACTATTAAAGAAAATAAAAAAGGCAGTGTTACTTATCTGAATTCCGGTGACTGGATAGAAAATCTGACAGCTTTGGAATACAATAAAAAACGCTGGAAACTATACAGGCACACCGAGATGGAACCAATAATCGAAGAAGATTACTTTGAAATGGAAACACAACTGGATCATCAGTTAATAGCTACTATGCTATTTTCAAAAAAATAGCTTTTTAACAAAATAGTTAGCTATATTAGCCTGCAAATCTAACTAACATGAAAAAAGTATATTTGCTGAGCGCATTAGGTGCTCTTATGTTTTCTTGCTCTTCAGATGATAATGGAGATAGCGGTAACAATTCAACCGGAGATTTTTTACCGGTTAATAGCGGTAATTATTGGGTATATGATGTACAGGGAACATCTGTAAGCGGCAGAGACTCCTTATATGTTTCAGGTGACACAGTAATCAACAACAACACTTATAAAAAATTAAAGGCTAAAGATGGAATCGCAACAGGGTTCTTCTCAAATGCACTTAACAACAATGGCATAAGACATGCCGACGGGAAGACATATCTTTCGGGAACAGCCGGTTTAGCAATATCTGACGAACTACCATTTGACCTGGCTATAACCGACTTTATTGTTTTTGATCAAAATGCATCAGAGAACCAACAGCTTTCAATTAAGGAAGGAACTATTAATCAGGATTTGGAAGGTTATGGACTTACCATTAATTACAAACTTTCTTCGAAAGCAAAAGCACCTGTAGCCAGCATTACTGTAAACGGAGAACAGTACTCTAACGTAAAAACGACAGAGATAACTCTAAATATGGAAATAAATGTTAGCGTTACCATACCCGGAATCCCAATCCCAATATCATTCCCTTTAATGGCAAAACAAGATGTAGCAGTTTCCACTCAATATTATGCTGAGGGCATAGGAGCAGTAAAAAGTGTAACTGACATAACTTATCAACTTGCCGAATTACCTGATGTTGAACTACCTATACCACAATCCGGTTCGGAGCATCAGGAAGAGGTACTTGTACACTATAATGTAGAGTAAAATGTTTAACAAAATGATAACTGTTAAAAGTTTAACAAAGCCCAATTCTTACAAGAAACTAGATTTATCTTTGTTAAATAAATAACCCAGTAAATCATTATGAAAAAATTATTGTTATCAGCTTTTGTGCTACTAGGAGTAGCATTTAGCTCGAATGCACAGGAAAAAAACGCTTTAGGTCTTCGACTTGGAGACAATGACGGTTTTGGTGGAGAAATTTCATATCAAAGAAGTCTAAGCAGCAACAACCGCCTTGAATTAGATCTTGGATGGCATGACTCAAAAAGCTACGATGCTGTTAAACTTACAGGTTTATACCAATGGGTATGGAATATCGATGGCGGCTTTAACTGGTATGCCGGTGTTGGTGGTGGTCTTGGAACATGGGATTTCAATGACGGTATCCCTGACTACTATGATGGTGATGATGACAGTGGCGTTTTCGCTTTTGTTGCAGGTGATATAGGTATCGAATATAATTTTGATATCCCTCTGCAATTATCGCTAGATTTCAGACCTGAGTTATATTTTAACGACTTTAGGGATGACAATTTCGCAGGTGACATTGCACTTGGAATACGTTTCAAATTCTAAAAAATATTTTACATAAAAAACCCTGTTTTCAAACAGGGTTTTTTTATCTTTAAAAGAAAAACATGGATCAGCGCGACATGCAGATACTTACCCTCAGGGGCGAACCAATCGGAGAAATACTCCCACAATCATCCAAAGAAGAAATTTTTCAAAACAAAACAATACGGCCAATACTTAAATTACAAAATGACTTGTTTATAGAATCATTCATAAATTATATCAACAAATCAAAAAGTGATTTTTATGCATTTAGCATTGAAAAGAAATTAACTTTTATAGACAATACAATTCACAAAGACATTAAATTCAGAAATGCCCTGAAAGGCATGATCATTGCAATGTTTACGGTTGATGAATTTAAGGAATACATACAGGACTCATCAAGCCTAAACAAACGCATGATGAACCTTTTGATAGAAAGGCTTAAGGATCAGGTTCAGCTTTTAACAATAAGAGAATAAAAAAAGAGGAATGACTATTCCTCTTTTTTTATTCAATATTACTTTCACCGTTCATATTTGTTGTGAGCACGTCGCTCATGTAATCAAAATATGGCCGCATAGCATCAAATGTTCTAAAAATATCTCGACTGAAATTTTTATCCAGCACTTCTTTATCTGTAAATCTTCTTACAACTAAAAATTGCTTTTTTCTTATAAGATCAATTGCTTTATGGTTTTTATCAAAATCTTTTGGAGCTGTCTTGAGTTCTTCGCCTTCAATAGTACCAAAGTATTTTTGAAACTCGGGAGCGGCGATTATTTCTCTTATCTCGCTTTCATCCAACTCAAATTCCTTTCTGATCCTTTTCAGGTCTTCAGCATTTGGCTGCCAGAATCCACCTTCAACAAAACTGTTACCGGGCTCAAGATGTAGATAGTAGCTTCCCCTAAAAAAAGGTTTAGTTCTGGAATACCATGCTCCCAGGTAGTTTTTATAAGGAGATTTGTCTTTTGAAAAGCGAACATCTCTATAAATCCGGTAAACCTGAATACTTTCAATAGAATCCTGCTTTTGCAACTCATTGCCAACTTCATTAAAAAAAGTCCTGCACTGATTTTCAATTTTCTGAAATTCAGCTTTGTTATCAGCAAACCATTCCCTGTTATTGTTTTTTGCAAGCAGACGTAAAAAATCAAATACCTCTTTGGAAACCATTATTCCAGTTTTTTGGGAATGAAAATCAATACAGCTTCATTTTCATAATATAATACAAGATTCTTACCTTCAATTTTTGCTTTATTGGCACGGCCAAGAGCTTTTAGATACTCATCTTCTTTAACTCCCTGACAAAACATTTTAGTAGATATAAGCTGGCTTGTCGAAAATTTTCCTTCAGCATCAAGTGTGTAAGAGCCTCCATAGCGATTGCATCCTCCATGACCACTAACTTTATTATCTGATGCAAAAATAACATCTGGAAATTTGTTAGGATAATCAGTAGCTGCAGCCTTTTTTCCATTAATCAAAGATAATTCCCATCCTGTTGATGTAATACTATCTTTAGATGCCACTGCCTTAGATGTGCATTTACACCCTGTCATAAGTGCCATGACCAACACTATGCTAAAAGCGAAAACTAATTTTTTCATGAGATTTTGTTTTAATGAGAGATCAAATTTAAGGACATTTCTACCCTTACACCATTATTTATAAAAACTTTAATAGGAATTTTATAGTAGTCCGTTGTATTTACGTACAAACCATTCGGTAGCAAGGCTTATAGCCAAAAGGACAAGCAGCCATACCCAGTCTATTAATGGAGATTTTTTTGTGATTTCTTTCTGAATTGCTTTATAATCTTCATTATTAACCAAAGAATCAATTAATTTATCCACAGTCCCCGGATAAAAAACCTTTCCTCCTGTGTTGCCGGCTACCTGCTGAAGACGAGTAAGATCCGGATTAACAAACTGTTTTTCAATTTCAAAATCCAATACTTCAAAAGTACCGTTATAACTTGTCTTAGAAGTGTTTTCTGTTATTGTAAAACTATATTTACCGGCATTAAGCCCATCAAGATTTACTTTATATTCCCCGGAACCTTTCAGGAAATCATAGTTTTTGGTCGAATTATTAGATTTATTCTTCAGAGCTATAGTAAGTCTTGCATTCTCATCAAACTCATAATTTTTATTAAAATACTGGGCAGTAATCTGAATAACTTCTCCTGAATTGTAAAAACTTTCATGATTTACAACTAGTGATCTTCTTTTTGAGTTTGATGCCAGATATTGGATAGTCTTATCAATGAATATGTCAAACTGCTCAAATGACTTTGTAGTAAGATGGCTTTCAACCCTCCATTTCCAAATATTTTCTCCCAGAATAAATGCATTACGCGATAGCCCTGTTTCAGAAAATACCATTAACGGACTCTCCACTTTTACATTCCTGATACGCGCCTGAAGTAAAGTATTTGAATTTGACTTTAAAGTTACTGTACCGAATGGATTCTCTAATGGCGGAAATTGTTCAAACCCAATATTATCAATTGCAAATGAATTAAATCCGCTTTCAAAATCAGCTAAATAATCTTCACTCTGCGAAGTCATCTTAAAGCCAAGTGTGCTTTGTGACTGATTAAGAAGATTAAAATCTGTACTCAAACCGGTTACTGTCAAAGTATTCAGACCTGCATTCTTGTTTTGCTCAAGTATGGTTTTAAATGAAGCATCCGGCTGATATAATATCAATACGTTATAATCCTGAAGTGACTTTACTTCATTAGGTTTAAGTATAGTTACTTTACGTTGTTGATTGGTTTCAATGGCACGTTTGAGTGCTCCAAGATCAGGATGATTTATTGAAGATATAAGAGCAACTTCAGAGCGTTGATCAATAACTTCAACCGCAAAGTTCTTGGTATTATTATATTTGTTTTTTTCAGATTCAGCTGATGATAGTACTGCTTTATACGTTTGTACGCCTACTTTATCAGCATTTAAGAGAACAGTTAGTGACGCTGCTTTTTTGTCTTTGGAAAAACTTACTGCCTGCTTATGCAGAACTGTGTTACCCTGCATGATATTGAATACGGCATTTACAGTTTTATTTCCGCTATATTGAAGAAATACTTCTACCGGAAATTTATTTTTTAAGAAGGCATACTTATTTACATTGATCTGGCTTACCCTTAGGTCCAGAAATGTAGTTGTATCACCTAATACTAATGGATATACAGTTGTATTTTCTCTAAAACTGTAGATATAATCATTACCAATAGTCTGATTACCATCGGTAAGCATTACTACCGGATAATTCGTGTTTCGGTAAAGCTGTTTCAGATTTTGTGCGGCCTGATCTATATGTGTTTGCTTCCCTTTAAAATTAAGCGAATCCGCCCTTTCAAAACCATCTGCAAAGCTGTACAACTGAATATCATACTTGTCTTTAAGTTCTTTATTGCTCTCTAGTTTCTCCGCAATAATTTTTGCTATACTGTCCTGTCCCAGCTCTTTAACTGACTGTGAATTATCAACAAGTATTGGAAGCGGTGTTTTTACCGTCTCAAGGTCTTTAGTGGTAATTACAGGATTAATTAAAAGCAGGAAAATTGAAAAAAGCGTAACAAAACGAATAAAAGCCAAAAAGAAGAACAAACGTCCCTTCTTTTTGGCTTTGAAAAGATATTGGTAAAACGATAATCCAAAGGCTGCAAATGCAGATAATACTAACAATAGAATTGTAGATGCAGTCATTTTAAATTATCTGTGTTTACGAATTAGTATTAATTTGTGTATTAAGTCAGCATACCGCCATCCACATTTAGTGTCTGCCCAGTTACATAAGCTGACATATCAGAAGCAAGGAAAAGACAAGCATTAGCTACATCTTCTGTAGATCCTCCCCTTTTTAAAGGAATATTATCAGCCCATCCTTTTACTACGTCTTCAGGTAGCTTTGCTGTCATTTCAGTTTCGATGAAACCAGGTGCGATTGCATTACAACGGATATTTCTTGAACCAAGCTCTAAAGCGATAGACTTAGTAAATCCTATTACACCTGCTTTAGAAGCCGCATAGTTGGACTGTCCTGCATTACCTTTTACACCAACAACTGAACTCATGTTAATGATTGAACCTGAGCGCTGTTTAAGCATTGGCCTTTGAACAGCCTTGGTCATATTGAAAACCGACTTAAGGTTAACTTCAATTACTTTATCAAAATCCTCTTCAGAGATACGCATCAAAAGGTTATCCTTTGTGATACCTGCATTATTGATAAGAATATCAATCGTACCGAATGTTGCCAGTACATCATCAACAAGTTTTTGGGCTTCATCAAATTTAGCAGCATCTGACTGGTAGCCTTTTGCCTGCACTCCATAACCCTTAAGTTCTTCCTCAAGCTGTTGCGCAGCTTCAACCGAAGAGCTGTAAGTAAACGCAACATTAGCACCATGTTTAGCAAAAACCACTGCTATACCACGGCCAATTCCACGGCTAGCGCCGGTTATTATAGCCGTTTTTCCTTCTAATAGTTTCATAAATATTTTCAGTTTGTTTCTTTACAAAGTCACAAATATAGCAAAATGTTTAAGGTTTTATTCCGTTTGGGCTTCCTCTTTTTCAGGGAACAAAAGCGATGCCAGTACAGATAATATAAGTACACCTGCTACCACTAACAATGAATGCATCGACTCAATATGGTATAAAGGCGAAATTACCATCTTAACCCCTATGAATGCCAATATGATAGCCAACCCATATTTCAGCTTACTGAATAAGTGAATGAAATTGGCCAATAAAAAGTATAATGCCCTAAGTCCTAATATGGCAAAAATGTTTGACGTATAAAGTATGAACGGATCATCCGGTGCTATGGCAAATATTGCAGGAATAGAGTCAACAGCAAAAAGAAGGTCTGTAAATTCTATAACCCCTACAACAACTAACAATGGTGTTGCCAGTTTCTTACCATTCTCAATTGTAAAAAATTTATCCTTATCATAGTTTTTACTTACACTAAAGAATTTATGTACAACCTTGGCACCCGGGCTTTTGTTGAAGTCTTTCTCTTCATCGTCATCCTCTTCGGCAAACCATGATTTAATCCCTGCATAAATAAGGAATATACCAAATAGCGTAAGTACAATATTGATTCGAAGTGAATACCCAAACATTTCCATTTCAGGAAGATATGTAAGCTTGATAAGCCCTACTCCACTGAAAATAAATACAGCCCTAAGCACTAATGCACCTATAATCCCCCAAAACAATACTTTATGATGATTTTCTTTAGGCACATTAAAGAACCCGAATACTAATATGAACACGAAAAGGTTATCTACAGAAAGCGCCTTTTCTATCCAATATGCCGACTGAAACTGAGAGAATTTCTCCACTCCCATGTAATAGTAGATAAATCCGCTAAATATCATTGAAAGGCTTATCCATACTAACGACCATATTATGGCTTCTTTATTAGAAACAACGTGGCTCTTCTTATTAAAAATACCAAGGTCAAGCAAAAGCATTATCACGACCACAACTGAAAAAACAGCTATCAGGCCGGGATGGTTTATTAAATTATCCATTTAAGATATATATGTTTATTGGTTTGAAATTAAAGATAGTTCTGTACTATTCTTTGTATGGTCTGTCCTAAGAAAGTATCTTCAGTAGGATCACCAATTGCACTGAATTTCCATTCACCTTCCTTTTTGTAAAGCTTGCCCATAATAATAGAACGCTTATTTGCATATTGCCCTTCAGCAGATACATTATAAGAAGCAAACTCTGAAACTACTTTTGTAGGTGTACCTTCATACATCCTTATTTTAGAATAAGGAATTTGCGAGAAATCCTCTTTACCCGCATTATTCAGGAAAAAGAAAATCTGGGTTACATTCGGATTTACCTTTAAAAGATCGACGGTTATGATTTCATTGTCAAGCCCATCATCTCCTCCTGTATCTCCGGCAAGATCATCGCCTGTATGCTTCATGGCTTTATCATACGTTTCAAGTTTCCCTTTTTGAAGCCCAAATCTCTTAAGCACCTCTTCTTTGTATAATGGAGAGTACAGATGGTCTGTAATTTTATTCTGATCATCTATAAGTACACAGCTAAGATCAAGGTCAATACTCTGAACTTTCTTAGAAAGCCCAAGAAAGCCACCTTTACTTTCAATTGCGCCCCAGTTTACACCTACACAAAAATTGGTAAGCGATTCGCCGCTGCTTTTCTTCAGGTCAATCTTCTGACCTTTGGTTAGATTTATTGCCATTTTCTTAGTTGTATTTATTTAAGAAGTCCTGAAGTCCACCTTTCATACCTGCGCCAACTGCTTCAAATTTCCATTCATCATTTCTTTTGTAAAGCCTCCCGAATTCAACTGCCGTTTCAATAGAAAAATCTTCATCAAGCTCATATTTCACAAGCTCAGTATTGTTGGTATCTACAATCCTTATAAATGAATTACGTATTTGTCCGAAATTCTGCCTTTTCGTATCTGCATGGTGGATAGTAACTACAAAACAGATTTCTGCAACGTCAGCACTTATTTTAGAAAGATCAACTAGAATTTTCTCATCATCACCATCTCCTGCACCTGTAAGGTTATCACCTGTATGCTCTACAGCTCCGTCAGGAGATTTAAGGTTGTTATAAAACACAAAGTAATTCTCATTTACAAGCTTTGCATTATTTCCTAATACAAAAATCGATACATCGAGGTCAAAAGCTTCTCCTGTATTGCTTGAGTTAGTATCCCATCCAAGGCCCACGGTAAATTTCGGGGCTGCTATATTTTGTCTTTGTCCTTTTTCTAAATTAATTGCCATTGGTTATTTTGAATTAATATTAATGTTAAGCATTGCTCTTAAAATATTAGTTTGCTCATCTACATTCCGAAGTTCGTCAAGGAAATCTACCCCGGATATCTTTTCAAGATATCCCGAAAGTACATCTTCTACATCAGGAGCTATCTGGCTTTTTATGACCGCCTGTTTTTCTCTTAGCGAATCTGACTTTATCTTAAGATCAATTATAATACTCGTTTTGTTTGATGTGTTTTTAGACATATCTATACCTTTGGACATATCCTCATCCAAAAAATAAAATGACTTTGAACGGTTTATAAAAATAAACTTGTCGTTAGAATCTATAAAATCAAAAACTTCCGCAACCTCGTCTTCACAAACGAATCCACAGCTAAATTTTAATTTGAAATTATAGATATTGAGCCTACCTAAGAGCTTACGCTCAATAGTAACAAATTCATTTTCATAACTGTTCCTGCCATTAACACCTGTAAGCTGTAAAAATTTTTCGCTATCAAGCTGCCTGAAAAACTCGCCGCGCATGCTCTGTGAGAAGGCCATTGTATCTCCCCAACTGAAGGCTGACAATGTACCGCCGGCGAGCATCCCGTACAACAGTTTTATTTTTTCAGACATTGCTTTAGAATGTTTTCGGGCGGCCTCTGTAAAATTCACACCTACCGCTTCACTTTCAAGCTTGCGTATAAGATCCTGATTAATATAAATTTCATCGGAAAGCAAAAGATACTGCTGTTCTTTGGCTTTTTTAAGCTTAAGGAACAAATCAATTAAACTGCTGGTATATTGTACATGAAACAAGTCCAGCTTATTAACATCCAGATTTTTATTGGATTCAAACAGATTGTGGATGACCTGTGTCCTTACAAATACAGCAAAAAGATCTTTATGGTTAAAAAAGTTAGATAACGTTTTTAAAACCACCAGCCTTTTACTGCTCTCCTTAATTATTTGAGCATATATTTCCTCCTGCTCCTGCGTCATTTATATTTCCTCCCTGTCTCTAGCTAATAACACCTTTTTTTAGTTCCTCCTCAAGGCTCTGCAGTCCTGCATCAAGTTCCCTTCTGGTCTGGGTACCCTGCTCATGGATTTGTTTTACCTCAGTAAGAGTATCAATTAGCGATTTAGTTGTCATTTTAAGTGTTTCCAGAGACACAATTGTGTTTTCGTTTTCTTTGGCCACCTCAATACTGTTCATTTTCAGCATTTCTGCATTTTTTTGAAGTATAGTATTGGTAGTTTCAGATACTTTACGCTGTACCTCAATATTCTGCCTTTGCCTTTGAAGCGCTACCGCTAGTGTAAGCTGGTTTTTCCAAACCGGCATGGTAGTAGTCAGTATAGACTGTGCTTTTTCAGCAAGAGATGTATTGTTGTTTTGAACAACCCTTATTTGTGCCAATGACTGCAGCAGGATAAAACGCACCACTTTCATGTCAGCAAGCCTTTTGTCAAGCCTGTTGATAAAGGTTCTTTTATCAGATATTTCATAATCCTGATAATTAGCAGGATTACCTTCCATTACTGCAAGCTCTTCGCTAAGTTCCTTGAAACGAATCTGTCCTGCAACAATATATTTCTCAATCTCTTTTATAAGGTTAACATTACCGTCAAACATGGTTTGAAGCGATGTGTTGTCCTTAACTGAATTGATCATGCCAGCTTTTACTTTATTGCTTATCCTGTCTACATTGGCAGTAATCTTGTCATACTTCTGAAATATTTTTTTCACATCAATAACAAGCTTGTTAAGCAATGGTATCCTTGAAATAAATTTCTGAAAACCGGTTTTATTAAGCTCATCTACATCAATGTAGTTTAGCTCGGCAAGAAGCTCGTTGATAAGCGAACCTACTTCACCTCCCTGCTGTGCCCTTACATTAGAGAGGAATGTATCACTCTGTTTAGAAATGGTATTCTGGATCTCAGCTCCATAATTTAATATAGAGTTTACGTCTTTTTCATTAAGCTGGTTAGCAATAGGCCTGTACGTAGTATCAAGATCTGCCGGGGTTACATTAGCCAGGTTAACATTACCTTCTTTATCAATAGGTCCGGCTATACCGGTTACTGTTAATTCTTTATTTTCCATGTTTTAGATTTACAGGTAATTTTGTTGAATTGTTAAAGTAGTTTGTTCAAGCTTTTTGTCAGCAGTTGGAGCTCCCACTGCATTAAATTTCCATTCACCATTTTTTTTATAGAACACTCCTAGCACCATAGATACGCTTCCTTCAAAAGCCTTCTCGTTAGCAATATCGTATTTTGCGAAAACCTCCTGAACACGTGTCGGAGTACCTTCGTATATCCTTATTGATGCAAATGGGATA
Source organism: Flavobacterium hauense (assembly GCF_054457175.1). Taxonomy (NCBI): domain Bacteria; kingdom Pseudomonadati; phylum Bacteroidota; class Flavobacteriia; order Flavobacteriales; family Flavobacteriaceae; genus Flavobacterium; species Flavobacterium hauense. Next base: position 75,071 of record NZ_JBTKVX010000020.1, read on the forward strand.
TCTTTAAAGTCCTGTCCACGGAAACTGTTGATAAAGAATCCCAGATAATTAGCGTTTGGACTAAGTTTTGTAAGGTCTACAGTTATTACTTCGTTATCAAGGCCGTCATCTCCATTAAGGTCACCTGTAAGGTCATCTCCACTATGTCTTATAGCCTGATCATTACTTTTTAACTGCCTGAAACTTACTGTATCTATATGTTTTTTGTTTTCATCATACACAGCACAGCTACCGTCAAGATCTACTGCTTCTTTTTTAGTTCCGAAGAATCCTTTTTTTTCAATTGCACCCCAGTTGATGCCTACACAAATATTTTCAAGCTTAGAGCCGTTGCTTTTTTCAAGATTTATACGCTGCCCTTTTTCTAAATTAATTGCCATTGGTTAAATTGGTATTGGTTATAGTTGATTAGTTGAATTTGTTTAAATAATCCTGAAGCCCTCCACGCATTCCTGCCCCTACCGCTTCAAATTTCCATTCGTTATTTCTCTTGTATATCCTGCCAAATTCTACTGCAGTTTCTATTGAAAAGTCTTCTTCTAATTCATACTTAAGCAATTCAGTACCGCCCGCATCCATAATGCGAACAAATGAATTCCTTACTTGACCAAAGTTTTGTTTCCTGGCGTCTGCATCATGTATAGTAACAATAACGCTCAATTCAGAAACCCTTGGGTCAATTTTAGAAAGATCCACTACTATTTGTTCGTCATCACCATCGCCGGCACCTGTAAGATTGTCTCCAGTATGTTCAACAGCTTCATCTGGTGATTTTAGATTGTTGTAAAATACAAAAAATTCATCGGCAAGCAGTTTCTTATTATCCCCCATTATGAATACAGATGCATCTAAGTCAAACTGGGCACCGGTAGATGTAGCATTTACATCCCATCCAAGGCCTATTGTAAACTTAGGAGCATTTAGTACTTCACGTTGCCCTTTCTGTAAATTGATAGCCATAATTTAATTGTTTATTGGTTAAACTCTTGTTGATATAATTTAGATTTGATTTGTAATCATCTATAGTATGATAGTTGTTGCTTACCGCCAGATCGAAAAGCTTTTGCAGTATAGACCCCGGTATTTTACCTAACAGCCTGAAAAAATCATTCTCTTCCAGTTTAAGGATATATTTTACGACACGTGTATTAAAAGTAAATGTAGCCGAATTGATTACTGAACTTAGGCTTTCGATATCTTTAACATAGAAGTAATTGTAATAGTTTTCGATATTAGGATGGATGTCTTTATTAAGCAATTCTGCATAATAAAGAAATAAAAACTCCCCTTTAACTCCATATTCATCAAGTATTCTGGTTATTATATGTTCGTGGCTGCCGGTAATCTTTATATCGTCTATAAAAAGGCACAGCTTGCCACTTATATAATTCCTGTCTATATAATATGTATCATTAGAAATAAGCTTTACCCTGTCATCATAACTAAGATTTCCATAATCTGTAGTGTACGTCTGATTCCTGAAGATTTTCGATTCAGCCAAAGCTTTTTTGCCATGGTCAAACAAAAATTTATTCATCCGAAGCTTAAAATAATGGCACAGGTAATTTGAAGCCGTAGGTATGGAAAGATACGGGCTTGGCAATATTACAATCTCATCGTGAGAAAGTATAAGCTCTTTATGTTTGGCAATGAATCCTTCAAAGAGTTCTTCTGCAAATTTATCGGCATACGAATTTACCCCAAATTTAAATTTGCTATACTCAGCTTCGGAAAAAGGACAATCGTTTTTAGTAGTAATTTTATGCTGGCTGTAAGTTATGTTCATTTTGGTTATTAGTAATTAAATAGGCATTAAACCCAAAATTCTTGGCTCCATTATAATCAGACACTAGGTTATCACCCACGTGCAACACTTCATTTTTTTGTATATTTCCTATTTTGAGTATGTTTTCATAAGCATGGTTATACATTTCAAGTCCCGGTTTGGAAAAACCCGTCTCATCTGAATAAGCCTGAAACGAAAACACGCCTTCAAGTCCATAGTGGGATATTATTTTCCGTAATGAACTGCCTTTTATAAAAGCAGTATTACTTAAAATATTTGCAGTAATCCCCTCGTCTTTGAGTGATTTTAAAATTTCTGGAATAGAATCAGAAAGCAATAGTGGCTTGTGCTCAGTAAGCAAATCTTCGGTGTGTTTGTAAAAAATGCTGAGCTCTTTAGTAGTAATCGACTCAATACCTACACCTAATGCATTCAGGATTAAATAGTAGATTTCATAAGTATCAAAATTACGTCCGACTTTTTCGTTAATGGTGTTAGTAAGGACATCATATTCCCTTATTACTGCCGAAACATCTTCAATAGATTTGTCAATCGAAAAATAGTCTTTAAATAAAAGATCTCTTTTATTTTTAAACTGAGGATTAGACTTAATTAGTGTAAGCCATAAATCAAAAGAAATGTGTTTGTATTTATATAATTCCGGTATCCGCTCCATCTTAATTTAGTGTCATAAAAATATAAATCCGGGTAAATATAAACTTTATATTTTTTTTAACCAATAAATTATCATTAAGAATGTAAGTATTTTTCCACATCTATTTACAGTTACAGATGCTATTAGTAAAACTCTTTATCCTTTAATGACTTATATTTGTAATACACAAAAAATCAATCTTTAGTATAACATAAATTAAACACTATGCCTTCAGGAATTTTAGGACTCAGAACAATTGGTTACAAAGTTTCAGACATGAATAAAGCTAAGGAATGGTATGCAAAAGCTTTTGCTACTGCTCCTTATTTTGACGAACCTTTTTATGTCGGCTTCAATATTGCAGGTTATGAACTAGGACTGCAACCAGATGATTCGGTAAAAGGCGACAATGTTGTTACCTATTGGGGTGTTGAGGATATCCATTCTGAATATGAAAGATTTATAAGCCTTGGCGCTACTATGCATGAAACCCCTCAAAATGTAGGAGGTGAGATCATGGTTGCTTCAGTAAAAGACCCATGGAATAATATCATTGGACTTATTTATAATCCTGAATTTAAACTTCCGTAATTATGAAAGTCCACCCTGTAACTCATTTCACCAAAGATGGCAAAGAAGTCATTGTGCGCGAAGCCACAGAAGATGACGCGTTGGAATTGATAGAACTCAAGAAAAGTTACATCAAAAACACCAAAAGCATTCCATTATATGAGTTTGAATATAAAAACGATATTCAGATGGAAAAAGAATGGATAAGCAAATTTACAACTGAAGCAAACAGCATATTACTTGTAGCTGAGCATGGAAATAAACTCATCGGGAATATTGATTTGAATGGTAATCAACGAAAAAAATTATTTCATACTGGAATGATAGGTATGGGTATAGCCTATGAGTGGCAAAACCGAAAAATAGGAAGCTTTTTAATGGAAAGCGTCATGAATTGGACAAAAGAAAAATCTCCTTTAAATATTATATGGCTTGAAGTTTATAGCACCAATACCGGCGGAATTAAACTTTATGAAAAATTTGGTTTTGAACGTTGCGGACTCATAAAAAACTTTTTTAATGAAGAAAATCCTGCCGATAAAATAACTATGGTTAAGCACATATAAGACCATATATTTTTCCATTTAAATCAATCATCATCAGGCTTGCATAAATTTCATTACACGAAAGTTCCTTTTCGTTTCAAATTAAAGGTTTAACTATTAAAATTTTGCTAAAACATAGAGCCTGAAATGTACCTTTTTCGTAAATTGTTCAGAGAAATCAAAATAAAACTCATTAAAAGCCATGAAAAAGAGCATTAACCTAAAAAACGAGAGCAACATGAAATATGCAAAATTTGTCCTTGCCGCCATAGCAGGTTTTGGACTTGTAAAATTGTTCGGTTATATCACTGAAGCAGAATTTGACGAAGAAGGTGACTTTGATTCACATGACGAAGACGAATATCCTCTTTTTGTCTAATCTTACATCAGATACCTAATAAATATAAGCACCTCTTGCAGGTGCTATACTCATTTATACCCAACCGTTTCTCCCTACTCCTCCTCAGTATATTTATATAAGTATTTCTTTTGAAATCTTAATCTCATTAACAAAAATCACTGAATTTAAAGCTTTTATCTAATTAAAAGTTAAATCAGGAAACTTTAAGAGAACCTTAATAAAGCTTCGGTTTTTCAATAGCTACCTTAGTGGTATAATAAAATATGAGTATGTAAAAATACTTATATCTAAAATTGTAAGTCATGAAAAATCCACATCAAGATCATGGGGAATTTATTCCTGATGATGACATCCGGGCTTCACATAATCCGAATCCTGATAAAGAAATTAAGGAAAACTGGGATGAAAAAAGCCATATGAGCCGGAGCCTTGAGAAAAACATTTCTGAGAACGAGAGAAGGAATCTTAATCCTGATCGCGAAAAAAGAACAGGCAGCAATTTGAATCCTGACCGAAACAGCGGCGACAGATAGAAATTAATTAAATATTTATAATTCATTAAAAAGTAAAGCTATGAGTAACACAAAAATGATTCTAGGTATTGCAGCGGGAGTTGCAGCCTTAGCAGTAGTAGGTATTATCCTTAAGAAAAGAGGTCATTTAGACGGTATTATTAGTAAAGCAGAAGAGTTTGGAGGAGATCTTGCAGATAGATATTCAGATATTAAAGAATCTGCTCGCAAAAAATTTGATGAAGTTGTAGAAAAAGGCGGTGAAATTGCAGAAAAAATCGCATCTCATACCGATAAAGCAGCGGACACAGCTAAAACAACACCAACAGCCAGAGCATAAGCTTTAACTCTTGTCATAATAATAGGCGTCTTATTTCGGTAGGGCGCCTATTATTTTTTAACTTTATAATAAAAATATCGTTATGAAGAATTATGCATTGATAATAGTCTGCATTATCAGCCTGACAATAGCATGCAGTACTAAAAACACTGCCTCTAATGGCGCTGCAGATAATAAGGTGGCCACAAGAAACGACACGATTCGTATTGCAAATGATTCACTCGAATATGAAGTTATAATCATTGACATTGGGTTCAATACCTGGCTCGCATCAAGGGCCAGGCCAAGAGGTTATTACGGACAATCCTATTTGGAGAATAAGAACAGGTTTTGGGTTACCGAATGGAATAACAGGGTCATGAGCCCTCAACGCTATGGCGATTTATACCAAATGCGGATTGATTATAAACCACAGATAAATTATGGATACGAAGTGAATTATTTACTGTACAATTACCTGGTATTTTTTCAGCAAACCCACAATCAGAAGCTTGGAGGAATTGTCCCACAATAAAACATAATATTAATTTGGAATAATTTTAAATAATAGCTTTAAAAGGTTGCCCTGCAATAGTAAAACCGGTATATTTGCTGCTTTAATAGCCAAAATGGGAAATTTAAAAGAACGTTGGGGAATTAAAAACAACTTTCAGTATGTTGTTATATTAATTGTATTTGCACTTACCGGATCAACATCTGCTTACCTGTCTAAACCGGTATTGGCCTGGATGGGCATTACCAAAGATACCTTTTCGCTTTGGATATATTATCCGTTATATATTATCCTGATATTCCCAATATATCAGGTACTGCTTCTCTCTTATGGATTTATTTTCGGTCAGTTTAAATTCTTCTGGTGGTTCGAAAAGAAAATGCTTAGATCTTTAGGGCTTGGTTTCTTATTCAAAAAAGAAAAGCCCTCAGAATAGAGAGCTTTCCATATCATTTTAAATCTTTTACGATTTAAGTTTTGATTTATAATTCTTTTTAAGCTTATCGAGCTTCGGCGTTATTACTGCTGAACAATAGGGCTGATTCGGGTTTTGGGCATAATAATCCTGGTGATAATCTTCAGCCGGATAAAATACAGATGCTTTACTAACCTTTGTTACGATCTTTTTACCATATATATCCTGGTCAGTCAGTAATTTGATAAAATTTTCGGCAGCTGTCTTTTGAGCATCTGTTGTGTAAAATATCTCACTACGGTACTGGGTTCCTACATCTGCCCCCTGCCTGTTAATTGTTGTAGGATCATGAGTGGCAAAAAATATTTCTAATAAATCCTCATAAGCCACTTCGTCAGGGTTAAATTCAATTTTTATGGCTTCTGCGTGCCCTGTGTAGCCGCTGCAAACCTCTTTATAAGTAGGGTTTTCAGTTTTTCCGCCAATGTAGCCGGAAGTAACTTTTTCAACCCCTTTCAAATCAGTAAAAAATGCTTCTGTACACCAAAAGCAACCGCCTGCAAAAATGGCAGTCTCAGTTTTTTTGTTATTCATTTTTAAATCTCCTTTGTTAGATTTTACAATTCCCACTTCGGGATTTTGTTTCGACTGGCATGATAAAGAAACTAATGCCAGTACCAGTACTAATGCGTTTTTCATATTTTGTTCCTCTAAATTAAATAATGTCGGCCAATCGTGAAATACGATTAACTAAACTTTACACTATACATACGAAATATTGTGCCAAAAAAGATTTAATATCTTTCAAAATGTTTGTTTCTTTGTGGTAAACCGCATTTTAATGATACAGGCTTCAAACATCCATAAATATTACGATAAACTTCACGTTTTAAAGGGCGTAGATCTTCATATAAAGAAGGGCGAAATTGTTTCAATAGTTGGTGCTTCGGGCGCGGGAAAAACTACCCTTCTTCAAATATTAGGCACTCTTGACAAACCTAAGAAAGAAGCCGACACTACGCTTGTAATAAATAATGAAGATGTCCTCAAAATGAAGGACAAAGCCTTATCAAAATTCAGGAACCTGCAATTGGGTTTTATTTTCCAGTTCCACCAGTTATTACCGGAATTTACAGCATTAGAAAATGTATGTATTCCTGCTTATATCGCCGGGAAATCAAAGTCTGAGACAGAGACCGAAGCAAAACGTCTTTTAGAATATTTAGGGCTTTCACACCGCGTAGACCATAAACCGGGAGAGCTTTCGGGTGGTGAACAGCAACGTGTTGCAGTAGCGAGGGCTTTGATTAACAAACCTGCTGTTATTTTTGCCGATGAACCATCAGGAAATCTTGATACAGCATCTGCCGAAAACCTTCACCAACTCTTCTTCAAACTTCGCGATGAAATGGGGCAGACATTTGTAATTGTTACCCATAATGAGGAACTGGCCAATATGGCAGACAGAAAGCTTGTTATGAGCGACGGACAAATCATTTCGAACGGATAGTTTTCAGTCACAGTCGCAGTTTACAGTACGTGATAAAATGACTATTTTTGCTCCATGGATATGAAAATGAATGCCGATGAGTTGCGCTCGTTTCTTGACGAGAAAGTGATACAATATAACAATCAGGATTTTATAGACAGTGACCCGGTACAGATACCGCACTTATTTACCCAAAAAGAAGATATTGAAATAGCAGGTTTTCTTGCTGCAACCATTGCTTGGGGAAATCGCAAGATGATTATCAACAATGCAAAGAAAATGGTACATCTTATGGGGAATAGTCCGTATGATTTTGTAATGAGCCATAATGATCATCATTTGGAAAGTCTCGAAGGTTTTGTGCATCGCACTTTCAACAGTATTGATTTTACAACTTTCATAAAAGCCTTGCGTCATACATATCAAAATCACGGAGGCCTCGAAGCTGTGTTTTCAAAACACCAGCAACCGGAAGGCATGCAGAAAGCCATACACGAATTCAAAAAGGTTTTCTTTGAGATAGAACATCAAAACCGTACACAAAAACACGTTTCCGATCCTTTGGCTGGCTCAGCTGCTAAACGCATTAACATGTATCTTAGATGGATGGTACGAAACGATAATGCAGGTGTTGACCTTGGCATCTGGAAAACCATATCTACCGCTACCCTATCCTGCCCTCTTGATGTGCATTCAGGAAATGTAGCACGTAAACTTGGGATCCTAACGCGAAAACAAAACGACGCAAAGGCATTGCACGAATTGGATACCCAACTGCGCCTTATGGATGCAAATGATCCCGTAAAGTATGATTTTGCCCTTTTTGGACTGGGAGTGTTTGAAGGGTTTTAAAATATTAAACCCTTACGCCATTAAGTTTACTGTTCTTTCTGCTGAAACCAAAGTAAATTGCAAGTCCGATAAGTAACCACACCGAGAAATAAACCCAGTTCCATACACTAAGCTGTGCCATCATATACAAACAGCATATCAGTCCTAAAAGCGGTATAAGCGATAGATTTTGCCTGTATGACCATATTGCCAAAAACACAAGTGTGATAAGGAATATCCACATTGGAATTTTATGCTTGAACAAATCAAATCCACTTTCGTATTTTAGGTTATCTGCGATAGGAAGTGTGTCTACCATAGCCTTATAATCAGCTGTATTGCCCTCATACTGGCTAAGTATATGCTCTAAATCCTGAGTACCGGCAACAGCATTCTGCGTATCAGCTTTGAGTATATGTTCGTATACTGCCTTCGTCTCTCCTTCGGTTAGTGATGTTACTATCGTTGAAGGACTGTTAACTTCTTTATCGTTAGAAAGGAAAGACATTGAAGTCTCTTTGTTATAAGTAAATGAAAATATAAGTCCTGCAATAAGCGCAACCGGCAGTATGTATTTTGAGTTTACATAAGGTGTCCTGAATTTCCCCCTTGGAATATCCTTTTTATTCTGCAGCACTAATACTCCTGCACACACAAGTACAAAAGCAAATAAGGTCCCAATACTGCAAAGATCAGTAACTGTCGTAAGGTTTAAGAAAAGAGCCGGTATTGCTACTACAAATCCGGTTACAATAGTAGCATATGAAGGTGTCTTGAATTTAGGATGCACCCTTGAATAACGTTTTGGCAATAGACCATCACGGCTCATGCTCATCCATATACGTGGTTGTCCCATTTGGAATACCAACAAAACACTCGCCATTGCTACCACAGCACTTACTGCAATAATACCTGACATCCATTTCAGATTCAGTTTATCAAAAACAAAAGCCAGAGGATCACCAACATTAAGCTCATTATAACGAACCATTCCTGTAAGCACCAAGGCAATAAGAATATAGAATATTGTGCATATAATAATAGCCCACATCATCCCTCTAGGAAGATCACGCTGAGGATTCTCACATTCTTCTGCCGTAGTTGAAATAGCATCGAATCCAATATAAGCAAAGAATACAGCAGATACACCTTTAAGCACTCCGGCAGCTCCATTGGGAGCAAAAGGATCCCAGTTATCAACATCTACATAAAATACCCCAACAGCAATAACTAAAAGAATAATACATAATTTAACAATAACCATAAGGTTACTGGCATTACGCGATTCTTTCATCCCACGATATACAAGTGCAGTTATAAGTACTATAATTAATAATGCAGGTAAATCGGCAACTAAATGCAAAGAACCAATAGTTGGTGCATTTGTGTATGCCTGGTAAGCAGTCTTAAGGCCTGCATCGAGGTTATCAAAAGTTTTACCTCCCTGCATTAAAGCCACAGCTTCATGATATCCGTTTGAAGCACTAAGATAATCCATCTGGATCCATTGCGGCAGGTGTATCCCTCCGCTATCGAGCAATCCTGTAAAATAATCACTCCACGATATTGCAACGGTAACATTACCAATAGCATATTCCATAATAAGTGCCCAACCAATTATCCACGCAACAATTTCTCCAAATGCCACATAAGAATAGGTATATGCACTTCCGGATACCGGCACCATGGATGCAAACTCTGCATAAGCAAAAGCGGCAAATCCACAGGCTATAGCAGTAAACAAAAAAAGAAATATTACAGCAGGCCCACCATCCGCACTTGCTTTACCAATGGTACTGAAGATTCCGGCACCAATAATAGCGGCAATACCAAATGCAGCAAGGTCTTTTACCTTTAAATGTCTTCCCAACGACTGATGCCCGTCAGCATTATCTACCTGATTTAATATATCCTGAACATTCTTTTTTCTGAATAAATCTTTTAATGCCATTTAGTTAGGTGTATTTTTTAAAATTGCTATAGCAATGCAATTAACAAATATATAAACTTAATCCAAAAAAGAAAGTTCTGATTGCGTAATTCATATAGATAACCCAATTTTATATACATAGGAATTTTCTATCTGAACATAAGAAAATATGATGTTTATCATAACATAGTAATTGCCTTATTATCTATTTTTGCAACTGTAAAAAATAATAAACCCTAAAAAATACATTATGTCATTAGTAGGAAAAAAATTCCCAAACATTGCAGTTGACGCTATCTCAGAAATGGGAGACAACCTTCAGATCAACATCTTTGAAGAAGCAGTAAACAATAACAAAAAAGTACTACTATTTTGGTATCCTAAAGACTTCACTTTCGTATGTCCAACTGAGCTTCACGCTTTCCAGGCTGCTTTAGGTGAGTTCGAAAAAAGAAATACAGTTGTTATTGGTGCATCATGTGATACTAACGAAGTTCATTTTGCGTGGTTAAACACTCCAAAAGATAAAGGTGGTATCGAAGGTGTAACTTACCCTATCCTTGCTGATACTAACAGAAATCTTTCTAACATCCTTGGAATCCTTGATATTGAGTCTTCTGAATACAATGACGAGACTGATTCAGTTGTTCTTACAGGTTCTAATGTAACGTACAGAGCTACTTACCTTGTTGACGAAACAGGAAAAATTTTCCACGAAAGCGTTAACGACATGCCACTTGGCCGTAACGTAGCTGAATACCTAAGGTTGATTGACGCTTACACGCACGTTCAGACTAAAGGTGAAGTTTGTCCTGCAAACTGGGAAGAAGGAAAAGAAGCAATGACTGCTGACCGTACAGGTGTAGCATCTTACCTTTCTGCAAACTAATAAAAAATTAAAGATCATGTTGCAAGAACTTGAAAAGGATAATTTAGCAGAAATCGTTGCCGGCAATGGAACTGTAGTAGTACAGTACTCTGCTGGATGGTGCGGTAACTGCAGGATCATGAAGCCAAAATTCAAAAAAATGGCTACTGAGAATGAAAATGTAACGTTTGTTATTGCCGATGCTGAAAATTTCCCTGAATCAAGGAAACTGGCAAAGGTTGATAACCTGCCTACATTTGCTACATTCAAAAATGGAGCACTTGTAAACCAGGTACAAACAAATAAAGTTGAAGTTTTAACTGATCTAGTCAATGAAGTTACCGGTAATTAAGCATTTAACTCAGTTCATTGAAGACAATGACCAGGATTATATTATTGAAACCCTGGAAGTGCTTGAAGCACTTACTGAAGTGCCATCCTTAAAAGATGAAGAGCTTGACGTTATAGGAGAGCTTATCTCTAATATGTATGGTGCGCTTGAGGTAAACAAGATGATCAAAGACGGTACCGATAAAAAAGAAGCTCTGAATACTTTTATGAAAAGGGTTCTTGGTGCCATCGACAAAGAGTAAACTCACACAAATAATTAGAAACGCTTCCGGAAACGGGAGCGTTTTTTTATTAAAATATACCTTAAAATAGGGATTGTTTGCTTTACATGATGGCTATAACTTTGAGAATTCAAATTTACACACTTATGAAGAAACTATTACTTTTTTTATTGGCCATTACGCTGATAATTTCATGTTCAAAAGATGACGACTCCAAAGCGCCAATTGATGAAACCGGTGGTGACGTTTTCCGTTCACAAATTGTAACGGTGGATGCAGGTACTGAACTTAAAGAAAATGAATATGATGCCATTTTTAACGGACAGGATATAAAAATTCTTAAGACTGAAGAAAATAAACTTTCATTTTTTGTGCCTTATACTACAACTCTTGGTAATCAGGATTTGATAATACCAGCCTTAAGTGCTACAATACACTATACAGTTAAAGATGTAATACTTGATGCATCAGCCGAAGAGACAATTGAACCACTATTGGCAAATATGGATACTTTTAAGCTAACACTGGACGACAGTCAGGAGTCTGCAGATGTAAAAAGCACATTGGAAAGTTTTAATAACTATTTTGAAAATGCTACTATTGATGAGCAAACTCAAATGGCAGTTATGTATAAGTCCAATAAAACTCTTTTTGATGCAATTCTGTTAACTAATTTTTCGAATCCGGGCGATAGAATTACCTTAAGTGATATAGCCCTTATAACTCAGCACAGCGCAGCAGTTTTGTTAGCTGCCGGAGGTTCAGTTGCTGCTATTTTTGGCCCTACAGGTGCTGATAAGATATTAGGTGTTGCAGTTGCAGCTGTAGGTTTTATAAAATCAATTCAAACCCAGGTAAAATTACAACAACGAAATTTAGACACTTTAGGTCTTGTTTTTGAAGGGATAACAGGAGAATTAGATAGAGGCGGGAATGAATTACTGTTTCAGGATAATACCGCTACTACAATATCGTTAGACCTTGCAGAGAAAAAGCTAACTACAACGAGTGCAGCGGCAGCTAAAGGTGACTTAGCTGTGTATTTTAAAGATTTTAACAGGTATAACTATTATGCTGCAAAAATAAACGTAATCATAGAGACGCTTAACAAAATTCCGTTTGTTTCATTTAAACCAATCCCGCTTGAAAAAATGACGGAAAATGTTCAGGCCGTAAATACTGATGTAGACCAGACAATTTATGATGACATTACATTTAGCATTGACCATCCAAATCTTTCATTGGTTTCAGTTTCCTTTTTAAATAGTGGACAAATAAGCTTAAAAATAAAGATTACTGGCTCTCCTACTCAATTTCCAATAGCCAGTAAACTTAAATATACATATAAAGATGATTATACTACGCTTTCAGGTACTATATCAATTAATGTAGAGAAAAAAAATCAACTTATTGGAACATGGAATATGGAATCTTTTAATAATGGATTCCTGCCCGGGCAATATGTTTCAACTTACGGATTCCAAATGTGTCCAAATATCGTTACAGGTGGGTACACAACACTACATGCGACAGTTACTTTTACTGAAAACACCTTTAACGTGACAGGGTCAGATATTATAGTTAATGGCAACGTAGGTAAAGATGAAAATTGTAATGTTATTCAAGATGATCCAGACACTTCAACAACTGATAATTATTCTGAAGATTGCACATATACCCTAAGTGGAAATACAATAACCATCACTACACCGGGAGAGCCTGAACCGGGTGTGGAAACATTAACTTTTATTACTCCCGATAAAATTAAAATTGGTGGTGACGTTTTTGTCAGACAACCATAGCTTATAATAGTAAACGCTCCCAAATCGGGAGCGTTTTTTATTTCAGAATGTTTAGCTTTACATTTTAAACTAAAACCTAATGCACCTCTACATAAAAAACATGGTATGTCCCCGTTGTATTACAGCCGTTCGTAATGAACTGGAGCAAATGGACATCATCATAACTTCTCTTGAACTGGGAGAGGCTGAAATAGTCAATGATCTTTCAGCAGATGAACAACATCAATTAGAACAATCCCTCAAAAAAATTGGATTTGAGCTTATTGGTGACAAGAAAAGCCGCATTATTGAACAGATCAAAACTGAAATTGTATATCTGGTCCATCACTCTGACGAGATACTTAAAACCAACTTATCAGTTTGGTTAAGCGAAAAGCTACATTATGATTACACTTATCTAAGCAATCTTTTTTCTGAAATTGAAGGCACAACAATAGAAAAATATTACATAGCCCAACGTATCGAGAAAGTAAAAGAGTTACTGGTATATGACGAACTTTCACTTGCCGAAATAGCTGATAGCCTTGGCTACAGTAGTGCTGCCTATCTTTCGAGCCAGTTTAAAAAGGTGACAGGCCTCACCCCAACCTTCTACAAATCTATAAAGGAAACCAAACGCAGGAATATAGACGAACTGTAAATATCATTAGCTTTTCCTGAAATAGCGTAAGAGACATATTGATTGTTATTCCGAAATTTGTATTATAAATTAACAACAATCATAATGACACATACATATAAAGTTAGCGGAATGACCTGCGATGGCTGTATAGCGAAAGTAAGCTATCTGCTTAAACAAATCCCCGATGTAACAGATGTAAAAATTGACCTGGAAAATAGCGAAGCTGACGTTACAATGAGTAAACATATACAAACGGAAAACTTACAGTATGCTCTTAAAGATTATCCGAAATACCAGCTTACTGAAGCAGGAAATAATCCTTCAAAACCTGACAAAAACATCTTTGGTGAGCAATCTGAAGAAAACAAAAACTGGGCTACAACCTACAAACCTATATTGTTGATTTTTGGATATATAACTGTAATTTCTTCAATCAGTTCTTTATGGTCCGGCAGTTTTGAAATCATGACATTTATGCGTGTTTTCATGGCAGGATTCTTCCTTGTTTTTTCTTTCTTCAAAATGCTTGACCTACAAGGTTTTGCCAACAGCTATGCTATGTATGACATCGTTGCAAAAAAGATTCCGGTGTGGGGCTATATCTATGCATTCCTGGAACTAGCGTTGGGACTGGCATTTGCTCTTGATTTCGAACCTGTTTTCACCAATGCATTTACTGCTATCCTGATGTCTGTAAGCCTTATTGGTGTGCTGCAAAGCGTACTGAATAAAAAGAAAATACAATGCGCCTGTCTTGGTGCAGTCTTTAACCTCCCTATGAGCACAGTAACTATCATTGAAGACGGATTAATGATAGCTATGAGTGTCGGTATGCTATTTATGTATCTTTAAAAATAACACCATACACATTCGCAATGCTTCCACTCGGAAGCATTTTTTTATTTTGGGAATCACATTTTATGATGCTTACCTGTTTAGAAATCCTTACTTTTGCTTTTCTAAAACAAAATACAGAAAATGGCTAATATTCTACTGGGCGGAAACCCAATTTCAACTTCAGGCGAACTTCCTCAAACTGGTACAAAAGCACCTGAATTCACTCTTGTAAAAACAGATCTTTCAACAGTGTCACTAGCTGATTTTAAAGGCAGTAAGCTTGTATTAAATATATCCCCAAGCATTGACACAGGAACTTGTGCAACATCTGTGAGGAAATTTAATGAAAAAGCATCTTCTCTTGAAAATACTAAAGTACTGTGCATTTCTCGCGACCTGCCATTCGCACAAAATCGTTTTTGTGGTGCCGAAGGTCTTGAAAATGTAATTTCTTTATCCGATTTCAGAGATGGTAGCTTTGGTAATGCATACGGACTTACAGTTGCTAATGGGCCACTTCAGGGACTACACTCAAGAGTTGTGATTATTCTTGATGAAGAAGGAACCGTGAAATATACTGAGCAGGTTGGCGACATCAAAGATGAACCTAACTATGATAACGCACTTGCTGCACTGTAATAAACC
>NZ_JBTKVX010000021.1:0-80383 GCF_054457175.1 Flavobacterium hauense
TCTTGACCTTAAAATGTCAGGTATGGATGGGGTAGAGGTAACCCAGCAGCTTAAGGATAATTATCCCGGAGTAAAGGTTATTGTGATCTCTTCGCATTATCAAAAACTGTTTATGGGCTTTATGCTTAAGACTGGCGTATCGGCTTTCCTGCCAAAGGGAATCTCTCCGGTAGAACTTGTAGATATTATTCGTATTGTGCACAGGCAGGGGTATTATTTTAAAGATGATCAGCTTAGTGTATTGAGGGACCAGATACCTGCCAAGGTACCTAAGCCGGTACTGCAGGAAGATGAACTTCTGTCAGAAAGGGAAATCGAAGTACTTAAACTTATATGCCAGCAAAAAACAGCAAAAGAAATTGGTGACCTTTTATACATTACCCAGCGTACAACAGAAGGACATAAAAATAACCTGTTTGCCAAAACAGGAGCCAGGAATATTGCAGGTTTGGTTATTTATGCGATACAGCAGAGCATTATCCGTGTTGATGAGCTTCCTGTTATATAAAAGGCTTAACGCGTAAAAATACCTGTTTTACAAAAACAGGTATTTTCTACCTGAGTTTGTCGTGTATTTTGCGTGACATTTGACTTATAAATAATTACAAAATTATTGTTAAAAAAACAGGCAGGTTAGCAGTATTTTTAGCCCCCCATAAAATTAGTGCTGTTTTACTTTTGTAACTCTATACCTGCCTGTTTTTTAAAATATAGAAGGTCTGATTTTTATAATTTCAGATTTATTAGATGGGAGCAGCGTGGTAGTAAGCCGCTGCTCTTTTTTTTGTTTATAATTTCCTGTAAAACAAAACATCCCCATAAAGGGGATGTTTCTTTTTAAAATATATATTGATAGTTGGTTTATTCAATTAGAACTTCTTGTCGACTACAATTCTCCTGGTGGCTTGTGCCGTATCAGATTTTATAATGAAAATATACACTCCTGATTCCAGTCCGGTTACTTCAACTTTTTGCAGTTCGGTAGTAAGGTGTTCCTCTTTAACCAGTCTTCCGTTAAGGTCATGCACACTTAATTTTAAGTTTTTATGATCTGTAAAATCCGGTATTTTTATAAATACTGATGTCGTAGCCGGGTTAGGATATACACTCAGTTGCAGGTTCCTGAAATCATTTGCACCGCTGGTACTGGTCACTTCTACGATTGCCTCGGCAGTACTGCAATTAGAAGGATCTGCATTTTCGCAAATTTTGTAAGTTACAATATAGGTACCAACTGTAGCGGTAGGTGGTACAATAAGGTTTCCATTATCATCTATAAAGGCATTAAACATTCCGTCATTATCAGTTATTGATATCGTAATATCCGAATCATTTACAGACATATTGTTAAATAGATCGTTATCAGTAACATCACCGGCAATGCCGCCTGTACCTGCTAATATTGCATTACTGCTAAAATCATCATCTACAGCTTCAAGTTCGTTGTTTACATTTAAAGATGTGGCATTAGAGTAAACAATACAGTTCGTTCCATTTATTGTAGCTACCCTGTATAAATATCCATTATAGCTGGCAGGTACATTAGTAATTGTAAGCGTTTCAGTAGTAGCACCTGAGTATGCAGGGTTTTGACCACCATCAGTAACATCGGTCCAGTTCGTTCCGTTATCGCTAAATTGCCATTGGTAGGCATTAGCATTTACTGCTGCAACAGTATAGGTTGCAGTACCTCCAGGGTTAATGCTTACATCCTGAGGATGGTTAGTTACAATAGCCTGAAGAGGCTGATTTATGGTTATGGTATTTGTTAATGTACATCCGTTGTCATCTGTTATAGTAACTGTATATGTACCTGCTGTAAGGTTTGTCGGATTTGGCGTTCCTCCGCCCGATGATACCCATGAATAAGTATATGGAGTGGTACCTCCGGTAATTTGAGCAAGTGCCGTACCATCGTTATTACCAAAACAGCTAACATCTGTTTTTACTATTGAAACAGAAAGAGGTGCAGGTTGTGTAATGCTGAAATTTCGTATTACAGTACAGCCATTAGCATCGCTAACAGTTACACGATAGTTTCCTGCAGCAAGATTTGAAGCAGCAGTTCCCGTAGCTACAGCTGGTGACCAGGTATAAGTATAGGGTCCTACGCCGCCGCCGGTAGCTTCAATATTGATAGTTCCGTCGTTATTGCCTGAGCAGGTTACGTTTGTCTGGCTCATACTGACTGTTATGGCAGTAGGAGCAGTGATTGTAAATGTGCGTATAACAAAACATCCTGCGCCATCGGTTATGGTACATGTGTAAGTTCCTTCTCCTAAGCCTGAAGCTGTAGCAGCAGTTCCGCCCGAAGGAGCCCATAGATAGCTATAACCCGGTACACCACCGCTTACATTTACCGTAGCCGAGCCGGTAGTTGCTCCGTGACATAGTACATCTGTCTGGGATGTTGTAACCACAATAGGATTCTGTTGCAGTATGGTGAAATTTCGCGTTTGCGTGCAGCCATTAGCATCGGTTACTGTACATATATAAGTACCTACAGATAATCCTGTTGCTGTAGCAGCTGTGCCGCCCGAAGGTGCCCATGAATATGTATATCCCGGTGTCCCTCCTGTTGCTGTAGCCGTAGCCGATCCATTAGCGCCTCCGTTACAGGTTATATTGGTTGTAGAGCCATTAACTACTAAAACCGGAGGTTGTGTAATTGTAAAACTCTGTGTTTTTGTACATCCGTTGCTATCGGTTATGGTTACAATATATGTACCCGGTGCCAGTCCTGTTACGGATGATGTAGTTGCTCCCGAAGGTGCCCAAGAGTAAGTGTACGTTCCTGAACCTCCTGTAACTGCTACACTGGCTGTACCATTCGAATTTCCGTTACAACTAACATTGGTTTGTGTAGGTATTACTGTAAGTGCCTGTGTAGAGGTTATAGTAACCGATTTTGTTATTTGGCACAAATTAGCATCTTTTATAGTTACAGTATATGTTCCAACTGCTAGTCCATTGGCAGTAGCAGCTGTACCTCCTGAAGGTGCCCATAAATAAGTATATGCTCCTGTACCGCCTGTTACAACTACTGAAGCTGAACCATTGCTTGCGCCAAAGCACGATACATTAACTTGTGATGTAGTTGCATCCAGTGCCGAAGGCTGTGTTATTGTAAATATCTGGTTGGTTGTACAGCCTTTAGCATCTGTTACAGTCGCAGTATATGTTCCTGCCATAAGGCCTGAAATAGTTGCTGTGTTATCTCCTATAGGGGTACCGTTCCAGTCATACGTATATGGAGTTGTTCCACCTGTTACGTTTACAGTTGCACTACCATTAGCACCACCGTTACAGCTCAGGTTGTTTTGAGTTCCGGCTGATGCTACTAATGAAGAAGGTTGTGTCAGGGTAAATGTTTTAATAATAAAGCATCCCTTAACATCGGTGATAGTACAGGTATATGTACCTGCAGCCAATCCTGTTGCAGCGGCGGCTGTTCCTCCGGTTGGAGCCCATAAATAGGTATATGCTGCTGTTCCTCCGCTGGTTGTTACTGAGGCTGTACCTGTAGAACCTCCGTTACATAAAACATTAGTTTGTGAAGTGGTTGCTGTAAGTGCAGCCGGTTCAGTTATGGTAAAGCTTTGTGAAGTCTGGCAAAGATTGGCATCCTTAACAGTTACAGTATAAGTACCCGCTGCTAATCCGCTTGCTGTAACTCCTGTACCACCTGAAGGCATCCATAGATAAGTATATGTTCCCGTGCCGCCTGTTACTGATACAGTAGCCGAACCGTTAGTTCCTCCATTACAGCTTACATTGGTTTGCGAACCAACAGAGGCAACAAGGGCATTAGGTTGTGTGATAGTAAAGCTTTGTGTCGTTTGGCAAAGATTAGCATCCTTAACAGTTACAGTATAAGTTCCGGCAGCCAGTCCATTGGCAGTAGCCGCTGTACCTCCAGAAGGAGCCCATAAATAAGTATATGCGCCTGTACCTCCTGTTACATTTACAGAAGCCATACCGTTATTCCCTGTATTGCAGCTTACATTAGATACTGTACCTGCAGTTGCTACAAGAGCACTTGGCTGAGTTATAGTAAAATTCTTGGTTATAGAACAGCCGTTAGAAGCAGTGATTACTACACTATAATTTCCAGCTGCAAGATTTGATGCAGTATCTGCCGAACCTCCCGATGGAGACCATACATAAGTATACGGACCTGGTGCTCCTGCAGGAATGACTCCTGCCGTGCCTGTGTTAACACCATTACACAGTAGGTCATTTTGGAAGGTAGAAGCTACAAGCGTATTTGTAGTTGTTATGATAATGGTCTTAGTAACTGTACAACCGTTAGCATCAGTAATCAGGCAGGTATGCGTGCCCGCGGCTAAACCTGATACAGACTGAGTTGTTGCGCCACCAGGAGCCCATAAATAAGTATATCCGCTCACTCCTCCAAATGGTGACACAGATGCCGTACCTCCTGATACGCAGTTAGCACTGGTTTGTGATGTCGTTGCACCTAATATGGAAGGCTGATTGATAGTAATGTTTTTGGTTATAAAACATCCGTTATTATCGGTTATAAGGCAACTGTAGTTTCCTACAGCAAGCCCTGAAGCTGTAGCAGCAGTACCTCCTGAAGGCGACCATAGATAAGTATAAGCCAGTGTTCCTCCCGAAGCGATTACTGATGCAGTGCCTGTAGCGCCTCCATTACATAAAACATCTGTTTTTGATATTGTAGATGTTAATACTGCTGGCTGTAAAATTGTAAAACTTTGAGTTGTCTGGCAAAGATTAGCATCTTTTACGATAACAGTATAGTTTCCTGCAGGCAATCCAGATGCTGATGCTGCTGTTCCTCCCGTAGGATTCCAAAGGTAAGTATAGGTTCCGGTTCCGCCTGTAACGGCTACTGTTGCCATTCCATTAGTTCCTCCATTACAGCTAACGTTGTTTTGTGAACCAAAAGAGGCAACAAGTGGAGCTGGCTGTGTTACTGTAAATGCCCTGGTTGCCTGGCAACCATTGCCATCAGTGACAGTTACATTGTATGTCCCTGCTGATAATCCTGAAATAGTAGCAGTACCATCTCCTATAGGTGTACCGTCCCAATTGTATGTATAAGGGGTGGTACCACCGCTTACGATTACCTGAGCCGATCCGTTAGCCCCCGTGTTACAGCTTACATTGTTTATAGTACCTGCCGTTGTGGCTAATGCTGCTGCAGGCTGTGTTAAGGTAAAGGTTTCTGTATCTGTACAGCCATTGGCATCCGTAACGGTTACAGTATACGTTCCTGCCGTAAGATTTGAAGCAGTAGCTAATGTACCACCTGTTGGAGCCCATGAATAGGTGTATGCTCCTGTACCACCTGATGCACTCACGGTAGCTGAACCTGTAGCATTCCCACGACAGGCTATATTAGTTTGTGCCACAGCAGAGGCTGTAACTGCATTCGCAGGCTGAAGAATGGTAAAGCTTTGTGTATCAGTACAGTTATTAGCATCTTTAACAGTTACAGTATATGTACCTGCACCAAGTCCCGATGCCGTTGCTGCTGTACCGCCTGAAGGTGTCCATGAATAGGTATATGCTCCGGTACCGCCTGTTGCGCTTACTGTAGCCATTCCGTTAACACCACCGTTACATGATACATCGGTTTGTGAAGCAGCAGTAGCTACAAGTAGAGACGCAGGTTCACTGATCGTAAAGTCTTGAGTTGTTTCACAGTTTTTAGCATCTTTTACGGTTACAGTATAAGTACCTGCAGATAATCCGTTTGCGGTCGCAGTTGTCTGAACCGGCGTTGTATTCCATGAATATGTATATGCAGGCGTACCTCCCGATGCAATTACCTGAGCCGATCCGTTAGCCCCTCCGTTACAGCTTGCATTATTTATTGTACCTGTCGTTGCGACTAATGTTGATGGCTGGTTGATCGTAAACGACCTTGTTCTTTGGCATCCATTAGCATCAGTTACTGTCACTGTATATGTTCCTTGAGATAGTCCTGTAGCAGTAGCTGTTGCTTGTGTTGGTGTTGTATCCCATAAATACGAATATGTTGTTGTACCTCCCGTAGGTGCAACTGTAGCAGTACCATTAGCACCTCCGTTACAAGATACGTCGGTTTTACCTCCGCCTGTGTTGACGTTAAGTGCTGCAGCTGGTTGATTTATGGTAAAGGTCCTTGTAGCCTGGCATCCATTAGCATCAGTTACCGTCACTGTATATGTTCCGGCAGTAAGTCCTACAGCAGTAGCTGTTGTCTGTTGCGGGCTGGTATCCCATAAATAAGTATATGTTGTTGTACCTCCTGTTGGAGCTACTGTTGCAGTTCCGTTATTTCCTCCAAAACAAGAAACATCGGTTTTACCTCCTCCCGCAGCGGCACTAAGTGCTGCTGCAGGTTGTCCTACAACAATATTATTGATAGTATAAGTACAACTGTTATTGTCAGTAATAGTTACGGAGTAAGTGCCTGAAACGATGGATGTTCTGTCTTGCGTTGAGGCGCCGCCCCAGTTATAGGTATAAGGTATCTGTCCTCCTGAAGGCGTAAGGTCAATGCTGCCGTTATTACCTCCAAAACAGCTTACGTTGCTAACGATATAGGATGAAGCGCTTAAGTTTGATGCCAAACCGGTTACTGTAACATTTTTAGTAGTAACACCTGTTGATGTAACCGTAACATTTCCGTTCATTGTACCCGATGCTGTAGCAGCCATGCGTACATATATAGTTCTTGTAGCTACATTGCCACCTGTTTGAGTAAGCGATACACTGCCTCCATAACCAGAACCGGATGTTAATGAAACTTCATATCCTGTAGGAGCGGTTACAACAAGGTCGGCAGTTAAACCACCGCCATTTACAGTAAAGGTCTTATTTGCAGAAGCTGTCCCGCTACAAGTAGCAAAAGCAGTGAGTGTACTTACAGAAGTTGCTACACCGGCAGGTTGTGTTATAACATAATTGGCAGAAGTAGTCTGGCAATTAATATCATCTTTAACTGTTACCGTATAGGTACCTGCTGGAAGGTTGGTTGCAGTCGCTGCTGAACCACCTGAAGGAGACCATGAATATGTATAAGGAGAAATGCCTCCACTAGGTGTGGCAGTGGCAGTTCCGTTACTGCCTCCATAAGTGGTTACGTTTGTCTGGCTTTGACCTATTATGATAGTAATTACTGACAGTATACCCCCGCTTGAATTTGTAGAAGTACAGCCATTTCCTACTGTACATCTGTATCGGTATCCTGTAATAGCACTAGTAGCACCTGTTACAGTAAGCGTTGGAGTAGTAACTCCTGAGTAAGGCGCACCATTAGCTATATCATTATAGTTATTGCCACCGTCAATACTTACCTGCCACTGGTAGATTGATGCACCTGTAGCTGCAACACTAATAGTAGTGTTAAATCCTGTGCAGATAGTTCTGTTAGCTGGATTTCCTGTAACAGCAGGAGTTCCACCCACTGTAAGTGTGGTAACGTTAGAAGAGGCTGTAGGACAGCTTCCTGTAGCGTCAAGCCTGTATTGGTAGCCATTCATTCCTGCTATAGCACCGGTTATAGTAAGCGTTGCCGTTGTAGCGCCCGAATATGGAGCCGTATTGGTAACGTTATTGAAGGGGCCACCTGCAATACTAACTTTCCATTGATAGCCTGTTGCGTTTGATGCAGCTCCTGTAAAGGTTGTATCCCCTCCTGGACAAACAGAACTGTCAGATGGGTGCGTTGTAAAAGTTATTGCATTTACCGTTCCGGTTACCGCTACATTTTTGGTAGTTACACCTGTAGATGAAACTGTAATATTTCCTACCGGAGTACCTGTTGCTGTAGAGGCCAGGCGTGCATGTATAGTGGTGGTAGTTATGTTTCCGACTGATGGTGTAATAGTTACAGTTCCTCCATAACCTGAACCTGGCAATAAAGACACCTCATAGCCGGTTGGGGCTGTTACTATAACATTAGCCGTTAAGCCTGAGCCACCGCTTACGGTAAAGCTTTGTGCTGTTGATGCTGTGCCACTACAAGTAGAAAAGGCACTTAATGAAGTTACCGATGCTGAAACACCGGCAGGTTGTGCAATGGTTACCGTTTGTGTTTTAGTACACCCTCCCAAACCATTTGGAGTGCTGTCAGTAATAGTTACGGTATAAGTACCGGCTGTAAGGCCTGATGCTCCTGCAGCTGTCCCGCCTGAAGGGAACCATGAGTAAAAATATGGTGTTGTACCTCCTGTAGCGGCAACGGTTGCAGAACCATTATTGCCACCATAAGTAGTAACATTGTTTTGTGTGGATATTGAACTGCCAAGTGCAGTAGGGATAGTTAAGGCAGCACTGTTAGAATTGTCGGTACATGAACCGTTTATTAGTTTTGCCCTGTATTGATAGTTATTCATTGTAGCAGTTACTCCTGTTATTGTAAGTGTAGAAGTAGTAACACCGGAATAAGGAGCTGTATTAGTCAAGTCACTAAATCCGGATCCTGTACTAACCTGCCATTGATAATTGGGAGAATTAGTTGCTGTAACGCTGAAAGTAGTGTTCGATCCGGCACAAACGGTTTTTGCTGTAGGATTAACAGTTACATTAGGTATTGCTGTTACTGTACCGCTTACAGCAATAGTTTGGGAAGTAGCTCCGGTAGATGTCAATGTGATATTTCCGCCCGGGTTACCCGTAGCAGAAGCAGAGAGCCTTGCATATACTGTACCGCCGGTTGATGGAAGTGAAAGTGTCGTAGTATAGGTTCCCCCTGATGTTGCTGAAAATTCATATCCTGTAGGTCCGGCTACACTTATTCCAGCTGTTAGATTAGTTCCGGTTGCTGAAAAATTCTGAGAAGCTGATACTGAGCCCGCACATGAAGAAAAGGCACTTAAAGTGCCTGTTGTACCTATTGTAGGAGTTGTATTGGCCGTCCATTTAAAATTATCTATTGCAAAATAATCGTAATTGCCACTTAGCTGGATTTCAAGCCGGTCTATACTAAGACCCGACTGAGCGGTGAAATCAACAGAATTAAAGCCATTTCCTGGCAGACCATAGCCTATATTTGAGCTTGGATATGTTTTTATAACACTAAATTGTTCTACTCCGCCCAGTTTTCCAACAAATGTAACCGATCCGGCTGCTCCATTAAAGCTAACATTAGGATATTGTTCTGCAACACCTGTTAGATAGATCCAAAGGCTATTTAGCTTGAAGAAGCCACTAGCGATAGTAATAACACCTGTCTGGCCTAAAACGGGCTGATTTGCCGGGTCATTGACTTGTATAAAATTACTTGAAGCATTATAACCCAATCCAGTAGATGGAGAATCAAAGACATTAAAGCCATATGGCCCGCTCATATTGAATGTTGCGGAGCCACTTGTGAAACTTGACTGAAGGTGGGTGGCTCCTTCAAACGTTTCTTCAGTAGTTTGCGCAGCAATGTGCTGTACCGCAAAAAACATAAATGTTAATAGTAAGTAGAGTTTTTTCATAATTTAGAAAATTGAATTTTTATCTATTTGAGGGGTTGCATTATATTTTTGACTTATTTTGCCATATCTTAAAAGATGTTAAAGATATTTAAAATTATGCAAAAACACGAGCTTAAGGTTATTGTTGAGTCTATTATTTCGTTAAATACTGTTGATAATTATGTAAAATTCGCAAAAAACCTATCAGATTATTATAAGAAGATAACGACAAACAGGCCTTCTGAGATCAATGAAACCGTTGTTAAAGGCGGTGTTGCTTTATCAAGCTCAGGCGCTGCCGATTGTGTTGATGATTATTTACGAACGGTGTATTTTATTAAAGGCGTACATAAGGCTTTGACGAAGCTGTGCAATGATTTTCCAGACAGAAGCATTAATATACTCTATGCGGGCTGTGGCCCTTATGCAACGTTAATCCTGCCGTTACTTCCTTTATTCGATAAAGGCAGGATTAATGCCATATTGCTAGACATTAATGCATCATCAATAGAATCTGTACACAATCTTATATCGGTTATCGGCCTTGACGATTATCAGCTGCAATTAATTGAAACTGATGCCATCACATATCGTACACCAAATGATTTTATAATTGACCTCGCAATATCAGAGACCATGCATTACGGTCTTACGCGCGAGCCCCAGGTTGCCATCGTAAAAAACATTGTTCCTCAGCTGCCTCCTCATGGCATATTGATACCGGAGGCAATAAGCATAGATCTTACATATACCTTTTTTGACTACGAGCCCTATCTTAAGAATGCTATAAACGAGGTAAAGGGCCACAACGAATTGCAGCCCTATCTCCATCGTGTATTTGTTGATAGATTATTTACAGTAAACAAAGAACTTTTTAGCAGCCCGAGTTACGATTGTAAATTTGAAAGTAACTTTTATGAACTGCCGGATAATTTTACCAATCACCCTGATGTTTGTGTTTTTACCGAACTTATAATCTATGACGACATCGAGTTAAAGACAGCTGAGTCCTATATTACAAATCCCTACTGTATAGTGTCAATGTATAGTCTGACAGGTTACTCAGGTATTCAATTGGTATACGACTTTAGCGATATTCCCCAATGGTCACATAATTTAAAAGAACGGGTTGTAAATAATCCTGATTAATTTCTTGAAGGGAAAATTCCCGATGTGCATATAATATAGTTCATTGCCATGTAAGGCTGCATTACATTTACAGGTTGGCCGCCGCCTGCTGCACCTGTTGTAATGTTACTGGTTAGATCTACACTTGGTGAAGAAGTAGCAAAACCTAAGGTTCCTGTAAACACCCTTGATACTAATCCCCCCGGTGTAGCTATCGACATACCTTTTACAGGTACAGAGGCGGTTGCATCAGCCGGACTTACAGATACAGTACCTGCACCGGTGTGTGTGTGTGACGGTATTTGTAGTGTAGTTAGTGTTACACTAGGGCTACCTGCCATAGAACCAGCGGGATATTTGCCGGAAGTATCTGTTCCTAGAGGTACTCTACCCTGAAGGTTTGGCAGCGCAAATGTTGTTTGTCCGTCGCCACCATAGGTAGTACCTAAAATTGAAAAAAGTGCGGTGTTTTGTGCTATAGATAAAAGTTGACCATTGCAAAGTGCCCAACCTTTAGGGGCAAAATTTCCAGCAAATAATTTTACGATTCCAATAAATTCTTCCATAATGCTTGAGTTTTTAAAGTTGATAGTTGGTTTAATTGATTGATGCTAAATTAGATAATGGGGTGAAGCCAAAACCGCGTACTTTTACCTGATTTTTATTCCGTTAAAAGATGTTTTTTAGCATTTGATAGATTTATAAAAAAGAGAATGTACATTTACGGCAGAAAACAAGCGGTTGATTGTAAATAATTGCTTAATAATTATTTTATCTTTGATAGCAATAATTGTTTCAGGAAACAATTAACTTGCCTCTTTATCTGATTGATTATAACCAACAGTAACCAATTTATTATTTATATTATGGCACAAGAAAAACCAGTAGACACTATCGAATTAACAGATGCTATACGCTATGCTAAAAGATGGAGAAAACAAGAAGGCACATATTACACGCACAATGAACTTCATGCCTTCCTGATTCCAAAAGAAGATTTTCAGAATATACTTACTGAAGAAATTGATGCGGTAAGAGGCTATTTAGGAGTTGACGACAACGGATTTGAAAAACTTATGTTTGTAGGTACTAAATATGATAAGGTTACTCAGACTTTTATCGATCTGCTTCCTGGAAAAGAAGCAGGTAACAATATCTATGATATGACAAGGCCATGTCCTAACGCCTGTGACAACAGCAGTGAGCTGAACCTAACGAAAAGTTAATGTATTTGTTAAAAGTTATATTAAAAGTATTATCCTATGTAGGGCTTTGTACTCTGCTGATCAATACTATTATTTACTCAATAGGCTTTGCTCAAAGGAGCAAAGCCTATAAAGTTTTTGTAGTATACCTTTTGTCTCTGTTTATTATACAATTAGTGACAGAGGTATATGCATCTAATAACATTAACAATCATTTTATAAGTACATATTACCTTTTTTTTCCTTTTATATTACTTAGCATTTTCTTTTATTACCTTTTTTCAGGTATAAGCACTAAAAAAAAAAATATTGTAAAATATTCGGCATCTATCATTGTAGTAGGGTTAATTATTCAATATTGGATGCAGCCCAAGCTTTATTTTGAATTCAATTCTTTAGGGCTACTTGTTACAACATGTACACTCATAGTTTATGCTGTAATGTATTTACTGGAGTTAATTTCTAAGCAATTGAATTTTCATACTGTTACAATAGGGATATTTATTTATTTGATAAGCAGTTCACTTATTTTTGTTTCGGCTACTTCAATAGTGTCATTCAACCGGGAAATCAGTGATTTCATCTGGAATATAAACGCATTATTATTTGTTGTATATCAATTGTTAATTTTGTGGGAATGGAAACAGACTTTTTATCTCAAACCAACCAGACGGGCCTGATAGTTATAACCGGTATCTTCCTGATGTTCTTTATGGGAATGATACTTCTGTTATTCTTTCATTTTTCAAAGAAAAAAATAATTCAGAAAGAACTGGAAAAAAAGAACCTTGAGATTGAATACCAAAGAGACCTTATTTTGGCAACGCTTGAAGTTCAGGAAACCGAAAGGAAACGTATAGCCCAGGATCTTCACGACGATATAAGCTCTAAACTGAATATAGTATCGCTTAACAGCCATTTGCTTACTACACCTGATTTAACCGAAATGGAAACGGCCGATATTACCGGCAATATTATTAATCTTGTATCTAAGGCACTTGCTAATTCCAGAAGAATTGCCCACGATCTATTGCCTCCGGTGCTGGATAAGTTTGGGCTTCATGCCGGTCTTGAAGAACTTTGTTTTGATCTTAACAGCACTAAGTCTATTGAAGTTCATTACGAAAATAATGTAAAGTTTGATGATAAGGATAAAAACAGGCACCTGCATGTTTTTAGGATAATGCAGGAGCTGATGAACAATTCCATCAAACATGGTAAAGCAACTGTAATTTCAATTCTTATTGATCAGAAAGAAGGGAAGGTTACATGCAACTATTCGGATAATGGAAGAGGCTTTGACAGTAAGATGCTTAAAAATAAAAAGACTGGGCTTGGCATGAAAAATATTGAAAGCCGCATCATATTTCTTGAAGGCTCTATAAAAATTGAATCGGTAGTCAATAAGGGAGTTAACATAGTTTTTAATTTTTAGTTATGGAAAATATCAGGATCGCATTAGCAGATGATGAAGTTTTATTCAGAAAAGGAATCGCATTCTTACTGCAGCGAAAAAAAAATATTGATATAATTTTTGAAGCCTCTAATGGCGAAGAGCTCATTGCTTTTTTACGCGAAAACAGTAGTAACGGAAGTAACCCGGATATCATCATAATAGATCTTAAAATGCCTATCGTGAATGGGGTAGAGGCTACCAGGATAATTCATGAAGAATTCCCAGAGATAAAAATAATTGCGCTTACAAGCTATAATACAAAATCGTTTATAGCCAATATGATAGATGTAGGAGCGGCTTCTTATCTTGTGAAGAATACCACACCACAGGAATTGATGCTAACAATTAATGAAGTATATGCTAATGGCTTTTATTATAATGACGAAGTACTTCAGGTAATACATGAATACCTTATATCGCCAAAGAAAAAGGTAAAGAGCAGGTATCTTGATGAGCAGCTTACTAATCGTGAGATAGAAGTGCTGAAGCTTATATGTAAACAATTTAGTGGTGCAGAAATTGCCGAAAAATTGTTTTTGAGCACCAGGACAGTTGAAGGCCACAGGAACAACCTGTTGCGCAAAACAGAGTGCAAAAACATGATAGGGCTTATTATATATGCTATAAACAATGAGCATGTAACACTCGAGAGCTTATTAGAATAAAAAAAGAATCGCCCGAAAACTATTTCCGGACGATTCTGACCCAAATAAAACTAACTCAACTTATTTTTTATTCAATTTTCGTAAATATTCACGAGTCTTAATTCCACTTTCTTTAAGGTCGGTTTGTTTCCATCCCCCTTTAGATGAAGCTGATTTTTGAAGGACACTGCAGGTTTCATCTTTATCCGAAACGGACCATGTTACCCAGCTGATGCCTCTGGCTTCCATCCAGTCTATCCAATTTTGCCATTCAACCAGGTCTAGCGGGCCATCGCCGGTTGCTTCCATTCCTGCACATTCCGAAATAAATACAGGCAGTCCTTTTTGTAACGCTGCATCAGTGCGGTCGCGCAGCTCCTGTTTATGTGTAGCCGCATAAAAGTGTACGGTATACATCAGGTTGTCATATCCTTTTATAGGATCTGCAGCAGGCAGGTTAATGTCCTGGTCCCAGTGAGGACAACCTACCAATATAATATTGTCCGGATCGTTTTTACGTATAACTTTTATTACCGCTTCGCTATAGGCTTTTATATCGGCCCAGCTTTCGTCATCCGGTTCGTTGAATATCTCATAAATAACGTTTGGTTTGCTGCCGTATGTTTTTGACATTTCATCAAAAAAAGCTTTGGCTTCTTCGAGGTTTATATTGTGGCTGTGCCAGTCAATGATCACGTAGATGTCTTCTTTGATAGCACCATCTACTACAGCTTTTATCTTAGCCTTGGCATCTGCAGGGTTTTCTTTATAAGTTAAGCCTTTAGAGCCAACTTCAATTCCCATTGCAGCGCGTACAATATTTACATTCCAGTCGTCTTTTAGCCATTTTACGCTTTGTGGGTTATAAAATCGGGGCCAAAAGCTATGCCAGCCGTAGCTCATGCCACGAAGCATTACGTGTTTCCCGTTTTTATCTATCAGCTGGGTGCCTTTTACGCTAAGCTGTCCATGCTCTTTTACCTGGGAAAAGCCTGAAAAACCTATCAAAAAGGCTGCTATTGTTATTTTAAAGGACTGTGTCATTTTATTTTTGTTTTGTAAGACGCAGGGTAAGTATATCGTGAGCCGGAATTTCTGCTTTTAATGCTTTTTTTGTCGTGGCTGTACCTTTGTCTTTTTTATTCCAAAGGTTTTTAATAGTATATGTTGTACTGCCAAAAGAAGCGTCAAGCTTATTGATATCATCATATACCTTATGCAGGGCCCAGTTAAAATCTATCTTTTTAGTAATGGTACTTCTGTTAAGGAAAGCAATAGCCCAGTCACCATTAACTAATGGTTTTGCCCATACTTCCAATCCTGCATCTTCTGATATTTTAAAACCTTGTATCCCCAGTTTATCCTGGTTTATAGCAATTACGTCTTTATTGGTAAGTACTTCCAGTGTTTCTTTGTCCATGTTTCGAAGGTCGTTGCCTGCGATCAGTGGAGCTGCAATCATAGCCCACATTGTAAAATGTGCCCTGTCTTCTCCGGGAGTTAATTGTCCGTTACCTACTTCAAGCATGTCGGGGTCATTCCAGTGTCCCGGGCCTGCATACTGGCGAAGGTCTTTCTGCATGTCAAGTATCTGCATAACACCAAATGCCTTCCAGCTGCCATGATCTTTTATGCAATCAAAGCAGTTATAGATATCACCCGTAGTTCTCCATAGGTGGCCAACATTTTGTCCCCAATCCCATGGTTTGTCAGTACCCCATTCGCAAATGCTCAATACAATTGGGCGACCTGCTTTTTTAAGGCCTGCAGTAATGGTTTTATAAGCACCTTCAGCTTTGAGGCCTTCAGTGTTGCACCAATCATATTTAAGGTAATCAATACCCCATTCGGCATAGGTTAAAGCGTCCTGAAATTCATAACCACGGCTTCCGGGCCTTCCACCACAGGTTTGCGAACCTGCATCAGAGTAAACCCCAAGCTTTAATCCTTTACTGTGTACATAATCAGCCAGGGCTTTCATCCCTGAAGGGAATCGGGTAGGGTCGGGGTGAATAAAACCTTTTTCATCACGGTCACCATGCCAGCAATCGTCAATATTTATATAGGTGTAACCGGCGTCTTTCATGCCTGTTGTTACCATGGCATCTGCCATTTGTTTTATTAGATTTTCATCTACGTTACAGGCAAATTTGTTCCAGCTGTTCCAACCCATGGGAGGCGTCATTGCCAATCCCTGGTATTTTGTATAATCCTGCACGTAGTTGTTTCCCTGAGCGGTTGCCGCAGCTGCCCAGGCCATGCATAATAGTGAATAGAATAATTTTTTCATAGAATGTTTATTTGGCGTTTAAACAGAGTTTAATGTATGTAGATTTTTCTGTGTAATTGTTGCTTTTAAGGCTGAATCTAAAAACCTGATAACATGTTATGGATCATGTTTAATTAAAAAACATTCCCTGAAGTAACTTCAGGGAATGTTACACAAAAAACAATTTATAGTTATAAACTTAATCAGTAGTATAACCAATATTGTCAAAATAGTAGTTATGTTTTGCACCTGTAAATTCTTTGAAACTGATGTTTTGCAGTGCAGCAGGATTACCCAGTTGTGCCCATGTAAAACGTATCTCAGTCCATTCTGTAGATGTTGCAAACTGACGGGCAACATTGTCAACCCAGTCTCCGTTAAAAATAAGCTGTAACTTAGCGGCATCGTCTGAACGAACATAGAAGTGAATTCCTGTGTAAGGAGTAAGCTGGTCATTCCATGCCCAGTTCCCCTGGATATTACCCCATCCTTCTATTTCTTTTTTAATGAATGTTTTTCCCTGATACGCTTTTGATTGATCTGTAACGTATACATGGTTATTCCAATCTTCTATTGTCCATGGAGAATAAAAAGCATCATCATATATAGCTGTACCTACAGCCGTACCCCATTCAGTTGTACCTGAAATAGATTTAACAGCTACATTTTTGTACTGAGATCCGGGAGGCATTATCGCTACAATTTCTGTCAGTGTACTTGAAACTATTTGTGCTTCAACATCACCTACAAGTACGATAGGATCAAGGAAGAAGTTTCCGTAAATTGTAAACTGCTCGCCTTCTGCAGCATTAACCGGTTGGAAACTGCGTACTTCAGGAGCCGGAGGCGCTACAATAAAATGGTAAATAGCCGTTCCGTCAGAAGTAACAACCTTAAGTTCGTTGCTTGCGTTGTCGTAAGGCGTATTCTTGTCAATAGTAACAAATATTGCTGTATCAGTAATAAGTGTAGAATTAAAGTAGGTATCGGTATCGTTAAAGTATATTTTTTGAGTACCGGTAAATCCTTTACCCCTAATTATATACATATTGTTAGCATAGCCCTGTTCTACCAGTGAGTCATTATAAGCAAGGCTTACATTTTCTATGCTTGGCTGGCCACCTACTTTCGCATCGTCATCGCTGCACGAAGTCAGGCTGACAAATGCTGCAAATACTGCAAGTATGCTTAGCGTAATATTAATTTTTAAATTTTTCATGATGTTCAGATTATTTAAATTCATAAGGTACCGGAGCTTCTAATAATAATGGGTTTTTAACCACTTCATTATCAGGGTAAGGAAGGTAGAAATCTGCTTCACTTGGACTATAAAACTCCGGAGTAAACATGTTACCCCTGTTTTGTGCTGCCATTATTGCTGTTGCCTGAGCTCTTGGCAACCTGCCCAGATCAAACCAATAATCACCTTCAAAACATAGTTCTTTTCTTCTCTCAAGCATAATGTCATCCTGAGTAATACTTGTTACACTTGCCAGTCCGGCTCTGTTTCTTACTGCGTTGAAAGACTCCAGTGCTCCTCCGTCAGATGTACTTGCGCCGCCGGCAAGGGTAGCTTCGGCATGTATTAGCAACAAGTCTGCATAACGCATTATGTAAGTACAGTTTTGTGTCATGTTAGAACCATCAATAGTACCTGTTTCTGTACCATTAACAATACCAATACAATATTTTTTAATGGCTACACCAGATCCTTGTCCGCCGATTTGGTCGGCTGCAGGAACCGTAAATCCAATCTGAGAAGTTTTACCTCCATCAACAAGGACCTTCATATTTGGATACACAGCACCTGGGAACATTATAGTTTCATGTCTTCTAAGGTCTTCCGTTCCATATAGATCAATTACATCCTGAGAAGGTGCAAAAACGCCACCATAACTTGCGTTTGATGTTGTAAGTGCAGATGTGCTGATACCAAACTGTGTGCTACAGTTATTTCCTGAACCGTAGTTACCGTCATTTACCCATTGCAGTGAAAAGATTGACTCTTCATTATTGTTGTTAGGGTAGGTGAACAGGTCCCCAAAAGATTTACCTGGTAATTGCGGGCTTCCCAAAAGTTTGAATTCACCGCTGTTAATTACCTCTTCGGCCATTTGTTTGGCTCCCGTATAGTTTTTTGTATAAAGGTAAACTTTTGCCAACATAGACTTTGCCGAACCTTTTGAAACACGCATATTATTAATGTAAGCGTTACCTCGTGTTTTAGCATAAAGTCTTCCAATTGCAGCCTGATAATCTTTTTCGATTAATGTATATACGTCCTCAATCCTGTTTGTATTGAATTTCGGGGTGTTAACATAATCAAGACTGTTCTCGATGATTGGCACATTACCCCATAATCGTACAAGATAAAAATAGGCTGTAGCCCTCATAAAGTAGGCTTCTCCTATGGTATTTTGCAACACGTTATCGCTTACGCCGGGACCAACACGTTCTTCAAGAAAGTTAATGATAGCATTCGCCTGCTGAATATTGGCCCATAGAGATCTCCATCCCTGTACCAGTTCAGGATCACTGCCATTTATAGAGAAGTTACGCATTGCGTTTACGTCTGAAGAGTTGGTGTACATGTTACCCGAACCTACTTCAGCAATTGCGTAGAAGAATTTATTATGGAACTGGAACCATGTCCTTGCATACATTCCATTAGTAGCTGATGCTACCTGTGCGTCATTAGAATAATAGGAGTCAAGACTTATCTGATCCTGCGGTGGCCTGTTCGTAAACTCATCCGAACACGATGCAGTAACAAAACTAAATGCTGCAACAAGGCCCAGTAATTTATATCCGTTTAGAAATGTTCTTTTCATTTTTGTCAATTTTTAAAATTCTAAATTAATACCTACAGAAATTGTTCTTGGGCTTGGGTATCTTCCGTTGTCGATACCGCTAAGAAGTACATTTTGGTTAAATGAACCAATTTCAGGGTCATAGCCATCATATTTAGTAAAGGTAACAAGGTTTTGTACAGAACCATATAGTCTTACCCTGCTTATTTTTGACTTAGCAAGCATGTCTGATGGTAGTGAATAACCAAGCGTAAGATTTTGTATTCTCATGTACGAACCATCTTCTATATAACGTGTAGAAACATTTAAGTTAGGGTGGCTTGTACTGTTAACTGCTCTTGGTATATCAGTATTGGTATTTTCAGGAGTCCAGTAATTTTGTGTTCCCTGTAGTCCATTCTGGTATAATTGTGCATTTGCCATACCTGTTCTCTTAGTAAGGTTTAGTATATCATTTCCGTAAGAACCCTGTAAGAAAACAGACATATCCCAGTTTTTGTATTTAAAGTTGTTAGTAAAACCAAATGTGAATTTAGGGTGAGGGTTACCTATAGACGTTCTGTCTTTAGCATCAACTACACCATCACCGTTAACGTCTTTGTATTTTACGTCACCAAGTTGTGTTGCACCGGCTTCTAATGATCCGTTAACTGTACCAAATTGGTTTGGAGAGCTTGTAAGCTGCTCATTAGTCTGGAAAAGTCCTTCTGCAACATAACCATAGAACATACCTATTGGCGAGCCAACAGTTGTGTTAGTAACAACATAAGGCTGGTAGCCATTAAGGTTGATTTCTTGTACAAGCGGTAATCCGTCCTGTATTTCGTTCAGTCTGTTTTTGTAGTGAGAGAATACAAGGCTTGAATTATACTGGAAATCACCTGCACCTTTAGTGTTATAAGTTAAAGTGATATCATAACCCTGGTTTTGCATTTCACCCAGGTTTGAATATGGAGCATTGATACCTCCGTACTGTGCACCACCACCTGTTAGCATATCAGTTAAAGGTACCTGGAATAGGAAACCTTCAGAAACTTTTTTATACCAGTCAAAGCTTGCTCCAAATCTTGAATCGAATAAGGTAAAATCAATACCTACGTTTGTCTGGCGCATTGATTCCCATGTTGTATTAGGATTTGGCATATTGAATAATAAATAACCGGGACCTATTGCTGAGTTTTGTGGATTCAGGGTTCCTGTATAGGTATTATTCGGAATTTGCTGGTTACCGGTTTCACCATATCCAAATCTGAACTTGATGTTGTCTACATATTTACGGGTACTTTCCATGAAGTTTTCGTTAGAAAGTTTGTACCCTAATGCTACTGCAGGGAAATAACCCCATTGTGCATCTGCAGTTGGGTCAAACTTCGAAGACTGGTCACCCCTGTATGATGCAGAAATACTATACTTGTTGTCAAAGTCATAAAGTACGCGGCCAAAAACAGAGAATATAGATGCACTTCCTTCATATCCGGTTGTGGTCGTCAATTTAGGGTCTGCCAGGTTAATAGTATGCGGATCGTTAACTAAGAATCCCGTAGCATAAATTGATGTACCTTCCCAATGGCTGTCATTAGATTCAAGACCTCCTAAAACAGTAATATGGTGTTTTCCAAATGTATTGTCGTAAGTTAATAGGTTTTTAAGGTTGGTAGAATACCAGTTTTGATCTCTCTGATATAAATCAGCCGTTGCATTGGTTTGTACTCCCCAAAAATAGGTAGGCAGGAAGTCTTTTTGGTCTGTGAATTCGGTGTTTGCACCAAGTTCAAGCCTGTATTTAAGACCTTTTGCTATACTAGCTTCAGCATAGATATTTCCAAGGAAATTTTTTCTAACCAGTTTATTATCCCTAACCATAGCCTCAGCTACCGGGTTAAAATAGGTTGAATTCTGGTCACTATTTTGAGGACCTGCAAAGCTTCCGTCAGGATTTCTTACCGGTATGTCCGGCCCCTGTAGCAATGTATTGGTGATAAGTCCGCTAAAACTTTGGTTAACAGTAAGCTGCTCGTTTGTTATACCGGTATTAACGTTTGTACCTACTCTTAGCCAGTCTTTTAACTGAGAGTCAACATTCACACGGAAATTATATCTCTTATAGCCAGAGCCTAATACGATTCCTTCCTGATTTAGGAAACCTCCCGATATGTAATATGATGTTCCATCTTTAGCTCCTGAAAAAGATAACTGGTGGCTGCTTGATTGAGCAGTCCTGAAAACTTCATCCTGCCAGTCAGTACCTTCACCCAATAGTTCAGGATGCATAAATTCAGGACGGAATTGTGCAATATCGCCTCCATAAGTAAGATAAAGATCTTTTTGCCATTGTGCATACTCACGAAGGTTAAGTACATCCAGTTTTTTGTAAACAGACTGGATTGAAGTATATCCTTCATAGGTTAGTTTTCCATCGCCTTTTTTTCCTGATTTGGTTGTAATGATGATAACACCATTTGCTCCCCTTGAACCATAAATAGCCGTTGCAGAAGCATCCTTTAGGATGTCGATAGACTGGATATCACTAGGATTGATCATAGAAAGCGGGCTTACGGCATTGTTACCTGCACCACCACTTGAAGAGAAATCATTACCTGATATTGGTCTTCCACTCATTGATTTTCCTGTAGCATCTCCCGAAACCGGCACACCGTCAATAATATAAAGTGGCTCATTAGTACCTGATATTGAGGTTGTACCACGTACCCTGATTGATGCAGCACTACCCGGTTGCCCTGAGTTGTTGCTCACAGTTACACCCGCTGCTTTACCCTGAAGCATTTGGTCTACAGTAGTTTGCTTAAGATTTTCAATATCTTTTGTGCGTATTGATGATACAGCACTGTTAATATCATCTTTCTTTTGGGTACCGTATCCAATAACAACTACTTCATCAAGAATTTTAGCGTCTTCTTTTAGTGTTACGTTAAGTTGTTTTTTTCCTTTAACGGCTACTTCCTGAGAAGCATACCCAATAAAGCTGTAAACAAGTGTACCATCAGCAGGAACATCGATAGAATATTCACCATCAATGCTGGTAGATACGTTTGCTGTACCTCCTTTAACTGATACGTTTGCCCCGGGTATAGTCATTCCCGTAGGATCTTTTACTACACCTGTTACGATGTTTTGAGCCTGCAAGGAGCCCAGGGTACAAAATAGTAACATCATGAGGGACAAAGCCTTGCCCTTAGTGCACCATTTTGAAAAGTAATGTAAAGTGTTACCCATAATTAATTTGTGTTAGGTTAGTTACTGACTTTCTAATAAATAAACATTTTAATTTCGCTATCGGCAATATAAAGGTTCATTTATTGATAAAAACAAATTTATGGGAGATGTTAAGCGTTTGTTAATATTATTTTATCATTTAATGATAATATTTCCTCTAACGTTTGCGTAATTCGGATACTATAAAGTATGTGTTAAATTAATATTAGCGTTAAATATTTGATTGTCAGTAATTTGAAAGTTTATGGTATTCGCATTTTTTGGAAATCGCTAGTTGTATTTTTTAATCAAAAGCACTTTATAAAAAGCGTTTCATGCCATAAAACTCTTCACGATATTGACTTGGAGTGGTATTTTTTATGCTTTTGAATATGCGGTTAAAATTGGCGATATTATTAAATCCCGACTTAAATGCAATTTCTGAGATGCTCAGGTCTTTTTCTACAAGCCATCGTGCAGCATAGCCTACGCGAATATCATTAAGGTAATTTACAAATGTCTTGTTAGTGCGTTTTTTGATAAAACGGTTAAATGATACCGGGCTCATGCTTGCAATGTCAGACACATCATCAAGTGTAATTTTGTTAGAGAAGTTTTTCTGGATGTATTCATAAACCAGCTTCATCTTGTCATCGTCCTCGAAGGTGTCGTAATCTACAGTAAAGGTAGAGAGCAGGCGCTGATTTCGGGAATTGGCCATGTCGTGAAGTATCGATATTATTTCAAGGAAATAATCCATACCGTCGAGTCTTGATATCTTTACAATCCTGTCGGCCAGTTCCATTCCGGTTTTCTTTGAGAACAGTATACCGTGATTTGCCCTGTTAAACATATCCTTTATAGGCATCATTATGCGGCGTGCCAAAAGCGATTCGCTAAACAGGTCGTTGTGAAATTGTATAGTTATCTCATGAATTCCTTTGCTCTTGCATTTACTGAGCTCCCATCCATGATATAGATTGGGTCCTACTAATACAAGCTCTATATCATCAATTTCCTCGATATGGTCACCAACGATCCTTTTTACACCTTTTCCGTTTAGTATAAAGTTTATTTCATATTCAGGATGATAATGTATAGGGAAGTCAAATGTGTCTTTTAAACGGTCAAAAACAAGAAAACTGTCACCCTTAGTAAGTGGGGGAATTTCCCTGTGGAATTTTTGGTTGTCCATAACTCTTTTTTTATTTGCAATTATATGATATAATATTGATAAAATAATATTAACTTAAATTTATGACGAAATTTATCTTTGGCATTATCAAAAAACCGACTTTAAAATTGCGGTCTTGTAAATAATAAATAAAATTAATTGTGAATTTATCAAAGGGACTCATTCATAATTAAGCAGATATACAAATACATGAAAAATAAAATCATTCTAATGCTGGCTGTGTCACTTACGCTTTCCTGTAAAGGTGTATCGCAGACTGCTGCCGGCCCCATAGATAAAAAAGCTACTAAAGAAACCGTGGCATTGTATAAAAACCTGTTCAGGCTGAAAGAAAAAGGTTATATGTTCGGGCATCAGGATGCACTTGCCTATGGTGTAGAATGGCAGTATGAAAAAGGAAGAAGCGATGTTAAGGATGTAACAAGCGACTATCCTGCTGTCTACGGATGGGATTTGGGAAGGATTGAGAATAAATCTGATAAAGACCTTGATGGCGTTCCGTTTGATAAGATGCGTGAGTTTATTAAAGAGGTGTATGACAGAGGAGGTGTAAATACCTTTAGCTGGCACGTAAATAACCCGCTTAGTGGTAAAGATGCATGGGATAACCCGCAGGGAACTGTAGCATCGGTTCTGCCTGGTGGCTCACAGCATGAAAAGTTTAAAGGCTGGATGGACAATGCTGCTGAATTCCTGCTAACACTAAAAGGAAGTGATGGTAAAGCAGTGCCAATCCTGTTCCGTCCTTACCACGAATTTACAGGAGACTGGTTTTGGTGGTGTAAGAATACAACAAGCCCTGAGCAGTTTAAGGCTTTATGGAAATTTACCGTTGAATATTTCGAGGCAAAAGGACTGCATAATCTTATATATGTATATAATACATCTGATGCCAATGTAAAGACCGAGGCCGATTTTATGGAGTATTATCCCGGTGATGAATGGGTAGATGTTGTAAGTTTTGATATTTATCAGGGCGGCAACGGCGAAAAACAGGATAAGTTTGTAGCCGATACTCAAAGGCTGGTAACTATAATAGATAAAGTTGCTAATGAGCATAATAAGCTTTCTGCTATTGCAGAAACTGGTTATGAAGCTATTCCTTACAGTAAATGGTGGACAGAAACACTTACCAATGCAATAGGTGGCAAAAAAATATCATACGTACTGGTATGGAGAAACCACGGATGGAATGCGCACATGACGCCTCCAAAGATGCATTACTATGCTCCTTATCCAAAGAACGAATCGGCGGCTGATTTTATAGAATACTATAAAAAGAGTAATACGCTGTTTCAGAAAGATGTAACCAAATTCAAACTTTACAAATAAGGCTATAAGCCATTCTTTATATGAGATTAACAGCTATAGATTTAACGATAATTGCCCTTTATTTCATCATGATGATCATCATAGGTATCGTCATGAAAAACCGCGCCAAACGTAGTAAAGACAGCTACCTTATGGGTGGTAAAAAGCTTCCGTGGTACATGCTGGGACTTAGTGATGCCAGTGATATGTTCGATATCAGCGGAACTATGCTTCTGGTAAGCATGGCTTTTCTTTACGGATTCAAAAGTGTATGGATCCCATGGATGTGGCCGGTGTTCAACCAGGTATTTCTAATGGTTTTCCTTAGTAAATGGCTTAGGAGAAGTAATGCAACTACCGGTGCCGAATGGCTTGGTACGCGTTTTGGCCTTACCGATAAAGGCGTAAAGCAAAGTCACGCTATTGTGGTGGTATTTGCACTGATGCTTTGTATAGGTTACATGGCTTATGCTTTTGTAGGTGTGGGTGAGTTTTTAGAGATATTCATTCCGTATGAAAGCATAAAAGAGGTTGTTCCTTTCCTTGACCAAAACTTAACTCAGTATACTGTTGGGACTGATGCTTATGCAGCGGCTTTATATGATGCTAAACATACTACAGCACAGTTTTATGGTGTATGCATCTGCCTTGTGGCAACTTTTTACAGTATTGTAGGGGGTATGCACGGAATCGTACTTGCAGATTTCATCAAATACATGATTATGATTGTATGTTCCCTGTTTGTTGGAACAATAGCAATGATACACCTTGCAGATTCAGGGATAATCTTTACCGACAAGATGCCTTTAGGTTGGGATTCTCCATTCTTTGGTGCCGAACTGGGTCTTGACTGGCAAAACATACTTGCCGATGCGCAGGTAAAACTGGAAAAAGACGGTTATAAATTATTCTCTGCCGTAGTAGGTATGATGTTCTTTTCGGGTGTGCTGAAAAGCCTTGCCGGACCTGCACCTAACTACGATTGTCAAAAGATTTTAAGTACAAAATCACCGGAAGAAGCCAGCAAGATGAGTGGTTTCATTTCAATCATATTATTACCGATACGTTATTTCATGACAATGGGTCTTTGCATCTTGGGTGTGCTGTACTTTAAAGACCTTGCTCTTAACCATACCGCTGATGGCGTTAATTTTGAGAGTATCATGCCGGCGGTAATCAACAAGTACCTGCCTGTTGGGTTGGTGGGTCTTGTTTTGGCCGGATTCCTGGGAGCATTCATGAGTAATTTCTCAGGAACGCTTAATGCAGGCCAGGCTTATATAGTAAACGATATTTACCTTAAATATTTTAAACCGGATGCTGACAGAAAACAGATCATCAGTATGGGGTATCTGTCTGGAGCAGTAATGGTTGTTCTGGGTGTAGGCCTTGGTCTTTTTATTAAGGATGTGAACATGATATTCAATATCATCACGGCTGGTCTATATGGTGGGTTTGTATGTGCAAACGTACTTAAATGGTACTGGTGGCGCTTTAACGCCAGTGGCTTCTTCTGGGGAATGTTTGCCGGAATTTTAGCCAGCGCTATACCACCGGCTTTATCTGTAACAGGTGTAACGACCTATTTTGACGGTACACGAATGTTATACTATTTCCCTGTATTTATCATAATCCAACTTATTGCCTGTGTATTAGGTTCTTATGCAGCACCACCTACTGATGATGCTACATTAAAGAACTTCTACAAAACGGTAAGGCCTTGGGGCTTCTGGAAACCTGTTCGCGATGCGATTCAGGCGGAAGACCCAACGATTGAAAGAAATAAAAACTTTGGAGTGAATATGTTCAACGTAGGGATGGGTATAGCCGGGCAGATATTGTTAACGCTGCTGCCTATGTACTTTATCCTTTCTAAATGGACAGGATTTGGAGTAGTGCTTGCCCTGTTGGCAGTAATATTCATTGTGATGAGAAAGACCTGGTGGAACAGGCTGACAGATTTTTAAGAACGAAAGTAAAATTTAAAGAATATATTTGAAATGGGTAATTCAATTACTGATAATTCGATTGTAATATCAAATTATGATGCACTTGTAAAGAAGCATCAGCAGCTTATAGAAAAGAAAAATGAACCGGTAGCTGATGGCAATGGAGTGTATACACGCTATAAGAATCCGGTGGTTACACCGGCACATACTCCGCTTACCTGGAGGTACGACCTTAATGCTGTTACAAACCCGTATGGTATGGAGCGCATTGGTATGAATGCTGCTTTTAATGCCGGAGCTATTAAATGGAACGGCAAATATATTATGTGTGTGCGTGTTGAAGGAGTAGACAGAAAATCTTTTTTCGCTATTGCTGAAAGCCCTAACGGCATAGATAATTTTAAATTTTGGGACAAGCCATGTGTAATCCCTCAGCTTGAAGACCATGATACTAACGTATATGATATGAGGCTTACACTTCATGAAGACGGTTGGATCTATGGAATTTTCTGTACTGAGAGAAAAGACCCTAATGCACCGGCCGGAGATACAAGTGCTGCTATAGCTAATGCAGGTATCGTGCGTACCAAAGACCTTGTGAATTTTGAAAGGCTTCCTGATCTAATATCAAATACAGGACAGCAGCGCAATGTTGTTATTCACCCTGAATTTGTAAATGGTAAGTATGCATTATATACACGTCCGCAGGATGGTTTCATAGATGTTGGTAACGGAGGCGGTATAGGCCTTGGCTATATTGATAACATGGAAAACCCGGATGTAAAAGACGAACAGATCATTTTCGGGAAAGTATACCATACTATTTATGAACTTAAGAACGGACAGGGACCTGCTCCTATAAAAACTCCTAAAGGATGGCTTCATCTTGCTCACGGTGTGCGTAACACTGCAGCTGGCTTAAGATATACCCTTTATATGTTCATGACCGACCTGAATGATATCACTAAAGTGACACATGCGCCGGCAGGATACTTTATGGCTCCTGAGAACGAAGAAAGAGTAGGTGACGTGTCTAACGTTTTGTTCACTAATGGATGGATCGATGACGAAGATGGTACAGTATATATTTATTATGCATCATCTGATACACGTATGCATGTAGCTGTATCTTCAATTGACAAACTTGTAGATTATGTTGTGAATTCTCCTGAAGATACCTTTACATCGGCAGGATCGGTAAATACCATAATCAGCTTAGTAGATAATAACAGTAAGCTTTTATAATGGCAAACCTTAAGGCAGAAATGTACAATGAGCTGCTGTCCATTCTTGACTACTGGAGCAGCAATACCGTTGACAATAAAAATGGCGGTTTCATAGGTACCATTGACCACGCTGAAAATAAAGATTTTAATGCCGAAAAAGGCTCCGTACTAAATGCCCGTATTTTATGGGCATTTTCGGCTTCTTACCCTGTCACGAAAAATGACCTTCATTTTGAACTGGCAAAAAGGGCTTTTGAATATATATATGAAAATTTTTACGATTCGGTTAACCAAGGTATTTATTGGAGCATAAACGCTGATGGTACGCCAAAGGATACTAAAAACCAGATATATGCACTGGCTTTTGTAATCTACGGATTATCTGAATTTTATAACATCTCCAAAAATAACAGAGCCTTAGAACTGGCAAAAAAACTATACAGTTCAATAGAGCAGTACAGTTATGACCCTGTGAATAAAGGCTATTTTGAAGCCTTTACACAAGAATGGAGGCCTATTGACGATCTTCGTCTTAGTGACAAGGATGCCAACGAGAAAAAGACAATGAATACCCATCTTCATATAGTTGAAGGATATGCAAATCTTTACAGAGTATGGAAGGATGAAGGGCTTAAAGCTAAGATAGCTGAACTACTTCATACTATAAATGATCATTTTATGAATGCCGATACCGGCCACCTTCATCTTTTCTTTAATGAAGAATGGGTAGAGAAACCCGATGTTATTTCTTATGGTCATGATATTGAGGCCGCCTGGCTGTTGCTGTGGTGTGCTGAAATGATTGAAGATGGTGCTTTGGTAGAAATATATAAGAAACATGCCGTTATAATGGCCGATGCAACGATTGAAGGC
Organism: Flavobacterium hauense; assembly: GCF_054457175.1. Lineage (NCBI taxonomy): Bacteria > Pseudomonadati > Bacteroidota > Flavobacteriia > Flavobacteriales > Flavobacteriaceae > Flavobacterium > Flavobacterium hauense. The sequence goes on from NZ_JBTKVX010000021.1 coordinate 28,720, forward strand.
CTTGATATCGATGGAGGACTGTGGTATGAATATAATCCATGTGAAAGGAAAATGATCGCCGAAAAGCATTGGTGGCCACAATCTGAGCTGTGGATAGGTATGGTCAATGCATGGGAGCTTACCGGTGATAAAAAATACTTTGATATTGCAAATGCCAATTGGCAGTTTGTAAAACAACATATTCTCGATACTAAAAATGGAGAATGGATATGGGGTGTAAATGCTGACTATTCTCCAATAGAAAAAGATAAAGCCGGTTTTTGGAAATGCCCATACCACAACTCACGTGCGTGCCTTGAGCTTATAAAAAGACTGCCGGGATAATTCGCTGATATTTGTGTAAATAGTATGCTTTTTTGACAAAAAAGCAGTAGCACGAAAACGATTGAAACAGTAATTTAACATTATGTTTAAATAGCATTTAATTGCTTTTTAAACATAATGATTTGTTTAGTTTCAGTAAGCTAAATAGTGCTGTGTTGGCACCAATAATCACCGGTAACAAATAGTGTTGCCGGTAAATTTGACAATTTACCAATGAAAAATAAGGTATTTATATTTAGCCTGGTATTCTCAATGCTGGCTGCCACAAGCTGCTCTTCAGATGACGGCTATACAGGAATGACAACAAATCCACCTGTAGAAGTAACTCCCGATGTGCTTAATGTGGCAAATGTACGTTCCTATATGGCCGATCCGGATGCGACACAGGAAACTGTAGCCTTGTTCTACAATTTAAAGAAACTTTCGAAAACACGTTATATGGTAGGGCAGCAGGATGCTTTTAATGGTTTCTTCAATGATGCCGCTGGTGATTCGGATATTAAAAAAGCTACGGGTAACGACCCGGGTATCCTGGGTTCTGACTTTATGTTCATTACCGATAAGCAAAATAACGAACAACCGGACAACTGGTTCTATCAGCAGGAAGTAAAGATAACTTCCGACGTAAAAGCTGCATATACTAAAGGTATGGTTAATATCTTTTGCTGGCATTTAAGGGAGCCGTACAATCAGGATACTTTTTATGCTTCGGATATAACAGACCCGTTACAAAAAGCAAATGCCTTTAAAAGCATATTGCCGGGAGGTGAGAATCACGACCTTTATAAATCAAAACTGGATAAGGTAGCAAAGGTTTTCAACGATCTTAAAGATACAAATGGAAAACTGATACCGGTAATCTTCAGGCCTTTTCATGAATTTGACGGAAACTGGTTCTGGTGGGGTGCGGCCTATTGCACTCCCGATGAATACAAGCAGGTGTGGAAGTTTACGGTTGAATACCTGCGTGACACTAAAAATGTGCACAATGTGTTGTATGCATTTTCTCCTGATAACAGCTATTCGACATCATCACAATATCTTAGCCGCTATCCGGGAGATACTTATGTAGATGTACTGGGTATGGATAACTATGGAGATTTTGCCAACGGAAGTGTTACAGGAATAAATACAGCCAATAATAAACTGAAGATGATATCCGACCTTGGTAAAGAAAAGGTAAAGATAGCTGCCATGACTGAGACCGGTTTCAGGGTGACAGCAACTACAAGCCCAATTGCAAATTTTTACACAAACAACATTTACAATGCAATGACTGCCAACAATGTTGAACTGGGCTTTGTAATGTTTTGGGCAAACAATAAGGACGGTTACTATGTACCGCCTGCAGGGCAGGCCGATACGCAGGACTTTAAGAACTTTACCTTGAAAGGAGAGTCGGTTCTTCAGAATACAATTCCAGAAATGTATGTACTGCCATCAAACTAGGTTCTTCCAAAAAACAATTATACTAATTTAAGTATTCCCCGGCCTTTAAAGCCGGGGTTTAGCATTAACTATGAAAAACATTTTAAAAACACTTTTATGTACGGCAATTGTACCTTTGACTTTGTCATGTACAGCCCAAAAACAAGAGCCACAACCCCTGATTACTGTAAAGGGAACTGAATTCTATAAAGGAGATAAGCCTTATCACTACATTGGTACAAACTACTGGTATGGAGCTCTATTGGCCAGTAAAGATGTTGGTGACCGCAAACGCCTTGCTGAAGAACTGGATCAATTAAAAGCGAATGGTATGGATAACCTTCGCATACTTGTAGGTGCCGAAGGCGGTACTCAGGATTTTACTGTTACTCCGGCTTTGCAGACCAAGCAGGGTGAATACAACCAAAACCTGCTTGACGGACTCGACTATCTGCTTAATGAGATGAATAAACGCGGCATGTATGCTGTGTTATACCTCAACAATAACTGGGAATGGAGTGGTGGTATGTCGCAGTATCTGGAGTGGAACGGAAAAGGCCCGCTGCCAAATCCAAACATTAAGCCGAATACCTGGCCTCAGTTTATGGAATATACAAAACAATTCCATAAGTGTGAACCTTGTATGGAAGCATTCAAAAACCACATTAAATATATACTGGGTCGCACAAATGCTTACTCTAAAAAGAAATATACCGAAGATACAACCATTATGGCCTGGCAGGTAGCCAATGAGCCCCGTGTATTTACAGCCGACAATGAAGAGGCTTTTACCAAATGGCTTAATGGTGTGGTAGACCTGATTGATACTTTGGACAAGAATCACCTGATTTGTACAGGTTCAGAAGGTAAGGCAGGTTCTGCTGATGATGCGGCAATTTTTGAGCGCACGCACAACAATCCAAAGATCGATTACCTTACTATGCATATATGGCCTAAGAACTGGAGCTGGTATGACCATACAAAAGCAAAGGAGACACTTCAGCCTACTATTGCTAAAACTATGGCTTATATAGATGAGCACATCGCGATTGCAAAACGATTGGGTAAACCTATTGTGCTGGAAGAGTTTGGCCTGCCAAGAGAAGGGGAGAGCCTTTCTAAACAAGCATTGACAGCCGACAGGGATGCTTTTTATAAAGCTATTTTTGAAAGACTGGAAACAAGCGTTAAGAACAAAGAAAGCTTTGCAGCTCTTAACTTCTGGGGCTATGGGGGCACCGGAAAAAACAATCCTGCCAATGGCAAATGGGCAAAAGGAGATGATTTCACTGCCGACCCACCACAAGAACCACAAGGACTTAATTCAGTTTTCAGTACAGATACATCTACACTGAAATTGATAAAAGAATACAATAAAAAGATTAAATAATAAGAGAGCCGAAAGGCTCTTTTTTATTGTCTCGATTTACAATAGAATTTTTATTGATGTACCTTTGCTCTTCAAAATAACTAAAAAATGAAAAAAATAGTATTATTCCTTTTGGTGTCTTTTAGCACGCTTACTGTTGTTGCACAAAAGGCAGTAACTTTTAAAGTGGCTTATAAACCCAATAAGGTTTATGTCCAGAACATTAGCCAGAATGCTAAAACAGAGATCACGTATAAAGCGTCTGATGATATTTTAGAGATGCTACAAGCGCAGGGAGTTACCAACCCTACCGTTACTGAAAACAAATCGACAACAAAATGTGTTGTTACTACCGGAAAACTTACCGGAACAGAAATTCCGCTTAACATGAAAGTTTCTTTGGACAGTGGCACTGAACAGAAGATAATACCCGACAATACTATGATCTATGGCAAGGTTAAGCAGGATGGCATGCCGGTATTTGATTCTATACAGGCTCCCGGTATGGATGTAGCGATTAAAGAAATATTCATGAAGACCATGCAGGCTACAGTGTCGCAAATTGTAGTTCCTGAAAAGAAGGTAAAGGTGGGAGAAACTTTTACAATCACGCTTCCGTTAAGTATTCCAATCGGTGCTGAATCAATGACAATCAACGATGTTGCCACCTATAAGCTTCTGAAAGTTGAAGGTGTTAAAGCTTATTTTGATGTTAGCCATACCTACACCATTAATAGTGAAGTTAGCGGACAAAAAATACAGGGTACAGGTTTTGGTACCGGAAAAACAACCCACGATCTTAGTAATGACTTTGTACTGCAGCAGGATCTAAAAATGAAGCTTGAAATGGGATTTGATACTAATGGCATAACAATGGTTATAAAATCAGATTCAGATTTATCCCTGAACTGCCTTATATCGGCTAATAAGTAAACGAATAAGTTATAACAAAAAACACCGCTCATTGAGCGGTGTTTTTTGTTATATAAAGTTCGGATTATTTTAATTCAAACTCCGTTTCCTGAACGTTGTCAGAGCTTGTCCCTGTGAATATTTTAAATGTTCCCGGTTCTACAAGGTATTCTCCTTGGTTGTTATAGAATCCTAATTCAGCATCTGTAAGGGTAAAGGTCACAGTTTTAGTTTCGCCTTTTTTAAGCGATATCAGTTCAAAGGCTTTAAGTTCTTTTACAGGGCGTGACAGGCTTCCTGCAATATCCCTTATATAAAGCTGTGCTACTTCTTTACCGTCATAGTTTCCGGTATTTGTAATATCTACCGATACTTTTACAGCTTCTCCTTTAGCATAGTTTTTCTTATCTAATTTTGGAGCACTGTATTTAAAAGTCGTGTAGCTAAGCCCGTGTCCAAATGCGAACTGAGGTGTTTTCTCAACATCAGAGTAGTGCGACCAGAATACGTTATTATCGCTGTTTGTTGGCCTTCCTGTACTGTGCTGGTTGTAATAGATGGGTACTTGCCCAACATTGCGTGGGAAACTCATAGGCAGTTTACCACTTGGGTTGTAGTCACCATACAATACCTGTGCAACTGCATTACCGGTTTCGGTACCCAGGTGCCATGCTTCAACGATTGTAGGGATATGTTCCGCTGCCCATGGTAAAGCCAGAGGACGACCATTATTAAGCACTAATACTACATTTTGATTCACTTTATAAATTTCCTCAAGCAGTTCCTGCTGAAGTCCCGGCAGGTCAAGATTGGTGCGGCTGCGGCCTTCACCACTCTGGAAACCGTGCTCACCTAGAACCATAACTACTACATCTGCCGATGCTGCTGCTTTTTTGGCTGCATCAAAGCCACTTCTGTCTGTTGTATTGAATACAACTTCATCCAAAAATGTTGTTTTTCCTACTGTCAGGTCGGCACCTTTTTCAAAAGTCAGTGTATTGCCTTTGTACTGCTGCATTCCTTCAAGTACCGATACGGCTGTGTTATCATCAGAGGCTATCCTCCAGCTGCCCAGCGGACTGTTCTTGTCGTTTGCCAGTGCTCCTATAATTGCTATTTTTTGTCCGTTTTTCTTAAGCGGAAGAAGGTTTTTCTCGTTTTTTAAAAGTACGATCGATTTTTTAGCCATATCAAGTACAGCTTCATGATTCGCTTTGCTGTTGATGACTTCTTTTTCTCTTTTTGGGTTGCAGTAGCGGTATGGGTCATCAAACAGTCCCAGCTCATATTTAACCCTAAGGATTCTTTTTACAGCATCGTCTACAAGTTTAATGTCTACTTTACCGTCATTTACAAGCTTAACCAGTTCGGCAACATATAAATGCGATTCCATATCCATGTCAGCGCCTGCCTGAACAGCTTTAAGAGTAGCCTCTGCACCATCTTTAGCATAACCATGGGCAATCATTTCGCGAACAGATGCCCAGTCGGTAATTACAAAACCGTCAAAACCCCATTTGCCTTTTAGGATATCTCTTTGCAGAAAACTGTTTCCTGTTGCCGGAACTCCATTAAGGATATTAAATGAATTCATGAAGGTACGCACACCAGCATCTTTAGCTGCTTTAAACGGAGGTAGCACAGTATTGTATAATGTAGCATTACCAATGTCTACTGTATTGTAATCCCTGCCTGATTCGGAAAAACCATAACCCGCAAAGTGTTTTGCACAGGCAGCTATGGTATTTGGCGCTGAAAGATCATCGCCCTGAAAGCCCTTAACTCGTGCTGTGGCAACTTTACTTCCTAAGAAAGGGTCTTCACCGGCACCCTCCATAACGCGGCCCCAACGGGCATCACGGCTTATGTCTACGTTTGGACCGAATGTCCAGTTAATACCAGAAGCAGAAGCTTCATCGGCAGCAACCTGAGCCGATTTTTTGATAGCTTCCATATCCCAGCTTGCAGCTTCGGCAAGGGGAATAGGGCTAAGGGTTTTGTATCCGTGTATAACGTCAAACCCAATGATAAGCGGTATGCCAAGACGGGTTTCTTCAACAGCTATCTTTTGTACGGCGCGTACCTGATCAACACCACGTACCGTAAGCATTGAGCCTACCCATCCTTTACGCAGGTGCTCATATTTTGTTGCAGCATTCCCTTCTTTAGGTGAAGGTCCTGTCACATCCCAGAATCCGTTGTATTGATTCATCTGGCCCACTTTTTCTTCAAGTGTCATTTTGGCCAGCAATTTGTCTACTTTTTGCTCAATTTCCTGTTTTGTGTCCATGGTTTTCTTTTTCTGTGCCTGTGCTGTACCAAGGGTAAACAGCGCCAGCAACAGCAGGGTTTGTGTTTGTTTCATCTATATGTGTCTTGTTGGGAAGATACTACTTCCCATAAGGTTAATTCTTCAAAAGGGTCTTTAAATAGGGAGCCAGTTGCGAAGCCATAAGTTTATCATCTTCAATTTCCGGGTGATAGCCACAGCCATGTGGTATTACCTCCTTATAAATAAATACAGTAACCGGTTTATGTCCTTTTTCACTGTTAATTGCATCTTTTATCCTGTTAAGGCATTTGGCATAGGTTTTACTTTTTTCGCCTTTTACCATTGGGCTGTCCAGCAATACGATCTGGGTATTTGGCGAATGTTTGTATACCGTTTTAATAAAGCTGATGTAATTAGCAACATATTTCTCTTCGTTAAAAGGCAGTCTGGGTTTTTTGCCATCTCCTTCAGAAAAATCGTTTGTGCCCAAAGCTATGCAGGTAATATCCGGATTGAATCCGAACGTGTAGGGTTTTGAATTGTCTTTGTTCAGGTACAGGTTCTCGTAAACATCAGGCATTATGGCTTCATCGATATGCTCATCGTTCCAGTTTCTGTATATCCCGATACCGGAAACGGAACTCAGTAAAAAATCTGTGCCAAGCGCTCTTGCTGTAATAGGGGCATAAGAATAATATCCATTATGCTGGTCATACCATTCGCCTTTGCCGCAAGGTATTGCAATAGTATCATTGCCCATACCGCAAGTAATAGAATCGCCAATAAATTCGATCTTTTTCTTAACCGTTTTTTTGGCATTAAACAAGTTACCTTCAGCCGATGTAAAAATGACATTGCCGTTAGCAGCTTCAGTCGCTTTATAAATGTTGACAATATGTTTTCCGTTTGTAGCAGCTTTTACAGGAATAGCGTTGTCAGAGGTTTGAATCTGCTGCCTGCCAATATATTTTCCGTCTACTTCAATAACTATGTAGTTGTGATGATCCTGTGCTTTTACATGTATAGTACACTCAGTACCCGTAAACCCGAAAGTTACAGATGCTGCTGATCCAATCAGGACTATACTGTTGTCCTTCAGTGTTTCAACACGTCCACTGGTACTAAATATGCTTTTATCCTTTGCCGGAATATTTGCGGTACCAGTGCATGATAAAAGAAAAGTGGTAAAAAATAATATGAATTTTTGCTCAATGCGCATAACTGACAGATTTATAAGTCGTAAAAATAGGTAATTATCTATTTTTAGAGTTGTACTAAAATGTCAAATGCATATAGATTTTGAGAGCTGTTCAGGATAATGTATGGCTTAAGTCATACATTATCCTGAACAAGCCAAATGAATTTATCTGAAGTAATCAGGTATATAGTTCTAAGTTGTCATTATCGTTTAGACGGGAAGCCATTATGCTTTCTTCATCGCCTGAAGCATATTCGGATTCTAAAAAAGTTTCTTCTAATTCTTCAGAATACCCTGCCCATAAAAAAGAGGCAGTAACGAAAGGGGATAGTGATCTTTTCATATGATGTTATTTTTTGAATTATCTATACTGTTAGATAATTCAATCATAATGCCATATTTTAATTATCTGTAAATCAAAATTTTACAAAATATTTTGATTTTTATTTGGCGATATATAGTGTGAACAATTGTATTTTGACGATATATAGTCAGTATGCTTTTTCAAATGAGCCTTTGCCCGGAGTATAATGAGATATGAACCGGTTTTTTAGCAAATCAGCTTGTAGCCATAACCACGACTATTTATAATCTGTACATTCTTATCCTTGTCCAGTTTTTTGCGAAGCTTGGTAATAAAAACATCAAGGCTTCTTCCATTAAAGAAATCATCATCTCCCCATATTTCTTTAAGGATGTGTGAACGCGTAACCATTTCATTCTTATTCCTGTAAAGATGGCTTAAAACCTCGGCTTCACGATAGGTTAGTACTTCACTTTCTTTATTGTAAGTAAGGGATTGTTTTGTATAATCAAAAACAAAATCGCCTATATTGGTAAGACCTTCGTCATCGTTTTTTATCTCGGTTCTGTCAAGCAGTGCATGAATCCTTACTATAAGCTCTTCCATGCTAAATGGTTTTTTCAGATAGTCGTTGCCTCCGTGTTTAAATCCATCTACAACATCCTGGGTCTGCGATTTTGCTGTTAAAAAGATTATAGGAATTCTCTTGTCATTCTTCCTGATTTCCTGTGCTACGGTAAAACCATCTTTAACAGGCATCATGACATCAAGCACCAGTAATTTAGGTTTTTCAGAAATGTAAGCACGGTAGGCTTCTTCGCCATCTCCGGCAGTTATAACTTCAAAACCCCTGGTTTCAAGGCTTTCTTTTATTATGAGTGCTAATGATGGCTCGTCTTCAGCCAGCATTATTTTTATTTTATCAGGCATAAGGGAGAGTTATTTTAAAAACGGTTTGTTTAGCATCATCTTCCAGTACAAGTTTTCCATTGTGTTTTTCAATGATATTCCTTGAATAATAAAGGCCAATGCCATATCCTTTTACATCGTGTCTGTTGTTTGTTGAAATTCTGTAGAATTTGTCAAAAATTTTGTTTCCCAGTATTTTATCTATTGGAGTGCCGTCATCGGCTATGGTAATTATGGCATCTTTTAAGCCGGGTTTTACATTTAATGTTATGGTATTGCCACCATATTTAATTGCATTCTCTACAATATTATTGATAACATTTTCAAAATGAAAAGTATCTATATTGGCTAAAAGTATATTGGTTTCTGTTGTAAAAAAAAGAGATTTGGTGGTATTGATCTGATGTTTTTCAACGACACTTCGTATCAATGGAATTACATCTGCCATTTCTTTTTGGAGTGCAATCCTGTCACTGTCCAATGCTGCAGTATCAAGTATTTTTTCTACCATAACAGTAAGCTTTTGTAGCTGTTGGGATGCTATACCCATGTATTTTTCTGTCTTTTCCCGATCGTTATCAGCATTAAAATGCTGTAAAGCCTCAAGTGCACTCAGCGAGGTAGCTATGGGGGTTTTCAGCTCGTGCGAAATATTGCTTATAAAATCGTTCTTGCTTAAAACAAGCTGTTTTTGCTGCTTTATAATCCGTAAAAGGTATATAAGGCTTATAATAATAGCAACAGTAAACAGAAAAGATAACAGTATACCCACCAGACCCTCTTTTAATGCTATGAGATTAATATTGGAATAATACATTTTTAGCTGTGTACCCGATGGTAAATAAGCCGAGCCCGATTCAACCGATAACTCATATTGCGGATCTTTTGGGTTACCATAATCCCTTCTATGTTCCCCATCGATATGGGATAATGCATAGCTGAAATTGAATCCTTTCTCTCTAAGGTCTTTGTTCAGATTTTTAGACAGGTCATTTAAATTAATGGTATCTTCAGCTATTGATATTATGATTTTGGTAGCGAGGTTGGTAATGGCAGATAAACTGTCTTTTATCCCAAGCTTTAATGTCCCGGTGGCAACTCCTGATTTTGACTCCTTGGCTTCTTTTAATAATTCGGTGATGTCAACCGGGGGTTTAGGAGAATCGCCCATAACATAAAAGTTCTTGACAGAGTCAGGCCCTCCTTCGATTGAATGTTCAGTAGCTTCCATTTCCAGAACCATTTCATCTATTATGGACTTTACTTCTTCAGGAATCTCTTGTCCGTTTCGTAAGCCTTGTTTGATGATTGATGATTTCAGGTCCGATTTTACCATATCGGCATAATAAGTATCCAGGCTGCTGTTCAGGGCAGCCAATACCTCATTGTTTACATTTATCTTGTTCGCCTCATAATTTTTTATATTCCAATAGGTTTGTATGGCAAGCGTAACCAGTATGATTAATGCAATCAGATAGACGATATTTTTTTGTAGCCACTTTTTCATATTCCAAAAATATAAACAAAAAATGGTTTAAGAGCCCGGTTAACATACGTTAACTTTACACATGTTAACAGCTTATAGTCCCGGCAGAACTTCTGCCGGGACTATAAGTCCTAAAATCTAAACGTTGCTGTAAATGCAGCATAATAATAATCTTTTCCTGTTCCTGCTTCTTTAAGAAATGCTCCTGCATTAAACCAGGCCCCTTCAACGGTTAAGGAGAAAAAGGGGTTGAAAGCATATTCAAAATCTCCAACTAGCTGTGTACCTACAAATGTTTCGGCTATACCTTCACCAGAATACAGCAGCTGCATGTTAGGAGCATAAAGCCCGTCATTATCACTCCATCTCCAGAAAATATCATAGTCCATCCCAAAGCTGAGTTTTTTAGTAAGTGACATATCTATTGAAGGGTGAATATCAAATAAATTGGATGGGCCTATCATAGCCACAAGGCCAAAATATCCTCCGCGGGGATACAGCGGATTAAGTGTTTGTAACTTTTTGTCATTACGATTGGCATCACCAGATATGATTTCGGTTTTTAGCCCGATAACAGGTTCAAACTTTACAGTTGAAAATTCATAATTTACATAAGAAGATACACTCCAGGCACTGATGTCCATATCAGCAAGCCTCCCAAACTGGTAAAGCGCCTCTAAGTCATATTTCCAGTTGCCTTTGTTCTTCCATATTCTTGTACCAACTGTATGCCTGAGTTCTTCACCTGTTACATTGTCAAGATTGGTATTCTTTTTCCAAAGCCCCAGGTAATACAGGTCAATGTTATGAAGGATCTTTATGTTGTTCAGTACTGTGTAGGCACCCCATAGCTTAGCACTTTCGTTAAGCTTGTCATTAAAGCTGCCGGGCACATTGGCAACAGGGTGCATGTAAAACGCATCTGCCTGAAAATCTTTCTTTGCAACCACAGCTTTAAAACCATCCATAGCCAACCTGTTATTTGGACCTTCACGAACGCTGATAAGCCTTTGCGAACCATAATACATCTCCTGTCTTCCTAAGCGGGTAAATAATTTGGTCTGCTCATTGTTGATAAAATTAATATCAAGAAATGCCTGGTGAATGTCGGCTGTATTTTCATCAACAGGACTGGGGTCGGGCATGCTGCTGGCAATACTGCTCTGAAACTGGCCAAATAACCGGAACATCCCTAAATGAATATCAGTATGGAACAAATACCTCGATAGCAAATATCCGTCAGGATCATCGGGTTCATCGCCCCATTTATTGTTTTTGGTGAAAATGTACTGAAGCCTTGCTTCCCCACCAATCGAACCATAATATTTTCCTGATTTGCTTAAAGGAATGTATTTGATCTTATCATACAGGCTTTGTGTTGTATCTGTTTTTATATACGTAAAATCGTCGTTGTACCTGAGTGGCCTGAAATCTGGCTGTGTTTGTGCCCATACTGATATACCGGATACCAGGAAAAGGCACAGTATGAGTATTTTTTTCATCACGATTCGTTTAATTTTTTATTCAAATATCCATCAATAGAATATCGTCCGGCACCAAACATAACTATTGTAAGCAGCGATATGCTGTACATAAACGGAATATCACGTTCTGGTAAAGGATCATGCCCGTGCATTAAAAAATAACCCGTTGCTGTCACTGCCAGGGCAGGAATGGCTGCCAGTCGTGTAAAGAATCCAAGTACTATAAGAATGGGCAGGTAAACATTTGCAGCAATAGCAACAAAGCTGTTTAAGGCTTCAGGCAAGCCTAAGGGATTAGGTATTACTTCAACAACATCAACACCAATGCCTATTTTTTTAAATCCATGTACAACAATAAGTTCTGTTGCTACAGCAACCCTGAAAAACAATATTGCAAAGTTGTACAGCGGCGATCCTAAATCAGAGCCTGTTATAAGTTTAAATAGTTTTTTCATGGTTAGTTCTTTTGATAGCCTCCAAAATAATTTACCGGACTCCATGCTGGTATTGCTTTAGGCTGTGGTGCTGCAAACGAGCGGAAATCATTATCAGCATATACCACTTTCCCATTTACTACTGTAAGCTTTGCTTCCATATTCAATATATTATCTTCAGCTGTAGTAAAGTAATCATCAGAAAGGATAACGAAGTCGGCAAGGTAATTTTCTTTAAGCATCCCCCTGTCGTTGTCAAGCTTGATAAGCTGTGCGCTGCCTTGTGTAAACAATTTTAATGCAGTAGTACGATCTACTATGTTTTCATCAGCCATATACTTAAGTCCGCCAAGAGTCTTACCTGTTGTTAACCAGTATAAGCCAACCCACGGATTATAACTTGCTACACGTGTTCCGTCAGTACCCATACCAACCCTGATACCCATATCCATCATTTTTTTAAGAGGAACGGTGCTGGCTGCTGCTGCTTTGCCATAACGTTTAATGAAAGCTTCTCCCTGATAAGCCATTCTGTGTTGTATTGCTATACCTCCGTTTAAGGCTTTTATTCGTCGCAGATTTTCGGTTGATACTGTTTCTGCATGGTCAAAGAACCATAAGAGGCTATCAAGCGGTGTCTCTTTGTTTATTTCTTCGATCACATTCAGGAAACGTGATATGCTTTCATTGTATGTGGCGTGTATTCTGAAAGGCCATTTGTTCTTTACAAGCAATGAGAGTACAGCTTTTAGCTGACCTTCCATGGCAGGATTAAGTTCAGGCCTTGGCTTGTCAAAATTTTCAAAATCGCCGGCACTTGCTACAAGATTTTCGCCACCACCCTGAACATGGTATTCGATTTTTGGCATTTTACCAAATTTCTTTACCCCGTCAGAAGGTACATCACAACCATCGCCAATTTCTACTGCACTGATCCATTTGGTATAGTCAGCAAGCTCGCTTCCTGCTTTTTGTGCAAAAAGGTAGTAAGGCATGCGTATTGTAAGTTCATTGTTTTCACAAAGTTTGGCAGTCACGCCATAATCATCAGGGTAGTTCTGGAAACCCCCACCGGCATCCATGATAGCGGTAACGCCCAAACGGTTCATTTCGCTCATGAATAGTTTTGTAGAGTTAACTTTTTCTTCAGGGTTAAGCTCAGGAAGTTTAGAAAGCGTAGAGTATAGTATGAAAGCATTGGGCTCAGCGATGAGCATACCTGTAGGGTTGCCATACATATCTTTTTCTATAAGTCCTCCGTTTGGATTTGGCGTAGAAGCATCCATCTTCAGCGCGGCTATACCGGCTTTGTTTAGGTAGGCATGCCCGTAAAGATGCAGAACGAAAGCAGGTACATTTCCTGTAGCATCGTTTATTTCCTGTAGGGTAGGAAGCCTTTTTTCTTCAAACTGATAAGCATTCCATCCTCCCACAACGCGCACCCACTGTCCATCAGGAGTTCTCTGTGCCTGTTCTTTAAGCATGGCTAATGCTTTTTTCAGGGAGCGTACACCATCCCAGCGAAGCTCTGTATTGAAGAACCTGCCGCCACGGATAATATGCATGTGCGAATCGAAGAGGCCGGGAATAATGACTTTACCTTTAGCATCAATAAGAGTGGTGCCTTTGGTTTTCAGTTTCAGTATCTCGCTGCTTTTGCCTGTTTTGATTATTTTTCCATTGGCTACTGCAATAGCTTCGGTAATAGTATTGTTGTTGTCAAGCGTATGCACTTTGGCATTATGCACAATGAGATCGGCCTTTTGCGCCATACCCGGAACAGAAATAAGAAGCAGGCAAAAAAGTAATTGCGTAAAAGTTTTCATGATTGGTATATTATGATGAATGGTTGTATGTATTGTTTATAAAAGAGGCTCCATCTACATGCAGCCTCTTATGGGCTAACAATTAATGTTTAAGCATTTCATGTGCATACTGAACGCCTACACCATAAGCACCACCATATTGCTTAACAAGGTTTGTTACTGCAACATATGTTTCTTGACGTGCCCAGTCGCGTTGAAGTTCAAGTAAATACTGTAAAGAAGTCATTGGGTGAGCACCCGCCTGAACCATACGGGTTACAGCCATTTCGTGAGCCTCTTTAGAAACGTCTGCACTGGCATCAGTGATTACATATACGTCATAACCTTCTTCAATTGCCGATAATACAGGCCCTACTATACATACGCTTGTCCATAAGCCTGCAAAAACAAGTTTCTTTTTGTTTTTTCCAACGATAGCTTTGTGCGCATTTACATCTTCCCATGTATTCATTGTTGTACGGTCGATATAGTTTGAAGTTTTTTGTGGATAGAACTCTTCAATTTCTCTGAATACCGGGCCACTAAACGATTTTTCCGCTACTGTGGTAACTACGGTAGGAACTTTGAAGATTTTAGAGGCTCCTGCTACAAGCGCCACATTGTTTCTTAGCTGGTCAATTGGTGAACTACCCACTGCAAATGCCATTTGGCTTTCGTGGTCAATAAGTACTAAAGTGTGATTTGTAGGGTTAACTAATGATGCTCCCGGTTTTTGGGCAAACCCTGTTAATGATGTTAGTACTAATGCTGCGGTTAAAATTAAATTTTTCATGATGTTTTAAGAATTTGTGATTTAAATGATTATTGATTTTGATAAATTGTTTTTCTATTGTTTCAATCTTACAGGACAAAATTGCGATATCCCTAAACCCTGGACATTGAACTGGGACAAGAAAATCAATATGTCTGTTTTTATGCATTATTTTCGAGCCAGCATGCAACGAAAGCCGCTTCGTTCTTCCATGTAGGTAAACCCAGAACAAAGTGGTTGCTGTTTTCGAATTCCATGTAATCTGTTACTGAGTTTTTGTCTTTATATCTTTTATAATTTGAATAGTTAAGTGATGCCGGTATCATAGTGTCGCTGCTTCCCGATAGTATAAGTAGAGGCGCATGGGGATTTTTAAAGTTAATTTTCCCCACTTTAGTTAATGCATCACGCAGTACCAGTTTTGACTCAGGCACTACAAATTCGTAATAGGCAGCTATCTGTTGCTCTTCAGGCATTCCGTTAGTAAATGCATGTTGCCATTCGGCAAATGGCATCAGGTAAGTTTTTTTAGCAGCGGTAAAAAATCCCAAAAGCCTGAATGTATATCGTATAAATGGCCACTCTAATGATACTACACCCTGAGGCGGTATAGAATGTATTGCGACGCCCGCAATGCCTATATTTTTTTGCAATAATAGTTGTACTAAAAGGCCACCGAGAGAATGCCCTATTATTATTGGTGTTTCTGAGAGTTCGGCAATTATATTCTCATAATAGCAAATAATATCTCTAAGATTTAATGTTACTATACTATTTTCATGTTGTGTATTACGAAGCTCTTCGGGAGATCCGTCTTTAAAAGGCCAAGCCGGAGCCAGGACTGTATATCCTTTTTCTTCAAAGTATAGTTTCCAGTTTTTCCATATTGTATGACTAATAAAAGCGCCTGTTATGAATACAATCGTGGTTGTATTTTTCTTTTTCATGCCGCATTGATTTCAAATTGCGACTTTAGAGTAACCAAAAAAGATGCCTTTGATTTATGTTGCTGATTATTAGTTGTGTATGTGTTTTTTTGAAACTTTACAGTCACGAAATGAGGTTAAAATCTGCTATTTCAACGATATAACGTTGAAAAAGTAAATCACCAAAAGGATTGTTAAAAAACTATTGGTCATTTGTACCATAAATTTATTTGAAATTCATAATTTTCTCATTTAAAATTTATGACAAAGTTTACATGTAATTGTTTGTAATGAAGAGGCTTATAATCCCTTATTTTCTTTTTCTGATTTTTTTTCCTGCTTTTATTATAGCACAGGAACAGATTGAGCTTACCGTTTTGCTGAAAAAACAGCCGCCAGGTAAAGAAAGGGTTACGACACTACAAAGCCTTGCTTCATATTATATTTTTAAGCCAAAAGAGGAAGCTGCTGATCTAAACAAGGCCTCAACATATCTAAAAGAATCACTGGATATTAGTAAACGTTTTAATTATCCGGAGGGGATTGGCGGAGCTTACATCTTATATTATGGATTGTATAGGGAAAAAGGAGAGGCTGATAAAAGTATGGAATACGCCAATTCTGCTTTTACTGTATTATCAAGAGCTAAACTTTATGAACAATTAGGAGAGGCTTATCTAGCGGTATGTAAAAACCTATGGACTACGGACAGGGAAAATCATTTAAAAGAGGCATTGCTAAAAAAAGCAGTCTCAGCTTTTAAAAAAGCAAATGCAAAGCAAAAAACAGCCTTAACCCTCAAATCTTTAGGAGAACATTTGTTTTATTCAGGTAAAAGTGAAGAAGGGCTGGCAAGACTCAAAGAGTCATCGGATCTGTATAAATATTTTAACTATACGGATCTTATAAGCCTTTATAATTCGGTCTCCGGTGCCTATACTGATCTTGGAAACCATAAAGAAGGGTTACGATTTGCATTAAGCGCTGTAAAAATAGCTGAACAACATAAAGACACTACTTCGTTAGTTGCCATAATTTACAACAGGATAGGCTATGCCTACGCGGCTGTCTCAGACCATAAAAATGCAGCTAATAATTTCAGGAAAGGAATTGTAATTGCAAAAAAGAATAAAGATACAGTCGGGGTTTTTCAATTGTCAAACAATCTTGCCGGACAGCTCAAGAATCAGGAAAAATTTAAGGAAGCCTTAAAGGTTCTCGATGATTTGTATAAAGGCTATACAACTGAAGATTATCATGTGGAATTAAAAGTAAGATGTCTTTACATGAGTATCTATTTTGATATGGATAATCTTGATATGGCAGAAAAATATTGTAATGAGATTCTTGATGAAGCACACACAAAAAATGTTAACGAAGAGACTTTACATTATATCTACAAATATGTGGTGCGAATTGCTTTCTATAGAAAGGACTACAAAAAAGCCCAATATTACCTTGATAAATGTAAAGTTCATGAGTGGGACCATACGCTAAAAGAAAAAAGCATTTTTTATCTATTGCAGTCCCAGCTTGATTCGGTGCAGGGAAATTATAAAGCCGCCTATTCTAACTTTAAGCTTTATAAAGAAACTAACGATTCGCTTTATGACAATACAAAAAGCAAACAGATAGCCGAATTGCAGGTTAAGTATGCTACTGAGAAGAAAGAGCAGGATATAAAGTTGCTCTCTAAAGAGCGGGAACTTGAAAAGCAAAAAGCCATACACGCCAGAAGATCGATGTTTATAGCGATAGGGATTACAGGATTGATCATGATTATAGCCATATTGCTTTATATGGCATACAGGAATAAGAATAAAGTTAACAGGATACTGCGTTATAAGCAAACAGAGATTTCAGAAAAAAATAATGTTCTTAATCGTCTAGTTGATGAGAAAGAATGGCTTCTTAAAGAAATACATCACCGGGTAAAAAACAACCTCCAAATTGTTATGAGTCTGCTAAACAGTCAGTCAACTTATTTAAAAGATAACGGGGCTAAGTCTGCAATAAGGGATAGCCAGAGACGAGTCCATTCCATGTCGCTTCTACATAAAAAACTATATCAGTCAGAGACACTTTCATCTGTTGCCATGCCGGCTTATATCCATGAACTTGTAGCGTATCTTAAAGACAGTTTTGATGCCGGCTATATCAATTTTAAGGTAAAACTTGATGAAGTGAATTTTGAAATTAATCAGGCAGTTCCTATTGGCTTACTACTCAATGAGGCTATCACAAATTCGATTAAATATGCTTTTCCTGATACTTTAAAACAATGTGTTATTAAAATTACTCTTCAGGAAAAAGACAATAATCAATTTGAATTGATGATAATTGATAATGGTGTAGGAATAAGCAATGACTTTGATACAAATAATCCGAAAACACTTGGGATGAGCCTGATGCAGGGTTTGACTGGAGACCTGAACGGAAGTTTTGAAATATATAATGATAATGGTACAGTTATAAAAATCAACTTTAACCGCCAAAAAGGACAGAAGTATAATTAAATTGAAGAATTATGGAAGAGAAAGTACTTATTGTTGAAGACCAGTTTGTAGAAGCACACGATCTTAAGCTAATGTTACAGAAGGAAGGCTATAAAGTTTGTGGTATAGCCCGCGATGTTCCTACAGCGCTTTCATTAATTCGAAAAGAGAAACCAGGATTAGTACTGGTAGATATTTTTCTTCAGGGAACTGCCACGGGCATTGATTTAGCACATACCCTTAAAGAAGAAGGTATTGCTTTTATATATACTTCTGCCAACTCGAACAGAGAAGTACTCGAAGCAGCTAAAAAAACGGAACCCTATGGCTTTCTTGTAAAACCTTACAGAGAAAAAGATCTTCTGGTTACCCTCGAAATTGCACGTTATCGCCATCAAAACAGCAACGAAGCTTATTTTAAAAAAGAATTAGTATTACAAAGAACACTCAGTAGTGTTGTAAAGGAAGAGGCGGACACTAAAGATAAACTTCTCAGGATTGCGATTGCCTTGCAGGCTTTTATCCCTTTTGATTTTATATATATGGGCTATGCAGGGAAGAACACAGAACTGTTGTCTGATATCGGTTTTTTAAGGGTAGGGTTCAATGAGTATCAAACACTCAGCCTGCAGGAATTGCAGATTGTAACAAACCGTACAGAAGCCGAATTAGTTGAATTAAGGGATAATGTACCGCAATACCTCAGGACGGTAGCATTCGATAAAGAAAACATTGGAACAAAATTAAATAGCCGTTCATTGCAGAAGGTTTTTGCAGAGAATTTTAGTATGAATTCACATTTAATAATGCCTGTAGAGCTTGCTGAAGACCGAATTTTTAATTTATATTTTTATAGCAGAAGGGCTGATGTATATGATTCTACCCAAATAACATTAAGCGAAAGGCTTCAGCATTCGATCATAAATACTCTTATGATAGTGCTCAGAAGTGCTAATGCTTTGCATGAAAATGACAAAATAAATGAAAAAGAAACTCCTGCTTTAAAAAAAGATATCCCTGCATGCTTTTCAGGAATCATTGGCAAAAGCCATTTATTGCTAACGGTATTTGATAATATTGTGCAGGTCGCCCCTGTTGATACCTCAGTACTTATTCTTGGCGAGAGCGGAACAGGAAAAGAACGTATTGCAGAATGCATACATGAATTATCTCCGCGAAGCAAACAGCCATTAATAAAGATAAATTGTGCAGCGCTTCCGGCAAATCTTATAGAGTCTGAGCTATTTGGCCATGAGAAAGGTGCCTTTACAGGAGCCTTTGAAAAAAGGATAGGCAAATTTGAACTTGCTAATAAAGGAACAGTATTTCTGGATGAGATAGGAGAGCTGCCATTGGAGTTGCAGTCCAAATTATTACGTGTGCTTCAGGAGAAAGAAATAGAGCGCATAGGTGGTCGTGAACCTATAAAAATAGACGTTAGGATTATAGCTGCAACTAATCGTAATCTTGAGAAAGAAGTAGGAGAGGGACGTTTCAGGCTTGATCTTTATTACAGGCTAAATATATTTCCTGTACAGTTACCATCGCTACGGGATCGCATAGAAGATGTACCATTATTAGCGGATCATTTTTTAGCTGTTTATAATAAGAAATCCGGTAAAAAAATATCTGGAATATCTGCAAAAGTATACCAGCAACTCAAAGCATATAGCTGGCCGGGTAACATACGGGAACTTGAAAATTTTATGGAACGAAGTGTACTTTTAGAAAAAGAAGCCGTGCTACGCGAAATTGTAATGCCCAATTTTGCTACTGTAAAGCATGACTCAGCCAGTAGTTACCAGCCCACTAAAAGCATTGAAGAAAATGAAAAAAGCCATATTATAAGTGTACTTAAAAAATGCAGTGGTAAAGTGTGGGGTATTGGTGGTGCTGCCGAAGTATTGAATGTGCCTCCTACGACACTTAATTCAAAAATGAAGAAGTTCGGTATTATGAAGAGGGACTTCAAGGATAATATTTAAGTAACTTATGAGGTGCTTAAAAACAAAAGGGGCTGTCTCAAAAGTTGTTTATAAGCCATTTTTGTTATTCTGACGAAGGAAGAATCTAATATTAATCAAATATTTAGATTCTTCACCACACTTCATTATGTTCAAAATGACACTTTTGAGACAGCCCCATTTAAATATTTAAAAGGAATTAAATTATTTCGAGAAATTTATATGCCCGCCAAAGCTATAGGTAGCTGCAATTGAAGGTCCATTATAACCCCATTCTAAACTACCATTTAATCTTGGCCTCATAATATCTATATCAATATCCAGTCCTGAATATCCGGCTGTAAGGCTAAAATTTTGATATACGTTATATAATAAAGAGACATTATAACTCAGTATTTTACCTTTAATATTATCAACTTTTGCAGAGAGGTAGTTTGCATTTACATACAGTCCCAAACGTTTAGTGATCACAACCTCACTCCATATACCTAAATCCGGCAGTGGGGCCGTAACCTCAAATTTATCGCTTTTATCTAAGTTCACATTATTTGTGTCTAGCCCAATACCCATGTCTATAAACATAAGGTGGGTACCTACGAGCAGACCAACTTCATATTTGGGTTTGCACAAAATAGAATAACCATAAGCAAACCTTATAATTGTAGTGTTGAAATGGGCATTAACTGTCGCATTTACTTCATAAGTGTTGTCTCTAAAGGTTATCTCTTTTTGTAGTGTTTTTGTTGTTTCTCTATTGAGGTTAAAATACTCAAGTTCAAACCTTGATCTTTTAGATGCCCTCCACATGGCATTGGCATAAAAAGATGTTGTATTATCTTTAAAACCAAGATCGTCTTCAAGGTCAATATCGGTAGCAACATTACCATTATTTCCGGCCACTCTTACATTGGTATTGTTGACCGGGAAAAAAGTTCCCGCCATGATTCTGAAACGCCTTGCGTGCCACGGGAGCTTTTCTGCGTCGTTATCAGAGAGTTCTTTTTTTTCTTTTACTTTAGTGGAATCCATTACTGTAACAATAGTATCCTGAGCTTTTGCAGGAAGATAAAAAGCTGCAAGAATCAATAATGAGGCGAGTTGTTTCATAATGCTTGGTTTTAGGCTTTTAAATCGTAATAAATTACTTAAAGTTACTAATTATTTGGTTATAAACATATTAAATGCCGGTTACTTTATTTCCCATCCAAATGTGGATTGTATTACATAATCTTCTTTACCACCATCTTTTATTGGTTTGCTATCATAGTTATAGGTTAATCCCAGCTTTAAAAAGAAGTTAAGCGGAAGGTCGAGTTTAAAATCCACTGTAAGGTCTGTCCTTACACGGTTACTTATTGTCAGACTCGGATATGCTGTTACTTTAGTATACATGCTTAGGTCTTTATGCTCGAACATACTGAGCTCCATAGTCACAAATGCCTCAAGGCTGTTGCGGTTTGTATCGAGTGAGTCAGTAAAGCTTTCATTGTTCCAGGCAAGTCCAGTGGCCGTTCCCAGATAAGTCCTGTGCGTACTTAAAAGATATTTCCCTACACCTCCACGGGTTGTCGACCTGAGTTTAAGCTTTTGCTCTTCATTCGAAAGGAAATCGCCCGAAACAAGTGCATACCAGTTTTTTTGCAGATAATATTTAAACTCGCCATTTGCATCGGTACGGCGAACGGGATCGGCATCATTCTGAGTACTGTATACTGTATTATAAGAACCGCTAAAATTCCAGTAGCTTGCATTATACCCCAATGTGCTTCGTATTGTCAATTGAGTGAGGTCGCTACTTTTAGTATAGTTATATCCCATAGACAATTCTGAGGTGAAACGCGAAAAAAACTTATTGTTAATAGGTTGCAAAATCACAATTTCTTTAATATCAACGACCTGTTCATAGCCTTTATCCATGATTATGACTTTGGCCGGCTCTTTGGGTTTAGGCGTTATTCTTGTATTCATTACGCTACCGTTAGATAACTTCACCATATACATCCTGTCACTTCTTATTTCAGTTATATTTACGAGCTCAACTTTAAAATCGGCGTCACTATATACCGTTTCTATTGTAAGCACTCCTTTTTTCATGCTTTTGATTTCGCCAATAAGTCTGTCGCTGTTTTTAAGAAAGATTGTATCGTTTTGTGAAAATAAGAGTAAAGGGAACAGTAAAACGCCTGTATAAATCAAGGATTTGATTAGTATATTGCTGCGTTTTACCGTCATAATATTCAAGCTATTTTTTATCCATTACACATCGGAAGCCTAAATGTTCCTGCCCGCTGTCGGTAGAGGTTGCCATTCGTGCATTGGGTCTGTAATTTGAGCAGTATTGTTCGCTGCATAAAAAAGATCCTCCTTTAATTACTCTTTTTGTACCATAAGGATCGTTTGGATCATAACTCTCCTCCGGTCCTTTAGGGCTGTGGCATTCCCTCATTCCTGCCACTTTGTATCTAGCATAGGTGTCCGGTCTGTAAAAGTCACTGGTCCATTCCCAAACATTCCCTATAACATCATATAGGCCATATTTGTTTGGCTTAAAACTTTTTACAGGGGCAAGCCTCTCAAAGCCATCGCTTTTGGTGTTTTTATATGGAAATTCACCCTGAAAAAAATTGGCCATATATTTTCCTTTAGGATTCAGTTCGTTACCCCAGGCAAATTTACTGTCATTGTTTCCTGCCTGTGCGGCATATTCCCATTCCGCTTCGGTAGGGAGCCTTTTACCGGCCCATTTGGCATAAGCCTGAGCATCTTCATAGGCAATATGTACTACGGGATAATCTTCGCGTCCTTTAATTGACGAATCCGGTCCTTGCGGATGCTTCCAGTCGGCACCGCGTGTCCATGACCACCATTTAGAATAATCGTCCAGCGCTACAGCATGGGTAGGGGGAATAAAAACAAGGGAACCGGGTGCAAGGTCAGCATCATCAGGTTTAGGGGTTCCGGGTGGTAATTGTGTTTTAAGCTGTTCCCAGTCGACAGGGCGTTCGGCGAGAGTAACATAATTTGTTGCATTCACAAATTTTTGAAATTGCGCATTGGTTACCTCTGTTTCATCCATATAAAAGCCATCTATACTGATGTCTATTGCCGGTGATTCTACTCGTACAGCCAAAGGATCATTATCTCCAAGGGTAAACTTTCCGCCTTCTATCCAAATCATACCAGGCTGGGTGCGTTTTTCATCTGCAGAAAGCATCGTTAATTCTTTTGATTGTTTTTGACAGCTAAGGCTGCAAACACTAATTAGGCCGATTAGTAAAATTCTCATAGTGTAGTAGTATAAGTTGATTGGGTTACTGTATGATATAAATTTAATACAAAAAATCGCTGCAATTGTGCTGTTTATGTTACATATTAGAATTTGCAACAAGAAAAACGTGATTTTAGATAGAAAGTATTTTTTTGTTATATTTCTGAATATCAGTAGGCATTGGAGTTGATTGCTTGATTCTTTACTAATATTAACCTGAACGCATCTTTGCCAGCCAATTTTAGAGTCCAAGGTGTATCACTTTTTAAAATGCAACCAAATAAACAGTTTTTAAAAGAGCTTTAATTTTTTATCTCTCTACCTTGCAGGTAGTTCCTTGCCAAAACTCGAATACCATTAACCAATTGATATCAAATGCTGCTATTTATAAAAAATAAGTACATATTCTTGTGTTTTGTAAGCATGCTGTTGTTAGTCTCCGCAAACCTTACAGCCCAGGATTTGGATACCATAGCAAAAAGTACTGCCTGCCCGGCTAAAAGCCTACCTGAACTTTTTAAAAAGAACGATTCACTATTGGTAGTTAAGCCGGTAAAAAACAGTTTCTTTTTAGTCGTTCCGGTTATTGGTTCGCAGCCCGCTACTGGATTTATGTTTGGCGGCGTTGCTCAATACACTTTTAAAGGAAAAGAAGAAAAAGACAAGTATTCTGTTGCTAATCTCGGCGTTACCTATACCACAAAAAAGCAGCTGATGATCAATGTGAAGAATAATATTTTACTGAATAACAATTCTCTATACCTTAACGGCGATTATCGCTTTTATATATTTACCCAATCAAATTACGGGCTGGGAACAGGAATTTTGCCCCGTAATGATAAAGACTTTGAGATTGATTCGATAGCACAGGCAATGGACTATAATTATCTTAAATTTCACCAGACCGTATCCTGGCAGGTAAAAGAAAATCTTTACGTAGGAGGAGGAATAAATCTCGATTGGTATTCAAGTATTCAGGATAAGGAACTTGATACTGTAAATGGAAATTTTACCTACCATTATGATTATAGTAAAAAGTATCAATTTAACGATACACGGTACTTTATGAATGGGGTGAGTTTTAATATTACCTATGATTCAAGGGACAATCAGGTGAATACAAAACAGGGGTGGTATGCAAACATCAATTACCGTTTTAATCCATCTATATTTAAAAACCAGCACTACAGCAATGTACTTTTTACAGAATACCGAAATTTTATCCCGGTATCTAAAAAGAACGAAAACTATATATTGGCATTATGGACTTACGGACAGTTTGTAACCCGTGGAAAAGTACCCTATCTCAATTTGCCTGCATTAGGCTGGGATCAGCGAAGCCGAAGCGGCGAGGGCTACACACAGGGACTGTTTAGAGGTTTTAATCTTATTTATATGTCGGCTGAATTAAGGTTTCCGCTTACCTGTAACCAAATGTTAGGGGGCGTAGTATTTGCAAATTTCACAACAGCCAGTAATAAGGATCTGGATATTCATTTGTTTCAATATGTTCAGCCAGCCGTCGGGGTAGGGCTAAGGATCCTGATCGATAAAGCCACACGTACTAATCTTATCGTTGATTATGCAAAAGGCCGTAATTCAAACGGTTTCTATCTTAATGCCGGTGAAACGTTCTAATATTCTTTTAAAAGTACAGATCATTATTTGTAAAAATAATTTTGCAGATTCAACTGAATTATTAACTTTGTAATGAAAAGTACTTTTTTTATGAAACAGCAGCAGGATTATATCCAGGACATTTCAGAGATACGCTCCATGATGGAGAAATCTACAAAATTCCTTTCCCTTTCGGGTTGGGCCGGTATAATGGCCGGTGTATATGCTTTAATAGGTGCATATCTGGCATACAAGGTTTTATACTTTAACCCTCATGAGATTGTTTATGCATCGGTCTCTGATGGAGAATATTCTGAGGGTATGCTCAAGCTGGCTTTTTTGGCGACAGCTGTTTTGGTATTAGCGATAAGTACAGCTGTTTTTCTTTCTAACAGGAGAGCTGCTAAAATGAATGAAAAACTATGGAATGCTACTTCAAGAAGATTGTTAGCAAATATGAGTGTTCCTTTGGCTGTAGGTGGCATATTAGTACTAATTTTGATTTCTAAAGGGCTTATAGGCTTAGTGGCACCAATGACCTTGTTGTTTTACGGACTTTCTCTATATATTGCCAGCAGGTATACTTTTGAGGATGTAAAAATATTAGGCCTTATACAAATAAGCCTCGGTTTATTAAGCGCATATTTCATAGGATATGGATTGCTTTTTTGGGCATTAGGTTTTGGTGTAGCCCATATTGTTTATGGCATATACGTACATTTTAAATACGAAAAGTGAAGATTTCAGTAAACGGACTACATAAAGCATTCGAAAGCAGGATAAGGCTCGGCATCATGTCGGCTTTGGCTGTTAATGACGCGCTCGATTTTAATGCATTGAAGGAATACCTGGATGTTACTGATGGTAACCTGGCGAGCCATCTAAAAGCATTAGAAAAGGAGGAATTCATTGCTGTAGAGAAATCTTTTGTAGGCAGAAAGCCAAATACTAAATATATAATGACAAAATCCGGCAGATCGGCTTTTTTAGAGCATTTAAGGATATTGGAAAATTTAGTGAAAACCCATAAATAAAAAAATTTGCTTTAAAACTTTGAAATTCAAAGTTCTTTTTAATAATTCAATTTAAATTCAATAATCATGTCAAAAAGAAATTTTATGATGTCAGTTCGGGTTAACCGGGCTTCATTAACTAAATGCGCAATCATAGGTGGAGGTATTGCTTTGCTTGTAATTTTATTATTTATACTTCCTGTAAATGATCCTAACCCCGCATGGCCAAAGCTATGGAGGATAAGGCCTTTGGTGATTACTCCCTTAGCAGGTGCATTTGGAGGGGTAGTTTATTATTTAATAAATAACCTGTTCGATAATCCCGGATGGAAAAGAATAGTGGTACTAATGGTTAGCATCTTGCTGTATATTTTTGTGCTATGGTTAGGGATAGTGCTAGGGCTTGACGGAACGTTGTGGGATTAATAATCTGATTTTATGGAATATTTTGTGAACAAAGACTCGATAGTTCGAAAGATCTGGGGGAGCAGTGATACAATCCTCTTCATATTTGCGGGGGCTTCGGCAGAATTTGCACTCAACAAAGCTGTCGATTGGCTTTATTTTACAGGAAAGCTTCCTTCAGATCCGCTTGGCAGGCTGTTTTCGACGGTTTCTTATGCCAGAAAGATAGTCTTTGCTAAAAATGATGAAGCATTGCGCTCTATTGATACCATAGCGGCAATACATGCTGGAGTAGAGAATCAGCGTGGGGCAAGCATTCCGGATTGGGCATATCGGGATGTGCTTTTTATGCTTATTGATTATTCCATAAGATCTTTCGAAGTACTGGAACGTATGCTAAGTGTAGAGGAAAAAGAAGAAGTAATCGGTGTCTTTAATAGGGTAGGAGTACGTATGGGATTGACAGGATTGCCGGAAGATTATAATAGATGGTTAGGTATGCGTAAAGAACATTTGTCGCAAAACATGCAGTATAGCCACTTTACCGATGATCTTTTTAAACAATATAGAAAACACCTTGGTGTTTTGCGCTATAGAATTCTCATTGAATCGCAAATACTCGTGATGCCTGATGAGGTAAGAAAACTGCTTAAGTTTCGGAAGGTTTCCTTTTTGAGTTTTGCCATGGTGCTATACAAGATCGGTAAAAGCATGCATGCTGACAGAGTATTAAAAGCTCTTATACTTCCTGTAAAATATAAAGAGCAGATTGATGCCCTGGATATTGTAAATCATTCAAAATAAAAGGCTATGGCATTTGCCATAGCCTTTCAATAATCAAAGGTATTAAAATACTATTTTTTTACAATTAATTTTTTAATGACAGTTCGGCTTTCAGAATGGATTTTTACGAGATAGATTCCGCTTTGCAGGTTTTCTATATTTATAGTATCCACATCATAACTCTCAATAATTTTTGCACCTAAAAGAGAGTATACTTCTATCCCTGATATAACATAGAGTTTTGAGTTGATATGTACCGTACTGTTTGCAGGATTTGGATAGAGTGTAACCAAATTGTCAAATTCAGGATCATCAATACCCAAATCTACTTCTGATGTTATGGCTTCAATGATTATATCATTATTAATGGCAGTATTGCCTGAAGCATCACTGGCAGCTATGCTGAAAGAATAAGTAGTTTCAGGCATAAGGCCCGGTATAATTACCGTTTTCTGTTCTCCCGATACTCCTGTTGCCGAAACGATATTGCCGTTGTAGGTAATAGTATAGGTAACGGTACCGGAATTATCAGAAGCATTAAGCAGCAATTCTACCGATGACGATGTAACTGCTCCTAATGCTGCAGTAAAGGCCGATGGTGCTTCGGTATCCTCGTCATCACAGTTTTGTCCAACACTATAACTGATATATTTTGTAACTGTCATGCCACCTGCATAAGCAAACTTACAGGCATAAGAAATAGTTGTTCCGGCCACTTGTCCGGTAATTGTTTTAGAAAAAGCCAGTCCCGATGTGTTGTCCATTTGAACTTCCGAGAAAGGCGTTTCCTGCCACAAATAGGCTACAACGCCCACTTTATCAGTATCGAGCATTTCAAAAGTGATAGTAACATCTGTACCGCTTGTTTCAAATGCATATTCATACCCTGTAGAGAATGTTCCCTGTTGTGTTTCGGTATCCGATCCTGCACATTCTGTAGTAGTGTTACCTGTTTCAAGTGTAGTTGCCTGTACCAAAATCGAATTATTTGCAGCATTATTTCCTGCTGCATCACTGGCAGCAATACTGAAAGTATAAGCTGTTGACGGAGTAAGGCTATTTATTACAAGTGATTTTTGTACTCCGGAAATTCCGGTTGTTGAGGTTGTATTTGTACCATAGCTTATGTTATATGTAATTGTACCTGAATCGTCAGTAGCATTAAGCAATAATTCAACTGATGTTGCTGTAACTGTTCCCAATGACGCTGTAAACGCAGTTGGTGCCTGGGTATCGCCTGAGCTTCCATTACAATTTTGGCCAACTATATAAGTCATGTACTGAGTAACCGACATACCGCCTGCATAGGCAAATTTACAGGCATAGGAGATGGTTGTACCGGGAGTAAGCCCTGAAATGGTTTTAGAAAAATTCAAACCGGAAACATTATCCATCTGAACTTCTGAAAATGGCGATTGCTGCCATAAAAAAGCGACAACACCTACTTTATCGGTATCAAGCATTTCAAAGTTAATGATAACATTATTTCCAACTGTTTCAAAAGTTACTTCATATCCTGTAGAAAAGCTTCCCTGTTGTGCAGTATTAGATGTCTCAATGCATTGCATAATGCCTGAAACAACAACTGTAACCGGCTGGGATGTGCTGTGGGCACCACCATTATCAGTTGCTACGGCAGTAATAGTATGTGTTCCAACAGCTGGAGATGTCCAGTTATAGCTATAAGGCTGAGTTGTATCAACTCCCAGGCTCACTGTTCCATCAAAAAACTCAACCTGTGTAACTGTACCGTCGAGGTCACTTGCAGCTGCATTGATGGTAACTGCCGCACCCTGTACATAGGATGCATTATTTTGTGGTGAAGTTATCGAAACTGCCGGACTGGAGTTTCCATTGAGAGAAACAATGATAAGAACATAGTCAGTTGCTGTATATGTACCGTCACTAACCGTTAACTTACATTTATATATACCTTCAGCAAGATTTGAAATATTTGGAGAAGCTACCGTATTGCTTCCAAAAGTAATAACCGACGGGCCATATACCTGTTCCCAACTATAGGTTATTGGCTGGCCGCCGGGGTCATTGCTTGCAGAACCATTTAATGTGGCTGTTGTAGCCGGTAAAACGACGCTAACATTGGCACCTGCATCAGCAATCGGAGGTACATAAGCCAGGGGAGTCGAGTAAGTGAAATTCATAGCGCCAAGATTAAATTCGCCGTTAGATACAGCTAACCTTAGTACATGTTCTCCCTGAGTCAGGGGAAGATTAGTTACCGCTTTATTGGCCCAGGTTCCCCAATTTCCCGTAGTTGCTAAGGTAATGTCTGTACCAATAGTTGTTCCGTCTACTTCAAAGTGAAAAGGACCTCCGCCATTAGTATTACCTGAGGCATATCGAAGCGTAAGATTATACAAGCCGGAAGTTTGCACATTAACAGTATATTCCATCCATTCTCCGGCTGTGATCCATCCTACAGTTGGACCTTCCTGAGTATCCATTGCGGCATCTACATATTCGGATGGCCTGTAGCCACCTTCATTTATATTTGAGGTGTCATTATATGAGATGCCCTGGCCGTTACCACCTTCAAATATATCATAATTTCCAGCCTGGATACTGCCGGGTATTACGAATGGGATACTTAAATAAGGTTTTTGTTCACCTACCTGTATTGAGATAATATTAGTTACATTAAAAGCATTACCTACATATACCTTTGCATACATACTATGCATACCAAGAGTCAAATTACTGGCTGTTATTCCATAAGGGGCTGTGGTATCCTGTCCTAAAGAGGTTGTTCCGTCAAAAAATTCTACTTTGGTTACTCCTGAACCTGTAACAGCAGCAGTAAGGTTTACACTACCATTTGCATAGGCCTGATAAAAGTTTGAAGACAATATACCTGTCGCATTGATGTCTTTACTGGTTACTAACTTATTTGCCGGAACATTTAATGTAAATCCATCTGAAAAGACTACCGCGATGGCCGAATCACCATAATTATGGGCTACATAAGTGATTTCGCCATTCTTTGTAAATGATGCAGCAATCGGATAATTAGCTGTAATGGTTGTGTTTACAGTTCCTAATGCGTTCATGGAATGCAGCCAGTGATATGTTTGGGCATCGGAAATACCAAATTTAAGGCCTCTTTCCGGATAGGAGTCATACAGGTCAATAGCTGCCTGCGGATTAATAAAAGCAAGATATTGCCAGTATACATCGTGCCATAGGTTTGCATTTGCTGTATTGCTCATAATACCTGTATTAGCCGATATTTCATTCCATAGTGACTGAACATAGGTTTTATTATGACCTAAATATAATGAACCCCCGTGAATAGGATACATTTCTATTCCGTATGCGGCAGCAATGTCAGATGTCCAGAATGTTTGGTTATCATAACCATTTCCCCATATCCTTGAGGCAAGGCTAAAGCCATATCCGGGTTTAAAAGTCCTGTTATTTACATCAAACCAATACTCTTCGGTTGCAGTCTGCTCAGTCGTATAAATATATATTCCCAAGTCTCTGATGGTAGTGTTTTCAGTAATGGTACCCCAGTGGATAAGTGAAGATGCAAACTGCATACTTTCGGAGGTTGATTCCTGATCGTTTCCAAAAGGAAAAGTTGCAAAACCATTTGCCCAGCTATGCCCGGCATAGGGACTAAAGTTCCTCAGGTAAGGAAAAAGCGGGTCATTCCTGTCAGGCGATGCAGCATCGCGAATAAGCATGTTTATCATCCCACCCCATTGATTGGCCCATCCTGGCTGGTATTGTTCCAAAAATGCCGCGGCATGAATAAAATAACCCCAATGAAAATGATGGTCATTTATATTATTATCCTGGCCATGGCCGGCAGGATATCCTAAAAGTGTAGACCAGGCAGTGTTGTAGTGAAATATAAAAGCAACTTCTCCGGCTTCAGCTTTAAGCCAGTCTTCAAGCCTTTCCTTGATGGTAGCCACAATTTTATTTCTGGCTGTAGTATCACCCATTTCATCAGCAATGCGTGCAGTTTGTATCAGGCGGTTCATTACCTGGCCTTCATTGTAAGAATCTGTCCATGTTGCCAGACCATCATTTTCTATTTGTGTTATCTTGCTATCCAGTGCAGCAGGGTTAAATCCTGAACTATAATTATCAAGATAGGGCAGAGTAGGTAATATGCCTTTAAATGTGTTTTCTACAGAGAATGTATTTCCATCAAGTGTTTTGAGTTCACCTCTTATAGAACTATAGCTATAAGCAGTTGGCTGTGGAGATCCTGATGCAAGATAACCCCATTGATGTGGCAGTAACCCCTGCAAAACGTTTGCATAACTACCTTCTTTTACATCAGTAGTAACTGTAAATGTTGTAGTTAGTTTAGCCGTATTTTGATTATAATTCCATGCTGCAGTAGTATTTGCAGGGAAAACATAAGCATACTTTTTATACTCGGTAGCTACTGTGGTAATATTTGTATCCGTAGGCGGTATAAAAGCCATAGACCAATAATTTTTACCGTTTAATGTAGAGGTATAAGTTGTTCCGTTTTGTGTCCATGTACTGCCTGCCGGAGCATAAACAGCAAAATCTGCACCCTGATGGGAATTGGTTACAACCAGCATTTCATTGCTTACAGTCACGGTGCCTTCGTTGATTTGCACTTTTGCTACATCAGCCGTGTTTTTGGTAAAATAAAGAAAAGGCATGCCTATACCGGCAGTAGCCTTAAAATTATGTGTGCTGTTTGTCCAGTCCATTGTCACTGTCCAGTCAGAATAATCTGCAACTGTCGCTTGGCTTGCACTTAAACCTGTTACCCCTACTATTATGGGGAGAACATCATCTATAGGCTGGCTGCTTCCGTTGGGGGTAGATGTAGGTACAATATAGCTAACTACAAGTCCTTCATTTACGGTACGTAATGCTAATGGATAGTTAAACAGATTGCTTACATGGTTTTCTTTTAGCAAAGAAGACCACCAGTCATTTGTAGGGACGGGTTTACCTACAGCGTTACCGCTAATTTTTGGTGTGCCTGAGGGAAAAGAGTTTCGTCCTGCTGAATCAGTTCCGGGAAACGTTGTCGTATAGCTTCCGCTTCCTACTGCTGTGATTTGTGCCTTTACCCCGAAAGGAACGAGTGCTAAAATCAGCAGAATAATACTAATAATGGTTTTTTGGTAATTTATTGACATATTTTTTTAGTTTTTGCTAATTTAATATCAATAAATTATTGATTATCAAAATTTGAGTATATAAAAACCATACATAAATCAAATTTTAAAGATACCTGGAAAGATATCGCCTATACTTTACCTATACAACTATTTATTATAGCGACGTTACTTCACTATGAGACTGTGCTACAGGATGTAGTATAATAAAAAAATCCATTCTGTTTATACAGAATGGATTTTCAAAAAACAAACGCTAAATTAATTTATCACAATATCATCAATCTGGATAGTTGTGGTAACCGTTGTTGATCCTGTATATTCAAAAACAAAATAGCCATTACCTGTAAGCGTAGCAGGTATAGTGTATGTGCCTGCAGGAGTAAACGTATTTTGTGAAGCACCATTATCCGGATATATCAAATCAGCAAAACTGTCGGTGATATCTACAAAATTGGCAGTGTTAATTTCGTAGCGAGCCTTGTAGTTTTCTGCGGTAACATAATATACTTTTAGCGCTTCTCCTTTCATATTCCTAATCTCTTTCTTGAAGCTAAATGTATTGGCTGCTGAAAAGTCAACCGGTACAAAGAAATATGATTTTGCATTAGATCCGGGATTTCCGGTACCATTGAAAGCAGTCATTTCTATGTATTTATTACCAGTATTTGTTGGGAATTGTTTTACTAACCAATATTTGTCGCCTGATGTGTGATCATTTACATAATTAGCAAAATTAGTAGTGCTTACAGCATAGCCCTCAAAGTTTTCAGTAAGGCTTCCTGCAAATGAAATCGAAGTTCCTCCAAGTGCAAATTCGTTTTCGTTAGGATCTGATCCAAACCTGTCTTTGGTTAGTTTTATGTCATCTTCTGTCCTTGAAATAAACTGGTAAGTATCCCTATATTTAGTTAATACACCTCTAACAGTGCCCGATTTAGAAGGAACCGTGTGAGAAGCATAAGCAGTAAATTCGCTAGTTCTGAAAATGATAACGTTACCTTCTTTATCCTCCAGATTATAGTTCGTTGCTCCGGTAGCTGCATTGTTCTTATCATAATAAGTATTTCCTTTTCTTGCTGCTGCTTTATCAAACTCAACATCCTGTAACTCGATAAGGGTATTTATGTTCGCATCATTTAAGGCCTGGTCAATTGTCATCTTTCTCACCAAATTGTCTTCCTTCTCTATTTTACATGAAGGAATAACAATTTTTTGGAAATCAGCAGGCGAAAGTCTGCCAACTTCTATTTCATTGTATAAGCCTCCTATTCTTAGCGAGCCGAACTCAATATCTGTATATGTATTTATACTGTCAAGTTTTACAAATACCAGACGTCCCGGTTCCATCTTTCTAAAGATGGATTCTACATCTACGGGTATGCTAAATCCAAACGAACCATCTTTAGTTTGTAGTGATATGGTTTTGAAGAAATTACCCGATACATCACTTGATACTACATAAGCCTCAATAATTCCTCCTACAGGTCCGCTATAAGGCTTGGCAATGTCAACTGCAGGTACTTCCTGTGGTTTTAAATTTGCTGTAAGGTATGTTTCAGCACAATTCAGATTTGGGGTCTTATAATCATCTTCATTAACACAGCTTGCCAGCAATCCCGCTGTCATGATAAGGGCAAGCACTGATTTATTAAAAACTGCTTTCATAATATTTTTTTATAGGTTTATATATAAGTTAACAAAATAGGTGCGGCCGTATCCGTAAAAATATTTGGGACCAAATGCAGGACTGCCGCTTGATACATCCTGATTAAGCTGTCTGTAATTAGCATTTCTCGACTGTTCAAATCCACCTGTTTTGTAGGTTGTGTTGAACAGGTTGTTTATGCTTGCAAAAAAACCAAGAGTACTGTTACCAATTTTCCATGATTTACCACCATTGATATTGAAAAGGAAGAAATCATCAAATTTTTCCTGTTTTAAAAGTTCTCTGGTACGCGAATTTGTAGCTTCGATGAACTGGTGCCCTGTCTCAGGATCTATAAGGAACTGATTTGTTCGTGTTAATGCCGAAACATCGATGTAGTTAGCGCCAAGGTAGTTAGCATTAGCACCTATCCACCAGAATTTTGGATCCCTGTATTCGATTCCTAATGATGCTGCCTGTTGTGGCATGCCCGATTGTTTATAATCTTTTAAGTATGCTTTTCCAAAATCAGTAGTAGCTGTATTAACTACTCCCGGATTAATATCTATTAAGTCAGCTGCCAAAGCATCATTGTTAATTGTAACGTTTGGATTATTTGCATAGATATACTGTCCGTATGATGCAGAGAACATTGCTTTAATAGTAGGAGTGAACTGGTATTCGATACCCAGCTCAAGTCCCATTTGCTGTTTACTGATATCTGTAACAGTTTCGGCAACAAATGCATTTGTATCTGTATCGTCGTCCAGAGATTCTACGATACCTTCAGCAAAGAAGAACGATGTCTCAGTAGCATTGTCTATCCTTGAATAAAAACCGGTTACCCTTGCTTTTAGTTTAGGAGCTCTTATAATATAACTAAGATCACCACTGTAAATGCTTTCGCTCTCAAGTCCGTCTACTATCGAATTGTTCATTCGTGCATTCGGGAAAGTGTTTCTTAATGTAGGTGCTTTTGTCATGTATACACCATTGAAAGATAGCATGTGCCTGCCTGTAAGTTTATATGTAGTTCCTGCTTTGAAACCGAAATTATCTAAACTTACCATGTCACTTTCTCCAAACGAATTGTTGGCATATATACCATTACGATATAATCCTTCTCTCTGATAGTCTGAATGAGAATAATTACCGCCTACATAAAAGTCTGCCTTGTCATAAGTAAATTTTGCTTCGGCAAAAGCATCATAATAGTGTGCAAACAGATTATAGTTATAGCCAAAAGTATCTCCAACACCAACCTGCCTGTTTGGATTATTCAAATCAGACTGTGACTGATCACCACTGTAGAAAGAATCAATATCGCTATACCCGGTTCCTCCAAGAAGATCCAGTAGATTCTGGAAGTTGTGCGACTTTAACCATCTGAATGTTGCACCGCCATTAAAAGTGATATTGTCTGTAAATTGAGAACTGTAGATGCTGTTTGCCGTAAATGTCTTATCATCTGTTCTGTCTTCATATAAAATATATCTGCTGTTAGAAGGCGTATATCCTATTATGTTTCCATTAGCATCGGTAACTGCAGTAGAGTTAGCTTTGTACATACCATCCCAGTCCAATTGAGGATTTGCAATGAAATCTGCTCTGGTTTTATCAGCTGTGGTCTTGTACTGGTCACCTATATATAGACCGCCTACACCACCCGGATGATAAGCTTCTGTAGGAATAGGGGTTGCTGTATTGTTCTCGTTCAAATACATTGAAGAGTAATAGCTCGGAAGGTTTTTGTAATATGAAGGATCCGGGTTAGCTGCATCCTGATAATCAATCCTGCTGTTACCTATTTGTCCAAATTGGTAGGCTACATTCGTTCTCAATGTATTTTTTTCATTGATATTCCAGTAGTGGCTAAGCATAAGGATAGGTTCTTCAACATCTTTATCCCTTGAGTTTCTTTTTTTACCGTTTTGGTACCCCCAGTAAGAATTATATTTTTCACCTACCAGGTTAGTTACTTCCTGAGTGTTTGGTGAGTTCTTTCCACGGCTGTTTTGTGCATATATACTTGTAAAGTTAAGACTGTGTTTATCGCCAAAACGTTTCTCTACACTTGCAAAAAAGGAGTTGGCACCATAATCGGTTCCTTCAAAATATCCTTCATCTGCCCATCGTCTTGATGCAGAAATAACAAATGCAAAGCCGTCTTTATCAAGTCCAGATGCATAGGTAGCCATACCTCTCCAGCTGTAGTTAGTGTTAGTTCCTGAAAAAGATATACGCGTTCCCGGCCTGTAAATAGAAGCTCTGGTACTGATGAACTGAGTTCCAAGTATACCTCCAAAAGTATATTCTGATGGTGCTGATCCCATGGTGAATTCCTGGTTTCTCATAGCATCGTTCAAACCTCCCCAGTTACTCCATTGTGGCCTTCCGTCATAAAGTTTATTCATAACGACACCATTTATCATGGTAGTACCATATTCATTATCAAGACCTCTTATCCTGAAACGGGCTAAACCCCAGTTGAAGGCAGCTGCCTGCTGGTAAGTGTCACGAGACGCCTGTAGTAACCCGGCTGTATTCTCTGAACCACTGTTGTCATCACCAAGGTCATTTTCTGTAATAGTGATAAGACTCAGTTCCTGTTCCGATGTGATGTCAAGTTCAAATGAGATATCGCCAAGATCAACATTTTCTCCTTTTTTAATTTCAAGTTTGAAGGTTTTTTGGGAATAACCAGCACTGCGTATTACAATAATTTGTTTTCCTTCGGCGATATTTTCAAAGATAAATACCCCTTCCTTGTTAGTTGTAATAGTAAGATTTGTGCCTTCAAGCGTAACCGCAATATCCTGTAAAGGCTTATGCGATTTGGAATCGATTACAGTACCTTTTACCTGCGAATTCTGTTGCGCCCAACATGTAAATACCTGCAGAAAAAGTAAAAGGCCAAGTAGTGTTTTTTTCATAGATGTTTTAAAAGTTAATATCCCAATCATTAAGTTAAAAATTTCTTAACGGGCACAAAATTAGATGTTTTAATTATCCTGCATACTTTTGGCGAACGGTTTAAACTAAACTTGATATTTACTTAATATTCGTAAAAATGATTAAAAATTATTTAACCTTAGCTTTCATTATTTCGGCACTTTTTAAGCTACAGGCGCAGGAGAAACAGTTTAAAGTACATACTATTGCTTTCTACAATGTGGAGAACTTTTATGATACGATTAATGACCCGAAGACCAATGATGATGAATGGGTGTACACAGTAAAGAATTTTAAAAAGAAAGTAAATAACCTTGCTAAGGTAATTTCGCTGATTGGTTCCGACGAAAATCCAAATTCGCCCACAGTAATCGGGCTGGCTGAAGTTGAAAACAGAAGGGTACTGGAAGCTCTTGTCAAGGATCCGCAGCTGGCATCAAAAGATTACGGGATTGTACAGTTCGATTCGCCTGACAGGCGTGGTATTGATACAGCACTGCTGTACCAAAAGAAGCATTTTAAACTTACAAGCGCAATAAACATCCCCTTGTATATATATGATGATTTTGCCAAGCCTGAGAGTAAAGATAAAACGGCTCCAAAATCAGACAATGTAGATAATGAAGATAACATTGACTCGGATAAATCTTCTTCAAGGATATATACCAGGGATCAGTTGCTGGTAACCGGGCTTCTGGATGGTGAAGAAGTGAGTTTTATCGTTAACCACTGGCCATCAAGAAGAGGAGGCGAGGCAGCGAGCAGTCATTTGCGAGAGGCAGCAGCGGCACTTAACGTGAAAACGATCGACTCATTATATAAGATCAATCCTGACCTCAAGCTAATAACAATGGGTGACTTAAATGACGGGCCATATAATAAGAGTATTAAAAAAATCTTAGGTGCTAAAGGAAAAAAAGAAGATGTAAAGCCTCATGGAATGTTCAATCCTATGGAACAAATGTCTAAAGAAGGCGTGGGCACATTAGCATATAGGGATGCATGGGATCTTTTTGACCAGATGATAATAACCGAGCCTCTTCTAAGGAAAGATTATTCTTCTTACCGTTACTGGAAAGGCGGTGTATTCAAGAAACCTTACATGCTGCAATCTTCAGGACAGTACAGGGGATATCCTAACCGAAACTGGAATGGAGATATTGGTTACAGTGACCACTTACCGGTATATGTTTATCTTATAAAACAGAAATAAAAAAAAGCCTCAATTATGAGGCTTTTTTTTGTTATCGTATTAAAGAAAAATGCCCTCTGACAGTTTTGTCGTTTAGGTAAATTACAAACCAATAATCGGTTGCGGGTAATGTTTTGCTGTTGAAAGTACCATCCCAACTGCCCGATCCTTTAAATCCGGTAATCACTTTTCCATACCGGTCAAAAATAATTACTTCAGCATCGGGTATAAACGACAAAAAGGGTATCCTCCAAACATCATTAGTACCGTCATTATTAGGCGTAAAGAATCTTGGGTAATCCAATACATAAAACTCGGTAGTCAGTATGCCACAGCCATTTTTATCTCTGATATATGCTTTGTATTTTCCTGCTGCCAGTCCGGTAAACAGATTAGTGGCCTGATAGGTTTTTCCGTCCAGTGAAAATTCATAATCACCAATGCCAACAGCATTTACAGTTACTGAATTTTCTGTCCCTTTAAAATCATCAACAGTAACTGTTGCAGCTGTAGCTGCACCAGAAGGGGTTACTTTAAATGTTTTTGTGCCCTTACAGCCGTTATTGTCTGTTATAGTTACAGAATAGTCTCCTGGTTCACTAACCCTGATATCCTGAGAATATTGCTGCGGATCGGTGTTCCATTCATAAGACGCATAATTGTTTCCTGCATCAAGCCGTATGGTTTTGTTTTCACACAACGTTAGTTGTTCTTCATCAAGGGCATCGCCAAATGAGTAAACAATGAGGTCCAGGGTAGTAATGCCGTAGCAGTCGCTATTGCCAAAGATACGGGCATAAATGGTTTGATTATAAGCTATAGTGTTTGTAAAGCTTTGCGGGCTTGTTATTGGGTTTTTAGCCAGTAAAGCTTCATTTTCAGAAAGATAATACTCAAGCCGTAATCCTGTTGGGATATTTTGAATTATTTCCAGATTTGGATCAATAAGATTAAACTGAGAAAAACCATCGGCTGTTCCTTCGTCACAAACACCAACCGGAGATGTGGGAGCTATTATATTATTTGACGTTAACAGTTTTAAAGTACTAACGCTAAAACAGCTGTATTGTGTCATTACCTGTGCATAGATGGTTTGACCTGCTGCACTGTTTTGAAAAGAAGTGCTATTGTTGATGAGGTTGCTGCTTGTTTGTGCATCGGCCATGTTTAAAAAGTATTGTACGTATAATGAAGAATCATTATTTGTAACCATATCATAAGCAAGATCCAGATTGTACTTTGTAAGGCCATCATTGTCGTCATCGCACTGAATAAGTGTATAGGATGATGTAACCGGAGGTAAGCTTTGTTCGATTAGTATTTTACCCGTTGAGGTACAGGTAGGGCTAAACACGACTGTTACAGTATATTCTCCGGCAGAAGTTACATTGTAAGTAGAAGAGGTTTCACCTTGCAGGATGCCGTCTTTGTACCATTTATAAGCTGTTGCATTGGTTGTAGTTGCATCTAATGTCAGCGTTTCACCACTGCAGATAGGATTGTTCGTAACAAACAGCCTGTCCGAACCCAGATCAGTAACGTTTTTAAAGCTTCCGCCTCCTAAAAAGATTGCTGAATCGTATAGATTGTTTCCCTGATCGGCTACTACTAGTTTTATATGGTACACAGTGCCGGCGGTAACATTTGTTTTTGCCTGTAGCACTACGGTTTGGCCATTAAAATTAGTAGGATGCTCAAAGCCATTAAAGCTGTCAAAATATTCCTCATTATCGGATGGGCAAACTCCCTGGCCGCGAACAGTACTTACTGTTACCGGAGTATCAGTTCCGGGTACTACAGCAAGATTTGTATAAGGCGCTGTACTTGATGCATCTCGTATTAAAAAAGCAAAACCATCAGTATAGTTGCACTGGTTTTGCGAAATAATACTTGTAAGGTACTGCTCTGAAGAAAAAACATAGTCAAAACTGATCCTATCGGTATAAGGGATAAAATCAAATTCTAAGACAGTAGCATTTATAGTCTGGTTTACCCCAAGAGCTATTTGGAGGTCATTATCACCCAGCCATGTGGTCGAGCCTTCGCTTAATAATGAACTATTTGGTCCTGTTGCTGATGCTGCAAATCCCGTACTTAAAACTATGCCATTTGTAAAAGGAAACGCTGGAGAAGAATTGGTGAAATAACCATGACTTTTATTAGCAGCAGATCCCTGTAAGTTGATATTAGTAACCTGTGCACAAGAGTTAGATATGAGAGCATCTACGAGTTGCTGTGCGCTATAAGAATCATTAACCTGTATGTGCTGCTGTGCTGCTGCGTTCCATAAGCTGAGTAATATACATAAAAAAGATAAGCGTTTTTTCATGGTAGCAACCTGTATAAATAAAAAAGAGCATCCCAGGACGGGATGCTCTTAAAAAATAGAAGCCTAATTATTTTTTAATTAATTTTTTTGTAGCTGTTTTACCTTCTTCAGTAATTTTTACAATGTAAAGGCCAGTACTAAGATTTTCAACATTTACAGTTCCGTTGCTTACAGTTGCAGCTACTACTTGTTTTCCAAGCATATCGTATATAGCAACTGCTTTTTCAGCATTGTTAGAGGATGTAATGTTTAGGATGTTTCCTGAAACCGGGTTAGGGAACATTAGAAGGCCTTCAATTGCATTCTCGTCAGTTCCGGCAACTCCATTTTCAATAAGAGATAAATCATCATAATAGATAAAACCACCACTTGCTGTACCCTGGCTGTATGCCCTGATCTGGTATCTTAGTTTAACTGCACCGGCAGGAGCTGTAACTGTCTTAGTTTTATTTACCCATTCAGCACTATCAGTTGAGTAAGTAGCATCATATAAGCTTTGTACATTGTCCGGTAGCTTCTGGTTTTGAGCGTCTAACCATGTAGAGTACAGTCTTGTTCTTGCTTTATTATCGTTATCATAATACCAGTAGCTAACTGTGTAACTTTTTCCAGCCTCAACTGCTATTAAGTTTCCATACTCTAAATATTGTGTAGAACCTTGTTCTTTAGATTGCTGTTTAACCGAGTTACCAGTTCTAACGGTAGTAGTTTCTTTTACAATAAGATCATTATAAAGAACAGTTTCAGCTGTTCCCTGTATTCCAAAGTTCTCAGGATTAGCTGCCGTCCAGTTTTCGAAGTTACCATTAATGATTAGGTTCTCTTGTGCATTTGCAGTTCCTGCTGTTAGGATAAGAGCAGCTGCCATAATGTAAAATTGTTTCATTTCGATTGTTTTTTATTTGGTGTAAAATTATAAAGACACAATTCTTTAAAGCCTAAATAAATATTGCTAAATCGTTAGGTTACGGTTATTTAACACGGGTCTTATTTTTGCTTTGTTAAGTATTTATGAATGAATTATGCTTTTAGTGTTAATTGCTGCTTTTTTGATGGATATTCTAAATAATACAGGCTGCCAATTGGCAGCCTGTATAGATAAAGACTATATGAAACAAACTATTTTTCTCTTACGATCCTTATTGTTTTTTCAATATCTCCGAAGCTTATCTTAACGATATAGACTCCCGATTCCAGATGAGACATATTTACCGTCTCTGTCTGGGCATTCATATTTTTATCCATAACCAGCTGGCCGGTTAATGAGAACACTTTTACATGAGTAATAGCCTCTTCAGATACTATCTGAAGGTTATCGGTAACGGGGTTAGGGAAATACCTGAATGTGAATTTTTCTATTTCATCTTGTCCAAGTGTAACTGTTACCGTTACTGCCAGTACTGATTTACTTTCACATCCCTCTGTAGTCTGGGTTGCATAATACGTTGTATCAGCTATAAGAAGAGTGGTTTCCGGAAGAGAATCTATTCCAGCAATTGCATCTTCTTCAGAAGCATACCACTTAATAGCTTCACCCTCAGTCTCAAGTTCGGCAAGTGTATGGCCTTCACCTTCAAATACCTGTTCTGCATTACCGGTAGGAGCAACAGTTGTATGAATTGTTACAAATACTTCTGTACGCTGGCTTTCACATCCATTTACAGTTTGTGATACATAGTAATTACCTGTAGTCATAACTATTGTATTGTCCAGAGCTATACTATCTGATGGGCCCGTATAGATTTTTAAATCATCACCAGTAACCATTAAAGCAAGGTCGCCGATAGTAGACCCCTCACAGAATGTTTGGTTTTCAGCTATCGGAAGCGCTACTGTTGATAGATCTACCAAAACAAGCGTTCTTGCACTTTCACATTCATTCAGTGTTTGTGAAACATAGTAATTACCAGGTGTAACTACTGTTTCAGGAGAGAATACTGTATCACTAATAAGGTCTGTATACCATTTAAGGTCTGTACCTTCTGCGCTTAGATCTGCGATAGTAGATCCAGGACATACTATAAGGTTTGTTGCCAAAGGAGCCGGAGTCACATTGATAGTAACCGGAACCTGGGCTCTTGCACTTTCACATCCGTTAAGTGTTTGAGAAACATAATAATTTCCTGTAG
This sequence comes from Flavobacterium hauense, assembly GCF_054457175.1. NCBI lineage: Bacteria > Pseudomonadati > Bacteroidota > Flavobacteriia > Flavobacteriales > Flavobacteriaceae > Flavobacterium > Flavobacterium hauense. The sequence goes on from NZ_JBTKVX010000021.1 coordinate 71,276, forward strand.
ATAGACTGATGTTTTCTGTTATTTCAGTATCACCGTTCTCTGTAGTATACCATTTAAGATCTGTACCTGTTGCAGTAAGGTCAGCAGCAAAACCTAATTTACATAAGGTAATAGCTGATGCTGTAGGTAGTGGTGTAACTTTTACAAGAACATGAATTTCAGTCTTGTCACTTTCTACGCCGTTTACAGTTTGCGATACATAATAGTTACCGGTCTCTAAGATTGTGTTAGGAGATAGTGTTATTTCGCCTGTACTGATATCATACCATTTCAGCTCAGTACCCTCAGCATCAAGATCAGTAACTGTTGCGCCCGCGCAAAATTCAAGGTCATTCGCTATCGGGGCAGGAGGAGCAGGTTCGATTATAGTAATGGTAACCACGATCTCGGTTCTTGCACTCTCACAATCGTTTAGTGTTTGTGATACAAAATAACTTCCGGAAGTAAGAGTTGTCGTATTACTTAACTGCGAACCACCATTAGCTGCAGAATACCATTTAAGATTTGTCCCTGATGCTGTTAATTCAGCCACTGTAGCATTGTTTATAAAAATCAATGGGCTGCCAGTAGGAGCAGGGGTAACGTTTACCGTTACAGCTACCTGTGTCCTTGTACTTTCACAGTCATTTAGTGTTTGCGATACGAAGTAGTTACCTGTAGTCACTACATCAGTCGAAGCAAGTTGCGAACCACCATTGGCAGCAGCATACCATTTAAGATCTGTACCTGTTGTAGCAGTAAGGTTTGTTACTGTTGCATTGTTACAGAAAGTAAGTGCTGTTGCCGTAGGGGCAGGGGTAACGTTTACCGTTACAGCTACCTGTGTTCTTGTACTTTCACAGTCATTTAGTGTTTGCGATACGAAGTAGTTTCCTGTTGTCACTACATCAGTCGAAGCAAGTTGCGAACCACCATTAGCAGCAGCATACCATTTAAGATCTGTACCTGTTGTAGCAGTAAGGTTTGTTACTGTTGCATTGTTGCAGAAAGTAAGTGCAGTTGCAGTAGGGGCAGGGGTAATGTTTACCGTTACAGCTACCTGTGTCCTTGTACTTTCACAATCATTTAGTGTTTGCGATACGAAGTAGTTTCCTGTAGTCACTACATCAGTCGAAGCAAGTTGCGAACCACCGATAGCAGCAGCATACCATTTAAGTTCTGTACCTGTAGCAGTAAGGTTTGTTACTGTTGTATTGTTACAGAAGGTAAGTGCTGTTGCAGTAGGGGCAGGGGTAATGTTTACCGTTACAGCTACCTGTGTTCTTGTACTTTCACAGTCATTTAGTGTTTGCGATACGAAGTAGTTACCTGTAGTCACTACATCAGTCGAAGCAAGTTGCGAACCACCATTAGCAGCAGCATACCATTTAAGAGCTGTACCTGTAGCAGTAAGGTTTGTTACTGTTGCATTGTTACAGAAAGTAAGTGGCGTTGCAGTAGGAGCAGCAGTAGTATTTATTACAATATCACTTCCGTTATCATTTATGCTTGATGTTAATACAAGTCCCGAAGAAAGATGTATTACACGAACCCTGTAATTACCTGCAACTAATGTTGATGGTAATGTTGCAGCTATGGGGCTTACTGTTGATGATGCACTGATGATATTTGAGAAATCACCAGGAAAAATTCCTGAAGCATCTGAATGCTGAACATAGTATGTTCCTGCAGCGAAAGTACCCTGAGTTGTATATGTCAGACTAATGTTATTGGTAGAACCTGAACAATATGGTCCAAAAGCAACAGCGGTCGTGTTTATTGCCGGAGCAGGATCAACGATTGCAGAAAGAGGTATCTGTAAAGTAGCGGTTCCTCCCGAAATGGTTAGTGTTCCATTATATGTACCTACAGCCTGGCCTGCTGCAAAGCGAACAAATATTTGTGGCATAACCTGGCTAAATGCGCCTCCGGTATAAGCAAAATTAGCAGTACTGCCATAAGCGCCTATGCCCATTGAAATTTCGAATCCTGTAGAAGCAGTAAGCGTAATATTGCCTGCTGCCGGAATAAGATTTATTCCATCAAGTGCTGTAAGCTGAACTGTAGCCGAAGCCCCTTGTCCCTGAACAGCCGTGAAAGATATAGAAGCCGGTGTAGCTGTTATTTGTGGTGTAGGAAGTACTGTAAGCACTTTACCTAAACTTACCGCATTATACATTGCATTTCCGGTATTCGAAGCTGTTATTGTTGTTGTACCTGCACCAACAATGGTTATGGTACCATCCTGTGCAATAGTAGCAACGTTAGTATCAGAACTTGAATAGATTACTGCTAAAGGAGCAGAGTTGGCTACGCTAACGGTAAAAGGTACATCGTTTGCAAATTTACCCGGTAGCGGATCTGGCGTGAATGTAAGGAATTGGTTTTCTTTATTGATAGTATAAACCAACACTTTGTTATCAGCACCATAATAACCTGTTGCTTTTAGGTTAATATTATATATACCTGCCGGTGTAGTACCGTCAAAAGTAATAAGGCCATTAGCATCAACTGTAGCACCTGTCGGTAAGTTTGTTGCACTAAGTGTAATTGCAGGTGTACCTGTTGCAGCTATCTGATACATTTCAGACTCGCCAACATACGAACTTGCTGCTAATGTACTTGTTATTTGTGGTGCAGCAGGAGCAGGAATTACGGCTCCATATACTGACAAGCCATAATCGTTTTGAGTAGGCGAGAAAAAGCCCCATCCTCCTGTTGTAGTACGGCCGCTGGCATAAAATCTGAATTTTACATCAGTATTTGGCTGAACATTCTGTAATGCGGCTACTCCTGTCAAATCAACAGTAAAGGCAGCTTCTCCATTACTATCTGATATTGTAACGCTTGGAGTGCCTATAAGTGTAAAGTTCGTTCCGTCAGTGCTGTAAGCAAACTGATTGGCTATTCCGGGAGATGCTCCAAATGCAACAGTTCCTTTGCAGCTTGCAGCAATGCTCGAAAGCGTTACCTGATATCCATCACCTGATGATACCGTGAATTCAAAATAATCAGTATTTGTAACAGCTATTCCATCATTTTTGAAACCAACAGTTCTAAAAGAGTTAGTTCCTGTAGAAGATATTGCATTGGGTCCGCGTGACAGTGTTCTTGAAGAGTCAAGATTTGCATTTTTGATATTTGCATCTCGTGTTGCCGGACTATTAAAGTTATAGAAAGTCCATCCAAGAAGCATTGAAGGTGTCGAGGTACCTGTAGTAACAATTAGCCACTCGTTGGTTAGATCAATAGTATAATTATCTGCCCATCCACCCGAAAGGTTTATAGGATATGCACCCAGTGGAGATGTAGCGTCGGCAGTTGTAGTTATAGATGGAGCTACAAATCCTGCTGCAGTTGCAGCTGTCTGTCCTCCTTCAAATCCAGCATAAGTAATTGTCAAAGCAGGATTAGCGGCACCTTGTGTTTTCGTTTTGTTATCAGCTTTTGCTGTAAGTGTTTTTTTAATTATTTCACCTGAAAGTCCTTGTGCAGGCTGTGTAAGTGTATAGTTTGCCGCAGATGTTCCCGTAAGATTTAATGTTACCGGAATATTGGTTCCTACATTTGCCGAAGCAAACGAACCAGAGGCATTTACTGAATCACCTGGTAAAACGCCATTCAGTATGGCTCCGTTAATTACAGCACCATTTGTGGTAGCATCATATGTTTTTGGTGCTACTGTAGCAGAAGCAATATCTACTGTTAATCCAAGTGGAGTGATTGATGCCTGATACGTTTGATTAGCTACCGAATAGTTTGAAGCATCTGAACCCTGAAGGGTAAATCCTGCAGTTACATTTTTATTATTGCCAACAGTTGCATTAACAAATGTAGCAGTGGCTACTGTTGGAGCTAATGAAACATCATCACCGGCTATTATTCCTGTTGTAACAAGCTGCGCATTATTTATTACTGCAGTAGTTGTACTGTCGTATACTTTATCAAAAGCCGTTGCAGTTACGCTAAGAGCTTTGGCAGTAATAGTAGCAGAAAGTCCTGTTGGCTGCAGAAGCGTGTAATTTGCAGCATCTGTACCTGTAAGGGTAGCTGCCGAAGTTACTGCTATTGCTATTGGTAAAACATCAGCTGAGGCAAATGTACCTGAACCGTTCAGTGTTACGTTATCACCGTTTGCAATTCCTGCAAGTGTTCCTGCAATTGTTGCATCAGTAGTGCCGTCATAAACTTTATTCAGGGCAGCTGCACTGTTAAGTGTAAGTTGTTTAGGCACTATGTTTCCTGTAAGGGCAGTAGGCTGTGTAAGCTGATAGTTTGCAGCAGCACTTCCGCTCAATGTAAGGTTGTTAACCGTTATGCCATTACCTACAGTTGACTGGATAAAATTACCTCCTGTAGCAGTAATTAATGTTTCATCTCCTGAAACAGCACCAGTTAAAACAACATTTGTAAGCGTTGCTGTAGTTGTTTTGTCATAGATTTTATTAGCAACTGTTGTATTTGTTGTATCTACAGTCAGTGCTTTTCTTGTTATGCTGGCGTTTAAGCCTGTAGGTTGTGTAAGCGTATAATTTAGAGCATCTGCTCCGGTTAGGCTTAGGTTTGCTGTAACCGGCTTAGCAGTTCCCACATTAAAGTTATTAAAAGTACCATTTCCTGTAACGGTTACATCATCGCCTGATACAAGTCCGTTGATCTGAGAAATAGCGATTACAGCATTAGTAGTTTTGTCATATTCCTTATCTGTTGCTGTCGCATTTACAGTAAGAGAAAGCGTTGTAATGTTTGCTGTAAGTCCTGTAGGCTGTGTAAGCACATAGTTAGACGCATCTGTTCCCGAAAGGGTAGCGGTAGAAGTTACTGTTATATTGTTTGACACATTTTCATTAGCAAATGTACCTGTACCGTTTAGAGTAACTGTATCTCCGGTTAGTATTCCATTTAATATACCTGTAATTACAGCATTAGTGTTTGCATCATAAGCTTTATTAGCAGCAGCTGCATTTGTTACTGTAAGAGCAACGGGTAAAATGTTTCCTGTAACAGTTGGCTGAGAAAGTCTATATTTTGCAATGTCTGTACCTGTAATGCTATATTGAGCAGTAACGGGAATGTTATTACCTGCATTATCAGAAGTAAATGTAGCAGCAGATACCAGGGTAACATTATCACTGTTTATTACACCCGATAAAGTACCACTTGCAACAGCAGTTGTTGTCTGGTTGTAAACCTTATCTGCTATTGAAGCATTAGAAATAGTAAGTGTTTTGGTATCAACAATCAACTGTTGCTGTACAGCAGGAGCAGGGTTATAACTGCTGTCGCCTGACTGGTTGGCTGTAATTGTAGTTGTACCCGGATTTAATATGGTTACAGTAGTACCATTTACTGTAGCTACTGAAGTATTTGAACTTGAGTATGTAACAGTTAATCCTGATGTAGCTGTAGCAGTAAAATTAAAATCAGCATCACCGTATGTAGCATTAGCTAATGCGGCAAAATCAATTGTCTGGTTTTGAAGCGAGATACTGGTTATGTTAGCTGTAAGATTCTGTGGCTGCTGTAGGCTATAATTAGTTGCAGCAGTACCGGTTAAACTATAACCTGAAACGGTTACGGGTATTGCCGGGCCTACGTTAGGATCTGTAAAAGCTGCGGTAGCAAGAGCAGCATCTAAAGTCACATTATCAGTGTTTACTATACCTACAAGTCCAGGTGTACCTGTAATTGTTGCGGCAGTAGTACCGTCATAAGTTTTATTGCTTATCTGTATGCCGTTAATAGTAAGTTCTTTTGCAGTAATTGCGGCAGTTACACCAGTTGGCTGAGTAAGTATATACCTGCCGGCCTGTGCGCCTGTAAGCTGATAAGTAATAGCTACTGCTTTATTATAAGCTACAAGAGGATCGCTAAAAGAAGCGGTATATGTTCCTAAGGTAACATCATCCGATCCTACGATTTCCGATGCGGTAAGTGCTGCTCCGCTAAGAGTTGCATCCGTATCTCCATCATATATCTTATTATTTGCTGTCAGACCTGTTATGGTAATAGCTTTCGCATCAACAGTTAATGTGCGTATTACATTTGCGGCAGCATTATAATTTGCATCCCCAGCCTGAGAGGCTGTAATGTTTGTTGTTCCTGTCCCTGTAATTGTAACAGTATTTCCTGATACTGTCGCAACTGCCGGATTAGAACTTGTATACGTTACAGGTTCGGCCGAAGCACCACCAGTAGCTGTAAGGCTAAAATCGGCATCGCCATATATTTTAGTTAAACTGGTAAATGTAATAGTTTGTGTTGCTTTGGCTACAGTAAGTATACGGCCAAGGCTTGTTGCATTATAATTAGCATCACCATCTTGTGATGCTGTAATGGTTGAAGTTCCGGCACCAACTATGGTAACCGTGTCACCTATTACTGTTGCTACGTTAGTGTTAGAGCTTGTGTAAGTAACCGGTTGTCCCGATGCTCCACCTGTCGCAGTTAGTGTAAAATCGGCATCGCCATATACTTTAGACATAGTATTAAAGTTGGCTATTGTCTGGTTTGCTTTTGTAACAGTTAACTGACGTGTTACATCTGAAGCGGGATTGTAATTTGAATTTCCTGCCTGAGAAGCTGTTATGTCTGCTGTACCAATGCCCACAATTGTCACAACATTTCCTGTAATTGTTGCAACAGCAGGATTTGAGCTTACATAGGTAACTGCCTGTCCCGAACCTCCGCCTGTAGCTGTAAGGTTAAAATCGGCATCTCCATATGCTCTGGTTAGATCAGTAAAATTCGTGATGGATTGGTTTGCCGGATTAACAGTCAATGATACGTCATGTGGTGTTGCGTTACCCTGACTATTTGACGCTGATAATATAATGTCATAAGTACCCGTTGCTACTGTAGCAGCAACATCTATTTGCTTATTAGCAGCATCTAATGTTATTCCTGCCGGAAGTGTAGTTGAAGAATTATATGTTGCCGAAACCGTTGGGGCAGGCGAGCCTGTTAATGTGTAAGTATAGCTCCCTGCTGTCCCATAAGTAAAAGTCCCTGTCCCGGTTCCTCCCAAAACAGGTGCTGATGGACCAGTAACTGTAACACTAACATTTAAGGTTTTCATGTGGGAGTAACCGCCTCCTGAACCTCCGCGTACTATATTTATTGTTGCTGTACTACCTGAATTTACAGTTTTATTAGCGGTTGCCGGGATTATATTTGGTACAGTCGTGCCGCCACCGCAGCTGCTGGTTGAAGGTATGGTTACCGAATTACCATTAACAGTCCCATTATTTACTAACTGAAAATTAAAGTCAGGTCTTCCCGCTGAGCTTCGTACTGCAGTTCCGGTAATGCTATTTATTGTAAAGCTATATCCGGTTTGTGCTGTTAGCGTCATCTGGATGCTAGCATTGGGATTTGCAGTTGTACTACAGCTACTGGTTTCGCCATTATAAGAAACTGTAACTCCTGTTATATTGTTTTGGGTCACGCCCAGTCCTCTGTTTATTGTAGAAGTTGTTTGCCCCCACGCCGTGACTGCGGGAAGGAATAAGAGTAAAATAATTAATTTCTGTAAGATTTTTGGATGTAATAATTTCACCATGTGTAGTTTTTAAATTAGCAATAGTTATTTTTAATGTTGATTTTCAGCAGGATACAAATTTGGTATTCACATGTTAATTAGGGGTGTTGTTTCTGTCAACTGTCTGTTACCCTTCTGTTACCTGTATTAAAAAATAATAACCCTACGGTAAACCGTAGGGTTAAGGGACAAAAAAACTATTTCGAAAAAATCTAACTATACTTATTTATTGCTTTATGATGGTGAAAAATTTATTTGCAGACTGATTGCCTGCTTTTATATAATATATGCCGTTTGCATTATTGGTAAGATCAATGGTTTGCTCACTTACAGTAACATTTACCTGTTGCCCCAGATTGTTGTATACTGAATATGTAATCTCTTCCTGAGAGTTTGCATATACTAATCCTGAAGTCACAGTAGGGTAGAGCACGAAGTTCGCTAAAGCTAACTCAGGTGTGGTAAGAGTTCCCCATGTGTCTTCGGCAGGCGGGCCACTCCATATACGGGTTGCCAAATATGGATTATCAATAAACGGATTACGGTTACCCTGCATGTTTTGAAGTACTGTATTTCGGTTCATTTCATATTGGCTTACAGGATCTTCTTCATTCCATTCCAGAAAAATATTTGGCATATCAGTGCTATAAGTAGCACTACCCGAACCTACAACTATAGCCTGACATTGTGTAGGGTATCTAAGATACATGTACATCATCATTCTTGCTACATCACCTTTCCATTCATCTCCGGGATAAAAATAACCACTTGATAATGCCGCAGAATTGCCTTCTCCGTCGGCAAATCTGTTGTTGCCCCTGCTATTATTCATGCTATTATCAATGGCACGTAAATGGTGTGCATCCGATCCCGAACCTTCAAATTCCAGGTTAGGATTTCCAAGAGAGCGCGGAAAAACATGCTCTCTTACCCAAAGCCCCTCACAACTGCTGGTATGGCAGCTTAAGTCTTTATCTCTGGTTCTGTCATTACTATTGTTTGTATCAGTATCGTTATAACCATAAATAAGGAAAACATTCTCTGTATTTTCAGGGTCAAGGTCTGCTTGTTTTAATGCATTCCATACTTCCGGCGTATATACCAGGTCGTTAACGTGTGTTGTAGTTATTAATGTTGAAAGCTGATTTTTTAAGTTATTGCCTGTTTTTGTAAAATCGATTGAATTGTAATATGCAGGTATTTGTGCTATACAACAAAAGGGTAATAATAAGGCAATTAAAAATTTAGTCATTATGTATGTGTGATATTTATAGTTTTAGAGATTATCTCTTAATGGCAAAATGCGATTTAAACTCACGTGTTACGGTTGTTGTTCCGTCGAATTCAGGGTAGGTAACGGTGAACCAGTAGTCATCGGCAGGTACCGCACGGCTATTGAAGGTTCCGTCCCAGCCCTCACTGTCCGGGCTGATCTGCTTGATCAGCTTGCCGTAACGGTCAAAGATATAGATCACTGAACCCGTATTCTGAAGCCCGATGATGTTCCACGTGTCGTGGAAGCCATCACCGTTAGGGGTGAAGAAGTTCGGGTAGTCTACAATGCTCGCATCGGTAATCACAAGCTCATC
>NZ_JBTKVX010000022.1:0-76683 GCF_054457175.1 Flavobacterium hauense
TGGGACGGAACCTTCAATAGCCGTGCGGTACCTGCCGATGACTACTGGTTCACCGTTACCTACCCTGAATTCGACGGCACAACCACCGTAACACGTGAGTTTAAATCGCATTTTGCCATTAAGAGATAAGAGAGACCACACACACAAAGATAGTTTTTAGTTAAGGCCCTGTTAATTCTGAAAAGGATGACAGGGCTTTTCGTTTTATTAAGAAAAAATTATGGCACTCACGTATAATTCTACACCAAGTAATTTAAAAATAAAAACGCCACATTGTCTAACAATGTGGCGTTGGTAGTTAAGTTCGGTTTAGCTATTGTGTAACGACAGAGCGTTGTTGAGAGTAAACGTAAGTTCCATCAACTTTCCTGATCCAAGCTCTAACATACAACGCTGTTCCAGCAGGTAATTCCGTATCTATTTCAAAAAATAAATCAGATTGAAACTTAAATTCGTCTGGAGACTCAGAAGTATAGATAGCTGTTTGTTGTGTAGGATTTGCAGTCAAACCTACAAAGTAACCTGAAGCAGTATAATCCTCCTGATAAGAAGGGACCAAATAATCTGCAGTAATAGTTTGTCCAATATATATTAATTTTGAAAGTAATATCGTATTTGCAGAGGTACTTCCAGAAGTGGCGGCATATAGAGCATAAGGAACCGATAGCAATTGCGTAGTTCCCATAGTCACGAAGCCTTGACCGATGTTAACCTCTATTCCAAGAAAGTAATTACCAAGAGCCCAGTTAATTTGTTGGAAGGTTCCTGATGTAGATATTCCTTGACCAACAACCAGATTAACTGTCCCAAAGTCGTCAGTAGTAGCTGTGTGTTGTTCGATGTAAGTAGCCGTATTTGTTGCCTGCCCCTGTATGATGTTAAACTTCAAAGAGACCTCCTGATTGGCAACAACTGCTCCCGTGGAGTTCCTTATTACGGCTTGATAGTTGAACCCTTGTGGCGTCTGTGCCATTGCTACTGTCGCTATGAATAGTGATACTATTGTGAAGAAATTTTTCATGTTTGGTTTATTGTTTTACGAGTTTGTAATTGTTGGTTTTGTTTTCTGATGATACGCTAACAATGTATGTCCCAGTTGTGAGATCAGATACATTAATAAAGTTGTTTGAAGGAGTTAGCTGTTCGGTCTTAATTTCTCGACCGTTCAAGTCAGTTATCGTGACACTGACGTTTGTGGTGATAGTTAGCCTTAACTCGTTTTGTGCTGGGTTGGGGTACATTGTGATTCGTGAAACCATGTTTGGATGCTCGACCGATAATATTTCAAGTTCCTGTTGAACATAGTATCCGTTGCTCAGTTGGACACCATTTGATGTCATAATCCCGTTTATAAGGCTGCCCATGTTCCACTTGAGTTGTATGCCCTGTACTTGGACAATGTTGCCGGACGAGCCGATTGCTTCCCCAGATTGGGAGAATGCATGAATTGGTACCAGCGCCAGTGTTGACGCCAGAATAATAAGTTTTTTCATTGGTGGTTGTTACTTCTCAGACCCGAAGAAGCGTTACTTAGATAAAAGGAAGCGTGGGTACTGCTAACAGATTTTATCTGACGGGCTCTGGTAAGACCTTAGAGTAAAATAAGCAACAGCCCACGCTATAATATGATAGCGCAGGGCAGTTTACTTATCCTCCTCTTAAAATTTACCAGATTTCGTCAGAGAGAAATAAGTTAAACACTTTCCTGTGTTTAATTTTCGATATTGTTGGCAGGACATTATTATGCCCTGGCGTTGAGGACAAAATTAGTAAAGTTTTTCTCTCGTGGAAATAGAATTTTGCTAAAATTTTCGGGATCAGCCCCTTTCTTCTTATAATCTCGGGTTATTATGGATATAAGTCTTCTAATAAGAGAAGACATGGATATTTTTGATGATTTTAAGTTTGGCTCTATAAAGGAGCTTATATTGGCATTGCCTGACGAACAGGCGTGTATAAATTTCTTGGAGAGAATTTTTTGGAACGGAGAGCCTATCTCTCCCTTTGACCAGGGTTCAAAAGTTTACAAGTGCAAGAACAACAGATACAAGTGTCGCAACACTGGCAAGTACTTTAATGTGAGGAACATTGGCATCTTCAAGAACTCCAACGTAAAGCTCCAAGATTGGATCATATCGATATGGTTGTTCACGAGCCACAAGGGAGGCGTGTCTTCCATGCAGCTACAAAGAGAATTAAACTTGACACAGAAGACAACTTGGTTCATACTGAAGAGACTGAGGAAATGCTCAGGGTTCGAGAATAGACATTTCCTGTCAAATGAAGTAGAGATTGACGAAACATACATAGGAGGAAAGAACAGGAATCGTCACGCAAACAAGAAAGTCAGGAACGCACAAGGGAGAAGCTCCAAGGACAAAGTTCCAGTGCTTGGGATGATTGAGCGTAAGGGAAGAGTTGTCGCAAGGGTTGTTAAGTCTACAACCAAGGAAGATCTAATGCCGATAATAACGAGGACAATAAACTGTTTCGACACAGTGTATACTGACGAATGGAAGTCGTACAGCGGACTAAAACTCTATTATGACCATCACATTGTTAATCACGGAAAGAAGCAGTACGTCAATGGCAAGGCCCATACGAATACTATAGAAAATTTCTGGGGCAATTTGAAGCGTGGAATCATTGGTGTTTACAGGGTCGTGTCAAAGAAACATCTGCATTATTACATAGACGAGTTCGTTTTCAGACACAACACACGAAAGCTTACTCCAAGACAAAGGTTCATACACTTGATCACAAACGTAAAGGATCACAGTTTAAGCTATATTCAATTGACATCATAATTCAATCTATGGATGTATTTGATATTGGATATATAAATAGTCTTATAAATGCAAAACCGCCTGCTTCTACAGGCGGTTTAGTATTGTTATCTTTCGATAAACAACATGATGATATCCCAAATTGCTTTAGCAACGAATAACAACCATGCGTTATTGAACCCTGATTTCTTAGAAACTTTAGGTTCGGTTTTGTTATTTAACAACATATAATATAGTGTTGAGAAATGAATCAATATTATCTAAGGTATTTGGAGTATAGAGAGTTATCGATTGATAACAAGTATGATGCTCTTGTTTGGGAAGAGCTATAAAGATTATACAAATGTAAGACAATTGAAAAGACCGTCAAAATTTTGACGGTCTTTTCTAAATTTATATAGGTGTAGAATTATACGTGAGTGCCAAAATTATTATTAATATTTTTTTGGCAAGATTTGTGATAGGTAAAAATTTATGTAATATGTTTGCATACTGAAATGAGGTTAAATAAAGTACATATCGGTTACAGGGTATTGTGGGTGCTAATGGCATTACACATACTTAACTTTAGTATTGATAACCCTCACACACTTTTTGATAACAGTAAGGTAGATTCTGACTTTAACGAGGTTGATAGTGTTGTGGAGCTTGTACTTGAAGATGTTTTGAGTATTGATGATGCAATACCTGAACATCATACCAAAACGCCAATTTCAAATAAATTCAACGTAAAAAAAATGGTTTGGCTGTTTGAACAACAGCTTTCCTTGGAATTTGATGAGCCAATGGCCATAAATTTCAGGATTGTCCAGCCGGATATCCATTATGCAAACCCTATATATAATTCACCTTTGGTGAATATATTTTCCCCGCCTCCACAGGTTTAAATACTATTTATTTCCCGGCTTAGCATGCTATACGTATTTGCTAAGGTTTTTGCCTACTCTTTTTTGAGGCAATCCGGTATGTTATTGTTTTGCACAAGTTGCATAACTATTCCCATATAATAGTATTTAAATAAAATTTATCATGGAATTTAAAAATAAATTCTTTGTCTGGATAGCTGTATTGTTTATCCAGGCAACAGGCATGGCGCAAACTCCTGAGCCGGTCACGCTTACTATAAAGCAAGCAGAAGAATTATTCTTCAAAAACAACTTTATGCTGTTAGCTCAGCAATATGATATTGACAGGGCAGGTGCTGCCATTATTCAGTCTAAAGTATATCCAAATCCACAGATAACAGCAGATATGGTTGCTTATCAGGGACAGGAAAATTTATATTTTCCGAGCTGGAACCATGGCAATTTTGCAGCGGGTCTTGAGCAGGTTATACTTATGGGAGGTAAGCGTCGCAAGCAGATAGAGATTGCAAAAATGGATAAGAAGATAGCGGAAGCAGAGCTTACTGACCTTACGAGAAATCTTCAGCTTCAGATATGGCAATCTTTTTATACGCTCCATCATCAGCAGAAGCTTATTGAAAAATATAATAATCTGTTAAGCAGGCTTCAGTCACTAATTACAAGTTATGAAGCCCAGGTTGCAAAAAATAATATCGCCCTGAAGGATCTGGTAAGGCTAAAATCTGTCTATGTGAAAATAAACAATGATAAGTCTGAAGAGTCTGAAACACTTATTGAAGAACAATCTAAACTAAATATACTTTTAGGTACCAGTACCAGCATCCAAACGGTATATACTGTAGATGATGCAAAGTCATTTGCCGGTAAACCACTCCTGTATGATCAAATATTTAATGAGTCGTTAGAAAACAGACCCGACCTTAATCAGGCGAAGCTTGAAATAGAATCGGCAAAACTTAATGTTTCTCTTCAAAAAAAACAAAACATTCCTGATGTAACATTAAGGGCAGGTTATAACCAACAGGGAGATGCTTTTAACAATCAGTACAATGTTGGTATAGGAATCCCGCTGCCCATATTTGACAGAAATAGAGGGAATATACAAGCTGCCAGGATTAGGCAGGAACAACAAACGAAAAATGTTTCATATAAAGAGCTTGAGATACAAAATCAGGCACTTGCTGCTTATCAGAATTTTACCCGAAGCGTAGATGAATACAAGAATGTAAATGCTCTGGTTAATGATGATTTTGATGCCGTGTTTAATGGTATCAATACAAATTTTCAGAAAGGTAATGTTTCAATGATCGAGTTTACCGATTTTTTTGAAGCATACAATGAGGCCCAGACAGAAATTGAAAGAGTAAAGAAACAGCTGGCTATTGCAGCAGCACAGATTAATTATGTAACAGGTACTAATAACTTTTAAAAATGAAAACATTTAAATATATATTCCTTACGGCATTGTTTACCGTAGTATTAATAAGCTGCTCTAAAAAAGAAGAGGCGCATACTGACGAGAAGAAGAAATTCGTGATGAGTGATACCATGTTTGATACCAGCACTTTTGAGGATGTGAAAATGGAAGATGCTCAAAACGAAATAAGATTATTTGGTAAAGTGACCGCTGAAAACAACAACATGGCCCAGGTTTTTCCTGCCGTTGGTGGAAGTGTAATAAGCATTAAGGTTGAACTTGGAGACTATGTAAAACAGGGGCAATTGTTGGCAAGCATCCAGAGTAGTGAGGTAGCCGGGTTTCAGAGTCAGACCAGTGATGCCGATGCCGATGTTAGCATTGCTGAACGTAACCTGCAAAGCGTTAAAGACCTTTATGATGGAAAACTTGCTTCTGAAAAAGAACTTGTAATGGCTAAAAAGGAACTTGATAAGGCACGTGCCGAAAAAGAAAGAATGACGGAGGTAAACAAGATCTATCGTCTAAAAAGCGGATCGGTTTATAATATGTATGCACCTATAAACGGCTATGTTGTATCAAAAGATATCAGTCCTAATGAGATGCTTAGCAACAACAGAGATGAAGCAGTGTTCACTATTGCAAAGCTTGATAATGTATGGGTTTTGGCGAACGTTAATGAAAGCGACTTAGGCAGGATAAAACAAGGACAAGATGTAAGCATTCAGACCATCGCTTATCCGGATAGAAAGATAACAGGTAAAATAGATAAGATATTTAATGTTATAGATCCTCAGACAAGGGCTGCAAAAGCACTTATTAAGGTGCCTAACACGGATGGTTCCCTTAAGCCAGAAATGAATGCCACTGTAACAGTCCATTATTCCGATAATGAAAAATACCTCGCCGTACCATCTGCAGCTGTGGTTTTTGATAAGAACAAAAACTTTGTAATGGTCTATAAAGCCAAAGACGATGTAGAAACACGTGAGGTAACGGTATACAGGGCTCTTGATGATAAGACGTATGTAAAAGGCGGACTGAAAGAAGGAGAGAAGGTAATTGTAAAAGGCAATTTACTGATTTATGACGCTATAAACGATTAAATTAAACAGCATGAACAAGTTAATTAAAGGCATAATAGGGTTTTCCCTACGCAATAAGCTGTTTACCTTTTTCTGGATTGGTATAGTTGTTATTGCAGGTATTATAAGTTATAAGAATATTCCGGTAGAGGCATTTCCGGATGTTACAAACACCCAGATAATAATCGTAACACAGTGGCCGGGACGAAGTGCAGAAGAGGTTGAGCGTTTTGTTACATCTCCTGTTGAGATAGCGATGAACTCGGTGCAGAAAAAAGAAAATGTACGTAGTGTTACCATGTTTGGACTTTCGGTAATAAAGATAATTTTTGATGATGATGTAGATGACTTCTTTGCGCGCCAACAGGTAAATAACCAGCTTAAAAACGTACAGTTACCGGATGATGTGGATCCCGAAGTACAGCCACCTTATGGCCCAACGGGAGAGATTTTCAGGTATACACTAAACAGTGATGAGAAAGACACGAGAGAACTGCTTACTATTCAAAACTGGGTTATTGACAGACAGTTGAGAGCTGTACCGGGTATTGCCGATGTCGTGGCTTTTGGCGGACGCGAAAAAACATACGAAGTAGAGATCGACCCAATTTTATTGCAAAAATATGAATTGACCTCGCCCGAGGTTTATGAAGCGATAAGTAAAGCTAATGTAAATGTAGGTGGCGATATTATTGAAAAGAACGGTCAGGCCTATGTGGTGCGTGGCGTGGGTTTGCTGGATTCGCGTGCTGATATTGAAAATACTATCGTGGCGCAGTCTGATGGTAACCCGATACTTATAAAGAATATTGCCAGGGTTACAGAATCGAATATCCCAAGGGTAGGGCAGGCCGGACTTAACGGCAATGATGACGTGGTTGAGGGAATCGTAGTAATGCGTAAAAACGAGAACCCGTCTGAAGTGCTTGCACGACTGAAAGAGAAAATTGAGTATGTACAGGAAAATGTATTGCCTAAAGATGTAAAAATGGAAACATTTTATGATCGTGACAGGCTTATGGAATACTGTACGCATACTGTAACCCATAATCTTGTTGAAGGTATAATTCTGGTTACTGTCATAGTGTTCTTATTTATGGCCGACTGGCGTACTACGGTTATTGTTTCGATCATCATTCCGCTGGCATTATTATTTGCATTTCTTTGCCTTAAGCTGAAGGGGATGAGTGCTAACTTACTGTCGTTGGGAGCTGTGGACTTTGGTATTATCATTGATGGTGCCGTCGTCATGGTCGAGGGGCTCTTTGTGACCTTAGACCAACTTCAACATAAAATAGGACCCGAAAGGTATAATAAGCTTTCTAAATTGGGATTGATAAGAAAAGCAGGAACCAAATTAGGAATAGCCATATTTTTTAGTAAACTGATCATTATTTCGGCATTACTGCCCATATTCTCATTTGAGAAAGTTGAAGGAAAAATGTTCTCTCCATTGGCATGGACATTAGGTTTCGCATTGCTTGGAGCATTGTTATTTACACTGACTCTTGTTCCTGTACTATGTTCTATATTACTGAACAAAAATGTAAAAGAGAAGCACAATGTATTTGTTGAGTTCTTCAATAAAATAGTTGCTAAAGGGCTTAATGTTACTTTTAAGCACAAAAAAGTCTCTATAATCATTTCATTGGTAGTCTTGGGGCTAACTTTGTTTTCAACTCGTTTTTTAGGCTCGGAATTCCTGCCACCCCTTAATGAAGGTGCCCTTTGGGTTACGGCAGAGCTGCCTATAAGTAATTCACTTACCGAAAGTGTAAAGATGGCAAAGATTATACGGAAAGAACTAAAGGAATTCCCTGAAGTTGATGATGTACTATCACAGACAGGCCGTAGTAATGACGGTACTGATCCCAACGGATTTGGTTTCCTTCAATTTCAGGTTGACCTAAAACCAAAAGATGAATGGAAAAGAGGCATATCCCAGGATGAGCTTATAGAGGAGATGAATCATAAGTTAAGCCGTTACCAGGGTATTACATGGAATTATTCGCAGCCGGTTGTAGACAACGTAGCCGAAGCTGTTGCAGGTTTTAAGGCATCAAATGCTGTTAAGATCTATGGTGATGATCTCGAAGTGCTTGATAAACTTGCGAATGAGGTAATGGAGAAGATAAAACATGTAGACGGTGTAAAAGATGTAGGAGTACTTCGAAATCTTGGACAGCCGGGGATAAGCGTAAAGTTTGATGAAGAGAAAATGGCACTCTATGGTGTGCAGAAACAGGATGCACAGAGTATTATAGAAATGGCCATTGGCGGTAAAACGGCTACCCAGAAATATGAAGGAGAAAAGAAATTTGACATCAGGCTGCGTTACCAAAAAGACTACCGTAAAGATGAGCAGGATATCATGAACCTTATGGTGCCTACACTTCGTGGTACTAAAGTGCCGCTAAAAGAGATTGCACAACTTACCACAGAAACCGGCCCCGCACTTATTTACAGGGATAATACAAAACGTTTTATAGGTGTAAAATTCTCTGTTCGGGATCGTGATCTTGGCAGCACTATTGCCGATGCACAGGCAAAGGTAAAAGCCGTAAAAATTCCGGAAGGCTATTCTATAGGATGGACCGGTGAATATGAAAACCAGATAAGGGCAAGTGCTAAGCTGGCTCAGGTTGTGCCTATATCGTTAGTATTGATATTTGTGCTACTGTTCATTATGTTCGCTAATATTAAAGACTCATTACTCGTTTTGGTCAATGTGCCATTTGCTGTAATAGGTGGTATACTCGCGTTGCATATAACAGGTATTAATTTTGGTATATCGGCAGGTGTAGGGTTTATTGCTTTGCTCGGAATTTGTATTCAGAATGGGGTAATACTCGTCTCGGAATTTCATACAAACCTCAAACAAAAGATGTCCCTGACGGACTCTATTGTACAGGGTGTGAAGTCAAGAACGAGGCCGGTTGTAATGACTGCACTAATGGCAGCTATAGGACTAATGCCGGCTGCGCTATCTACAGGTATCGGTTCTGAATCACAAAAACCGCTGGCAGTATCCATCATTGGTGGATTGGTGACAGCTACAGTATTTACATTATTGGTATTCCCTAATTTCTTTTATTGGGCAATGCGTAAGAAACATCAGAACTTGATGGAATAATTTTGTTTAGGTTGATTAGTTGGTTGAATCGTCCGGGGCTTTTGCTTCGGGCGATTCTTTTTTAAGGGCGTATCCAGTTCTGCATGACAGGAAAAGCCGGCAATCCTTCTGATAGCTGGTCATCAGAGTGGCTCATGCCATACCACTGTAAAAGCGGAAGGCCTATAAAATTACCCTTAGTGAAAGTATCTATATACCAGGATGAATGATTTTTATATCCATCGGGATGAAAGACAAATTCAATGGGCAGTTCTAAATGTCTAAGAGCAGCATAGGACCAAAGTATCGCCGCAATCTCATCTCCTTGTGTAGGCCATGAGTCAGGCATTGCTGTTGTTCCTGTTAGTTCCCGTTCCTTTTGTGAAGAAACAGCAATATGTCCTGCTTCATGCAGTATGTCTCCCGGATATTTTAACTTATCATAATCAACATATATGGTATGGGCTCCAAGCATCAGCCCCGGAAGGAAAGTTGACTCATCAAGTGCTTTTTCTGTAACCTTAATGCCTATACTTTCAATGAAGTCAATGCATTTTTGCAGATATGGATGTTCTTCAGGTTTCATAATAGTTCAGTTGTGAATAGTAAAAATAACAAAAAAGCCCCGCTGGTTGCGGGGCTAAACTTTAAAATTTATTAATCTGCGATTTTCAGATTATCATCAGGTATTCTGTCTATAAGGTAGTTATATGGGTCTATGCCTGCCTGATAAGGTTTTTCCTTAGTGGTAAAAGTATAGGTATTATTCTTTTTATTCACTTTTACCCTTTTGTAGGCAAGTACCTTACCGGCTGTATAATCGTTTTCCGGTTCAGCAAATACACCAATATCTATATAATCGTCGATAGGTATTGCAGTTTCTCTTCCCAAGCCGTCTGATCTGAATTTCTCAGATGTTGTAGTGAGAGTCACTTCATAGCCATTGCCGGATTTCTTATAGGTAGTTTTCAGGGCACGATTAGAAAATATGGTAATCGTCTCAAACATGTCTTTAATAAGATACTGCATATCCGGAGGCGTAACCTTCTTAAACTCATTTACTGCCGCAATAGAGGTGGGGTAAGGAGGGTTTGTATAGGCGTACTCTTTCAGTAGATTTTGTAATGCTTCATTTACTTTAGCCTCGCCTATCATCTCTTTAAGATAATACATAACCACACTCGCTTTATTGTAATGAATATACTGCTGCCCCTGCGTTTTCATAAGTGGCTCTTCTTCTTCAGTTTCTCCGCTTCTGCCATTTAGGTATTCATCCATTTCATATTCAAGGAATTTTTTCATTTTATCCTTGCCATATTCTTTTTCCATAACCATAAGTGCTGAGTACTGGGCAAAGCCCTCACTCATCATTTCGCTACCCTGCATGTTAGCCCCCATTAACTGGTGCGCCCAGTATTGATGTGCCATTTCATGTGCTACAACATAGAATACCTGGTCAATATCATCTTTGGTTACTTTTCTTTGGTCAAGTATGAAGCCAATTCCCTCGCTAAAAGGCATAGTACCAGGGAAAGCCTGGGCAAAGCTCTGATATCTAGGGAATTCAATTATCCTACACTCTTTATGCATGTATGGCCCAAAGTTTTTAGTATAATACTCCAGCGATTTTTCCATGCTTTTTAGCATATTGGGTACGTTGTAGGCATGGTTCTTATCATAATACACTTCAAGGTCAATGCCATTCCATTTTTTTCTGGCTACTTCATATTTGGCAGAGATGAAGGAATAGAAGTTGACCGATTTATGATCCAACTTATAGTTGAAATATTTACGGCCGTCTTTTTCCCAGGTTTTGATCAAAGATCCCGGCGCTATGGCAATCTGGTCGGGAGAAGTACTTATTACAGTATTGACTTCTACCCAGTCAGCATCATTGCTCAGGTAATTGTTCATTCTTACCGGAATGTTATTTTCATCAAGCTTTGGCATGATGTCACGTTTTGGCAACTTATGTTTTTTACGGGTAGCCTTGTCTGATATCTCATGGTTTGGATTATATCCAAAAGTTGGCATAAGATCCATATTATTAAAGAAGGTACCGTTTTCTGTAAGTTCTGTAAAACTTACATTATTCTCAAATCCACGGGTTATCCTTGAAAGCTCAAAAGTGATCTTGATAGAATCATTCGGAGCCAGCGGCTTGTCAAGAGTATATATCCTGTAGTATAGTTTTTCATCATTCAGCGTAAGTTTGCTTCCTGGAATGTTTAGCTTAATACTGTCACTAAGCTGTGGCAAGCTGAAATGAAGTTGATTGATAGGCTTGCCTGATATGTTCTTAGCCCATGATACCACTTTAGCTTTGAGGCTGCGGTTTTCGGGCATGATGTCTATCGTGTAGTCAAGCTTATAAAATCTTGGTTGTGCAAGGGTTTCATATTTCTTGAATTTTTTCTCATAGTCAACCATCATATCTTCGACTTCATCACCGGATTCATAGGTATTAAGGACTTTAGTATTATAATATACAAAGCCACCACAAACTATAAATACTGCAATGCTTGCCATTATGGCGATCCTGTTTTTTCTAAACCTTCTCTTCGCTGAATTAAGCCTGTATTTAAAGCTGGTTTCTTTGCCCCTGACATAAAATGCAATACATACAAAACACAGTAGTATTGTAAAAAGCACCCAGTATATATTAAACCACACCATTCCCGGAATAAAAGGGCCAAAGCCATTCATGTCAGAGTAGATGACATAAGGTGTGCTGCCAAAAGAAACCATGTTTGTACTTATGTCAAACAAGCCCCAAATAAAACTGTTAACAAAAATAAAGGCTATAAAAGCAAAATAACCAATATACCTGTTGTTGATGAGATAGTGGAATAGTAATGAAAGCACTACCATGTAGGATAGGTGCAGTAATTGTAGAATAAGCAATGATTTTATATAAAGGTCGATTTCATAACGGGTATATCCATAGGCGGTTTGGGCTATAACCCCAACAATTATAGTACATAGCAGTACAATAGCCAGAGCAGCAATGACAGCAACAGCTTTTGAAGCGAATAGTACACCGGTTTTAATAGGGGTGGAATCTTCTATCTCATTTAGTTTTGCATCGCGTTCCTTCCAAACCAATACTCCGGTATAAAACGTAATGAATGCGAGTAAAAAGAAATCAAAAGAACCATTTATCGAATCTATGATCTGATAAGTAACTGGATACTGAGATGTGCCATACCTACCGGTAAAGCTACTCAAAGCTGTTACCAACAAAATCGTACCAATAGCTATTATAATTATAAATACCGGATTTTTAATAATGGCTTTAGTCTCAAACTTCACAAGATTAATGAAGGTGCTGAAAGAAAAAGCATTTGCTGAAGTTGGCCTGAAGATCTTATCAGAAACTACAGGGACTATTTCTGCTTTTTGTTTTTTTATCTTTTTTGCATTCTCTTTCTTAAGGTTAAATGAGAAATAATAATAAACAACAAACAGTGCGATAAGAGCCAGAGCTAGCCAGACCAGCCTGTTTATCAACAGGTCACCTTCGAGCCCTATACTCGTTGTATTTTTTTCTGCAACCGTAGTATATTTTGTCATATCTCCAAAAGGATTCCTTCCATAAGGATCCAGAAGGTTTGCCAGCCATTCTTTTTTAATATCGTCAGTAAAACCTCCGGCAATGCTGGACAATACTATCATTAAAGCGATGCTGATAAAAGACACTATATTACTTCTGAATATAAGTGCCAGAGCATATAGCAAGACACCGGCAATAATAATATTTGGTATGGCAAACATGATGATACCATTTAGGTGTCCTGACCACACTACTTCTCCAAAGCGTTCCGGTGGAGCCATTTCCCACGATTCAGGGAGAATAGGGGCAACCACGGGAGCAAGCAATGCACCTAATGATATGCCAAGCATTGGAATGATTGAGATAATAGAGGCCCCAATAAATTTCCCAAAGAAGTAATCCCGTTTTTTTATAGGTGAGGAGAATATGAACTGGTACATGTTATACTGAAAGTCCCGTATCGCTGTTGCATTTAAAAATGCTGTTGCCATTATGAGCATAAAAACAGAGAATACAGCATAAAATGCTTCTACAACGAAAGGCGCATTTTTATGAAGGCTGCCTACGGCCCCTCCAATGGTGACGCCCTGCAAGCCAAAAGCGAAGGTCATAAGAATTGTGGTTATGGCAAAAAATATCCACACCATGGGCCTTTTAAGCCAATATCTTAATTCGTATATTATGAATTTCCACATGATTTGTAAGGTATTGGTTAGGCTAATTCGTTTAGTTTGGCAAAGAATACGTCTTCAAGGTTCTCTTCGGCACGGCTAAAGCCATTTTGAGGGTCGGTATCCGAGAAGATATGGATAAGCGGCTGCCCACCCACAAGTTTACTTGACAATATCGTATAAGTATCATGATAATGTTGTAATGCCACTTTTTCGACTTTCTGTTCCCAAACCTTGCCTTTAACTTCAAGCAGGGCATCATCTGTTGAACCGCTAAACAGCAGCCTTCCTTTATTCATTACGGCCATGTGAGTACAAAGTTCGCGTACATCCTGAACGATGTGTGTTGAAAGTATAACGATGATATTTTCACCTATTTCGCTAAGGATATTATAAAAACGGTTACGTTCTCCGGGGTCGAGTCCCGCAGTTGGCTCATCAACAATAACGAGTTTTGGTTCACCAATAAGGGATTGTGCAATGCCAAAACGCTGGCGCATACCACCACTATAACTGCTTACTGCTTTTTTACGTTGTTCCCAAAGGTTAACTTTAAGCAATAATTGCTCTACCATCTGCTTTCTGTCTGCTTTTGATGAGAAGCCTTTCAATAACGCCAAATGATCCAAAAGCTCTTCGGCAGAAGTCCTGGGATACACTCCAAACTCTTGTGGCAGATAACCCAGCACTTTCCTTACACTGTCTTTATCGTTAAGGATATCAATGTCTCCTAAAAAAGCGGTTCCGCTGTCAGCGTCCTGTAATGTTGCAAGTGTCCTCATTAATGAAGACTTGCCGGCACCATTAGGACCAAGCAGCCCAAACATGCCTTTGCTTATTGTAAGAGAAACATCGTTTAAGGCATGGACACCATTGCCATATTTCTTATCTAAGTTTTTAATAACTAATTCCATAGAGTTTAATTTGGTTTGTTTAAATATAAGAAGAAATATTTCTGAAAATGTTACACTCCTTGTAGGTTTTTTTTTCTTTTTCCTGATTTTTAATTTAGAAGGGAGGTGTATGTAAGGGATAAAAAAGTTACCTCAAAAGGCCTAATGCTGTAAAAACAGGTGTTTTTACTCGGATTTTCGAATCCTCATTTATATAATTTAGCCTTAACAAAAGTGAACCTTACCACTTTAAAAAGGGGCGATATCCGAAAAGCCAACGAGTAGGAGCCAACTAATTAAAATTATTATATTATGAGTACAGCAACAGCAGAAAAAGCAACAAGCAAGTTAATTGGAGCTTATTTAGTAAACGGAACAATGGGTAATGTAGGTATGCCGGGAGCGCCTATTGTACATTTCTCACTAGTGGTAGTACCATCTGCCAATAGTGTTTCGGGAACAGTAGAAATCACACAGGCAATTGGCTCTTCAGGAAACATTGTGGTAAGAAATGTAAAAGGGAGCATCCGCTCTACAGGATATGGCAGCGTAACACAAGTTGTATCGCTTGAAGGCCAGTATGTACAATCTGTACCACCACCTGCAATCGGGTCTTACCTTGCAGACTTCTCGGCCCACATGGCTATAGACAACAACTGGAACGGTAAAGGAGGTTTTAGCTATGCTAACCACGATATCGAAAATGTTGATGTAAAAAAATCATAACACTCTAAGTGTTATTAAAATAAAATCCTCATCTTCATGAGGATTTTTTTGTTTTTTATGAGCACAGTTGGACCGATATTTATTTTGATGACAATGAATAATCTGATAATTTTTTGCGATTGCTGACGATAATTTTTTTACCTGAAAGCTCAATCACGCCAAGTTTATTAAGTTCAGAGAGCATGCGTATACAGCTTTCAGTAGCTGTTCCTACCATTCCGGCGATTTCCTCACGCGAAAGTTTTATTTTCAGGCTGTTATCTTCACTGATGCCAAAGCTATCATAAAGATACAGCAGCGTTTCTGCCAGTCTTTGCTTTACAGGCTTTTGCGCCATGGCAACAAGATGGTCATCGGCTTCTTTAAGGTCTCCGCAAATGGTTTTCAGCACATTCATCGAAAACTGGTTGTTTTGGTTAAAAAACCTCATAACCTCATTCTTTGGTATAAAGCAAACTTCCATATCTTCCAGTGCAACTGCAGTAAGGTTAACAGGCTCTTCGCTTATCATGGACCTTTGCCCCAACAGCTCACCTTTGGTAATCAGCTTTATTATCTGTTCATTTCCATTCGAGCTTAGTTTGGTCATTTTGCAGACACCGTCTTTAATACAAAAGATACCATTCACATTTTCACCTTCCGAAAATATGGCTTCACCTTTTTTAATAGTATACGATGTTTTGCAATCAGCTATTTTGAGTATTTCATCTTTATTCAGTGCTTTTAAAGAACTGAATTCCCTGACTATGCATTGTTCACATTTACTCATTTTTGTGGGCATTTTATGACTACAAAGATATTAAATTCAGCAGATGATAAATATCATATTTTATTATTTAACGGTAGTGCAATTTTGCTGTAGGTAAATGAGCAAAATATATGGAAACGCAAAATTGTTTTCATTGCGGATTAGACGTAGTAAAAAAAGACGAGATCATTTTTGATGAAAAATCGTTTTGCTGCAACGGCTGTAAGACCGTATATGAAATTTTCAGTCTTAACGGGCTGACTGACTATTACAAATTTGAAAGCACTCCGGGTGCCACACCACTTGATATCAATGGGCGGTATGATTTTCTTCATAATGCCGATATCGTAAAAAGGCTTCTTGAATTCGAAGAATCCGGTACGGCAATAGTGTCACTTTACATTCCGCACATCCATTGCAGTTCTTGTATCTGGATACTTGAAAATCTTAACAGGTTAAATCCTGAAATACGTAATTCGCAGGTTAATTTTCATGAAAAGAAAGTAAGGGTTGTTTATAATCCTGATAGTATAACACTAAAGAATATTGTTGAACTGCTTTGCAAAATTGGTTATGAACCCTATATAAGCCTTGAAAATTATGAGACGACCAAAAAAAAGGTAGACCGTGACCTTATTTACAAATTAGGAGTAGCTTTCTTTTGTTTTGGCAATGTCATGCTGCTTTCTTTTCCCGAATATTTTGAAGTAGAAGAATACTGGCTTGATAATTATCGTGGTTTTTTCAGGTGGCTGATCTTTGCATTGGCACTTCCTTCTTTTTTATATGCAGCTAGCGGTTACTACGTATCTGCATGGAAAAGCCTACGCACAAAAATGCTTAATATAGATGTGCCTATTGCCCTTGGCCTTGTGGTTATGTTTGTGCGCAGTACAGTTGACATACTTTTTGATTTCGGGCAGGGTTTTTTCGATTCCCTTACCGGGCTTGTTTTCTTTATGCTGTTAGGAAAGTTATTTCAACAGAAGACTTACAACTTCCTATCGTTTGAACGTGACTTTAAATCCTACTTTCCTATAGCGGTAACAAAAATTGTGTCGGAAGGCCTGGAGGTGTCAGTTCCGGTATATGATGTTGTTCCCGGCGACAGGCTGCTTATCCGAAACCAGGAGCTTATTCCTGTCGATGGTATACTAATGAGCAGAAGCACATCCATAGATTACAGCTTTGTTACCGGCGAAGAAGCCCTGATAGAAAAAAAATCAGGAGATAAGCTTTTTGCCGGAGGCAGGCAGATGAAAGAAGTTATCGAGATGGAGGTGTTAAGCTCAGTTTCTCAAAGCTATCTTACCCAACTGTGGAGTAATGATGTTTTTACCAAAAAAGATACTAAAAACTACAAGACACTTACCGATACCATAAGCCGCTATTTTACACCCTTACTGCTGCTTATTGCGATAGTCTCATTCTCTATCTGGATTTTTGTTGATGTTACTACAGCATTTAATGTATTTACAGCAGTGCTTATTGTGGCTTGTCCTTGTGCACTGGCATTGAGTGCGCCATTTACACTGGGTAATGTGCTACGGATTATGGGTAACCGAAAACTGTATCTTAAAAATGCTACGGTCATAGAGCAGATGGCAAAAGTAGATACCATAGTGTTCGACAAGACCGGTACCATAACGACCAATAAAAAATCGGAGATATATTTTGATGGCGATGAGCCCGATAGTAAACAACTTGTCTTTATAAAATCATTGCTGAGAGGTTCGAATCACCCCCTGAGCCGAAGATTATATGATTATTTGCCACAATCTAACATACTGCCTGTAGAAGATTTCAGGGAAGCTACAGGACAGGGAATAGAGGGGGTAGTAAATGGTTTTTTTATAAGGATAGGTTCGGCTGATTTTGTTGGCAGCACATCAGATGCTGCTTCGCAAACGCTCGTGTATATCTCAATAAACAGAAATTGTATCGGCAGATATGTGTTTACCAACAGTTATCGTGGCGGGTTATCGAATCTGTTTTATCAGCTTAAAGGCAAGTACAACCTCAAAGTACTCTCGGGTGATAACGAAGGGGAAAGAGAAGCCTTGTCAAAACTCCTTCCTCCCGATACGCAACTTATTTTTAACCAAAAACCCGAGCAAAAACTTCAGTTCATCGAAAATCTGCAACAACAAGGACATAACGTAATGATGGTAGGCGATGGGCTTAATGATGCCGGGGCATTGGCACAGAGCAATGTAGGTATATCAATATCCGAAAATGTAAATGTCTTTTCACCTGCCTGTGATGGTATACTGGATGCTTCGCAGTTCACTAAGATAAATTACTTCATGAAGTTGTCTAAAAATACCATTAGGACCATTAAGATGAGTTTCACGTTGTCATTACTCTACAATGTTGTAGGACTGTCATTTGCAGTTACCGGAAAACTTCTGCCGTTAACGGCTGCTATCATTATGCCGCTTAGTACTATAACCATTATCAGCTTTGTGACTGTAATGAGCAATTATTTTGCAAAAAAGCAGTCAAAATAGTAGAGAAAACAGGCTGATATGACAAATATCATGTTTTAAGAACGTGTCGGGCAATAGCTTTGTTAACATAAATTTAAGAGGTATGAGCGTAATCTATTTATTAATCTCCATCAGTATCGTAGTTGCTGTTTCCTTCTTCATAGCTTTTGTAAAAGCTGTGAAAAGCGGACAATATGACGACGATTATACACCATCCGTACGGATGCTTTTTGATGATGAACTGAAGAAAAACCAAAACAAAAACGATAACTCAAATTAAACTATGGAAGTGCAGCAATTTTACTATGACAATAAAATAGTCAAAAAGTTCCTCTACGCCTGTATTCTATTTGGTGTGGTAGGAATGCTCGTAGGGCTTTTGATAGCCTCTATGTATATGTTCCCTAATCTTACCGAAGGTGTTTCCTGGCTAAGTTATGGAAGATTAAGACCCCTTCATACCAATGCAGTAATCTTTGCCTTTGTGGGTAATGCCACATTTGCAGGTATTTACTATTCTATGCAAAGACTGCTTAAAACACGTATGTACAGCGATCTATTAAGCAACATTAACTTTTGGGGATGGCAGCTCATCATTGTTGCAGCCGCCATTTCACTTCCAATGGGTTATACCACATCAAAAGAATATGCCGAGCTGGAATGGCCTATTGATATCGCCATTGCAGTAGTTTGGGTAGTATTTGGTATTAATATGATAGGTACGATCCTGAGAAGGAGGGAGCGCCACCTGTATGTAGCCATCTGGTTCTATCTGGCAACATTTATTACTGTAGCGGTACTGCACATCTTCAACAGCCTTGCTCTTCCGGTAAGCGGAATGAAAAGCTACTCAGTATATGCAGGCGTACAGGATGCCCTTGTACAATGGTGGTATGGTCACAATGCTGTTGCATTTTTCCTTACTACACCGTTCCTCGGGCTTATGTATTACTTTCTGCCTAAGGCAGCAAACAGGCCGGTATATTCATACAGGCTGTCAATTATCCACTTTTGGTCCCTAATTTTTATTTATATATGGGCAGGCCCACACCATTTGCTATACTCAGCCCTGCCAGACTGGGCACAAAACTTAGGGGTAGTATTCTCAATCATGCTTATTGCTCCATCATGGGGTGGTATGATCAACGGACTGCTTACCCTAAGAGGTGCCTGGGATAAAGTACGCACTGAACCAGTCCTGAAATTCTTTGTGGTGGCTATTACAGGTTATGGTATGGCAACGTTTGAAGGGCCTATGCTTTCGCTTAAAAATGTAAATGCCATTGCCCACTTTACCGACTGGATTGTGGCTCACGTACACGTAGGTGCATTGGCATGGAATGGTTTCTTGACTTTTGCGCTTATCTACTGGCTCGTGCCAAGAATGGCCAAAACCACACTATATTCTGTTAAGCTGGCAAACTTCCACTTTTGGATAGGTACACTGGGTATTATCTTGTATGCACTGCCTCTATATGTAGCCGGATTTACACAGGCTTCTATGTGGAAACAATTCAATCCTGACGGTACACTTAAGTATGGTAATTTCCTTGAAACAGTAAAAGAGATTATGCCTATGTACTGGATGAGGGCTATAGGTGGTACACTGTTCGTAATAGGTATGTTGGTATTAGTTTACAATATCATCAAAACGATAAGACAAGGCCAGACTATTGAAGACGAAGCTGCTGAAGCCCCTGCACTGGAGAGAATCACTACTAAAAGGATGAAAGGCGAGAAATTCCACCCATGGCTGGAAAGAAGGCCTATTCAATTAGCATTGCTGGCAACTGTAGCTATCCTGATAGGTGGTATCATTCAGATCGTTCCTACTATCATGGTGAAATCTAATATCCCTACAATAAGTACTGTAAAACCATATACACCACTGGAACTTGAAGGCCGTGACCTGTATATCCGCGAAGGCTGCGTAAACTGCCACTCGCAGATGATACGTCCGTTCAGGTCTGAAGTAGAGCGCTATGGCGAATACTCAAAATCGGGTGAATATGTATATGACCACCCATTTCTTTGGGGATCAAAACGTACAGGTCCCGATCTGATGAGGATAGGAGGCAAGTACAGTGATAACTGGCACTTTAACCACATGTGGGATCCGCAAAGTACATCGGCAGGCTCTATAATGCCATCATACAAATGGTTGTTTGACAACAAGCCAATGGATTATAGCGATACCCAAAAGAAAATGGAGGTTATGGTAAAACTTGGAGTTCCTTATACCGAAGAAGAGATTGCTAATGCAACAAAATTAGTTAAGGATCAGGCTGCCAAAATAGAGAAAAGCCTGCATGCCGATCCTGATTTTGTGAAGAGTTATGAGGAAAGCAAAAAAGTTTCGGCTGCGAGAGGTGAACAGTTTACCGAAATGAAAGACAGGGAAATCATTGCCCTTATAGCTTATCTGCAGCGATTGGGAACTGACATAAAGATTAAAACAACGGCCGATAACACTCAAAAATAAATGCCATGCTAAAGTTTGTAAAATACAATCTGGAAAGTATTTCGGGAGTTGAGATCTTTCCAATAATATCACTGCTTATATTTTTTATTTTCTTTCTGGTACTATACACCTGGGTGTTTACCTACAAGAAAGAAAAAATAGCTGAAATGAGTAATCTTCCGCTTGATGGTGATGACCAAAATAACACTATAAACTAAACAGTATGAAAAAGTTTTTTCCGGTTTATGTAAGGTTTCCGTTAATGTTTGCCCTGGTGTTCATGACGCTTGAATATTTTATAGACAGTGGCGACAGGCCTGCATTTTTAAAGTATCCTGAAGTATCGATATTCCTGGCAACATTTCTCTTTTTTCAGATTGCTCTTGAGGTTATCTATAGTGCTCTCGAAAGAATAAATTACAACCTGCTGACAGAAGAACAGAAAGCCAGGCTGGCTGAACAGGAAGCTATTGAATTTAAGGATACTAAACTCTATAAAAAAATAAAAGCATGGTTTATTAAATCTAAGCCTATCGAAGAAGAAAGCTCGATCCTTTTGCACCATGACTATGATGGTATTAAAGAATTGGACAACGTACTTCCTCCATGGTGGGTAAACCTGTTCTATTTAACGGTATTCTTTGGAGTTGTTTACATGGTGCGTTACCATGTTTTTGAAGGAGAAGACCAAGATGCTGAATTTAAAACTGAAATGGCTGAAGCAAAGCTTGCCGTTGAAGAATACAAAAAGACAGCTAAAGATCTTATAGATGCTAATTCGGTAACGTTACTTACCGATGCAGGTGATATTGCTGCTGGTAAAAAGGTTTTCGAAACAAATTGTGTTGCCTGTCACAGGGCTGATGGCGGTGGAGCTATTGGGCCAAATCTTACTGACAAGTACTGGCTTCTTGGCGGAGGAATCAAGAATGTATTCCATACAATAACCGAAGGCGGACGTGACGGTAAAGGCATGGTGGCCTGGAAAGGTACACTGAAACCGTCTGAAATACAATTGGTAGCCAGTTATGTATTGTCACTTCAGGGGTCAAACCCTAAAGATCCAAAAGCTCCCGATGGAGATGTATGGGAAGATAAGGCTGAAGCTGCTACCAAATAAGAAACAATAACTATGAGTATAGCACAGAATGACGATTTTCGCGACAGGCTGGGCACAGTAAGTGACGAGGGTAAACGAGTGTGGGTTTATCCGAAAAAGCCTTCGGGGAAATTATTTAAATACAGGAAATGGGTTAGCTATTTTTTACTCGCCTTCCTTTTCCTGGCACCTTTTGTAAAAATTAACGGTAACCAGTTCTTATTATTTAATGTTATAGACAGGAGATTCAACATTTTTGGATTTCCTTTCTGGCCGCAGGATTTTCACCTGTTCGTTATCTCCATGATTATTGGGGTATTGTTTATTGCGCTATTTACGGTAGCATTTGGGAGAATTTTTTGCGGATGGATATGCCCACAGACCATTTTTATGGAAATGGTTTTCAGGCGTATAGAATATTGGATCGAAGGCGACAGGAATGCGCAGATCAAGCTGGATAAACAGGAGTGGAATGCAGAAAAAGTAAAGAAGAAAAGCCTAAAGTGGGTCATCTTTTTTATCATCTCCTTCCTGATTGCTAATGTGTTTCTGGCTTATCTTACCGGAAGGGACAAACTTATACAAATGGTAACCGAAGGCCCTGCCAATAATATGGGTACCTTAATAGCATTGCTCATTTTTACGGCCGTATTTTACTTTATTTATATATGGTTCAGGGAGCAGGTTTGTATTATTGCCTGTCCTTACGGTAGGCTTCAGGGAGTTTTGCTGGATAATAAATCAATTATCGTCGCCTATGACCATAAAAGGGGAGAGGGAGCGACGGGACGAGGTAAAATGGTTAAAAACGAAGACCGTTTTACTGTTGGAAAAGGCGATTGTATTGACTGCAAGCTTTGTGTGAATGTTTGCCCAACCGGGATAGATATCCGTAACGGTACCCAGCTGGAATGCATCAATTGTACTGCATGTATTGATGAATGTAATTCAGTTATGGATAAGGTTGGTTTTCCTAAAGGGCTTATCCGTTATGCCAGTGAAGATGAGATAACCAAAAAGGAGAAGTTTGTCTTTACTGCCAGAATGAAGGGTTATACCGCTGTACTGGCTATCCTTACCGGAATCTTTATAGGAATGCTTTTCCTTAGGAATGAGGTCGAAGCAACTGTGTTAAGGCTGCCGGGGCAATTATTCGAACATAAGGGAGATAACATCAGTAATGTGTATACCTATAAGATCGTAAACAAGACAGCAAAAGATTTTGACAATGTGAGCTTCAGGTTGAAATCACCAAAAGGAAACGTAAGATTGGTGGGGCAAAAGAGCTTTAAAATAACCCGCGAAAACATGGTGCAGGGAACACTGTTTGTAGAGATCAATCCGGCTTTGCTGGAAGGTGATAAAACAAAAATCCTGCTGGAGGTATATGACGGTGACAAACAGCTTGATACTGAAACGACCAACTTTCTAGGACCCAGAACCTTTAATTAAAAAACGAACATTATGAAAATAAATTGGGGAACAGGAATAATAATAGCATTTGCACTATTCATGAGCTTTATACTCTTTTTTGTATTCAGGGTACAAAGCGATTCTAAATATGATAACGAACTGGTAGTGGAAGATTACTATAAACAGGAAAGAGTACTGCAGGACGTGCTCAATAAAGAAGAAAATGCAGCAAAGCTTCCTCAAAAAGTAACAATTGAGGATACTAAAGATGGTGTCCTGATAGTATTTCCGTCAGGCTTTAACCCAAAAGATATAAAAGGAAAAGTGTCCCTTTACAGGCCGTCTAACCAAAAGTTAGATAATGATTTCCGGATATCATTATCTACGTCTAATCTGCTCATACCTAAAAGTGATTTGGCAGGCGGCCGTTGGGACATCATTGTCGACTGGCAATATGAAGGTAAAAACTATCTTAATAAAGAGATACTTACTTTAAAATAGAGAATAAAGATGCTTTTTTCAGCACTTATATTAGGTTTGTTATCAAGCCTGCACTGTATAGGCATGTGTGGCCCTATAGCTATGATGCTCCCGCTTGACAGGAGCAACGAGGCTAAAAGGGTAATACAATTATTGCTGTATCATACAGGCAGGCTTTTTTCTTATGGTACATTAGGATTGGTTTTTGGAATTGTGGGTAAAGGCCTTTATTTAGCCGGGCTTCAGCAGCAATTATCGATTATTGCAGGCATTGCTATAATTGCCATTGTGATGATTCCTGAACGAAAATTTGTGCAATACAATTTTTCTAAACCGGTTTATCGAATCATATCTAAAGTAAAAACCGGGCTGGGCAGAAGGTTGAGGCAAAAAAGCAACAAAGCCTTTTTTATGGTTGGATTGTTAAATGGCTTTTTACCCTGCGGACTTGTGTATGCTGCGTTATTTGGAGCTATAGCAATGCAGAGTGTAGGATATGGTTCATTATATATGATGTTTTATGGTATAGGTACTATCCCATTAATGAGCCTGGTTGTTTTAGCCGGTGGAATTTTTACGCCTTTACAGCGTAACACTTTAAACAAACTGGTACCTTATGCAATGGCATTTATGGGTATGCTTTTTATAGTCCGCGGACTCGGATTGGGAATTCCATTCCTCTCACCATCTGATATGAATTTATTTGTGCAGCAGGCACCTGTTTGCAAATAAAAAAGTCTCCTGATAAGGAGACTTTTTTATTAAATGACCATCGAGAATAGTTGGGTTTCCGGTACTTTTCTTCGCATCCTTAAATCAAATGCCATACATATGTTTCTTACAAAGGGCTTGCCTTTATCGGTAACTTTAATGCAGTTTTTGTTGTATTCTATCAAACCATCATTCTTCATTTCTTCGAGGCTTAAAATGATAGTAAGCAATTCAGGCAGATATTCATCTTCATTATGCCATGAGGTTTTAAAGCTGCACATAAGATTCAATATATGTTTGCGTATAATCAGATCTTCATTGGTAAGTATATGCCCTCTGTAAACAGGCAGTTCATTCTCTTCAATTCTCATGTAATAATCTTCAAGGCTTTTTTCGTTTTGGGCAAAACCATACCAGCTGTCGCTTATTGCCGATACACCCAGACCAATCATAAGTTGGGTTTTAGAAGAATTATATCCCATGAAATTCCGGTGCATTTTGCCCTGTTCATAAGCTTTGTAAAGGCTGTCGTTTTCGAGTGCAAAATGATCCATTCCCAGTTCATGATATCCTTCTTTATTGAGTATCATTTTTCCTATTTCATAAAGCCTTCTTTTTTCTTCATCTTTAGGTAGGTTATTTTCATCATAACCACGTTGCCCGTTACCTTTCATCCACGGTGTATGGGCGTAGCTGTAAAAAGCGATACGGTCCGGCTCAAGTGCTTTAGTTTTTTCAATGGTGTCTATCATGCTCTCCATGGTTTGAAAAGGTAACCCAAACACCAGATCATGGCTTACTGAGGTGTAACCTATCTCCCTGGCTAACAGCGTTACATTTGCCACATTACTGAAGGGTTGTATCCTGTTGATAGCTTTCTGTACTTTTTCATCATAATCCTGCACACCAAAGCTCACACGTCTGAAACCAAGATTATATAATACCTGTAAATGCTCTCTGGTAGTATTATTTGGATGTCCCTCAAAGCTAAACTCATACCCGGGAGCTGGAATGGCAAGTTCAAATATGCCTTCAATCAGTTTTTTAAGGTTTTCGGGGCTAAAGAAAGTAGGTGTACCTCCACCAAGATGCAGCTCTTTTATAAGCGGCCTTGCTTTAAATTGATTCCTGTATATGGCCCATTCTTTAAGAACGGCTTTTAAATAAGGAATTTCAGTGTCATGTCTTTTGGTGATACGCTTGTTGCATCCGCAAAAGGTACACATGCTTTCGCAAAAAGGCAGGTGTATGTAAACACTTATGCCTTCTTTGGTATTACTTTCATTAAAGGAGCGGATAAAATTTTCTTTCCATACTTCGCCGGAAAAACCACCGTTGTCCCAATAAGGAACGGTAGGGTAGCTAGTATATCTGGGGCCGGGGACGTTATATTTTTGCAGTATTGAATTACACATAACTTTGGTTTTAGTGTAACAAAGCTATGCTCATTGCGGAAGAAAAAGAATGACAATTATCAGTTTTGAATTGTCATTTCACTAACGGCTAAATCATTACTACAACAAAGACAGTAAGAAGGTTGTTCCCTCATTTTCATTTTTAAAGCTTAGATAACCTCCGTGAGCTTCAATAATATTTTTAGATAAAGTAAGGCCTATCCCGGCGCCGTTAGTACGCGTAGTAA
Source organism: Flavobacterium hauense (assembly GCF_054457175.1). Lineage (NCBI taxonomy): Bacteria > Pseudomonadati > Bacteroidota > Flavobacteriia > Flavobacteriales > Flavobacteriaceae > Flavobacterium > Flavobacterium hauense. The sequence goes on from NZ_JBTKVX010000022.1 coordinate 26,153, forward strand.
AGAAAGGAAGGAATATCTTGTCTTCAATTTCCTTATCAATACCTGAACCGGTATCAGAAATGCTGATAAAGGTTCTGTCGTTCTTTACTTCGGTACTTATGCTTATTTCCTTTATTGGCTTCGTTTCAAGTGCATACATGCTGTTGGTTAGCAGATTGATAAGCGCCTGTTCCATCTGGTTAGCATCGGCCATGATCCAGCGATTAAGGCTGATGTTGCTGTTTATGGTAATGCCTTCATTTTTGAACAGTGGCATCATAACTGCAAGTGTGTCCTCTATTAGTTTACTGACCTCTATCCTTTCTTTTTTAGGAGATGGAAGCATTGCCAGTTTGCGGTAACTCTCGATAAAGTTTTGCAGATGGTCGCTGCGGTGTATCATGGTATTTACACTCTGCCTGATATCTTCAATATCTTCATGGGATAATGTCTCCTGCTGAATAAGTTCGTTGAGATTTTGGGTCAGCGAACGTATAGGTGTTATGGAGTTCATCAGCTCATGTGAAATTACTTTCATGAGGTTTATCCAGGCCTCTTTTTCCTTTTTAGCTACTATTTTTTGGATAGAGTCTAAAAGTATTATGTAATACTCCTGCCCAAAAGTGGTACTCTTTGAGGTTTGCAACATATAGGTTTGAGTTTCTTCACTATCAATGCGTATCTGCACTGAAGTACGAAAATCTTCAAAGCTTCTTTCTTCTATGATGGCGCAAAGTGCCGGGAGTTGGTTTTTAAGGTATTTCCATTTAGATACCTTCGGTGTTTGAAAATGGCCTGAGAAGTATTCGTTCATTAGAAAGATGCTCCATCCATCGCTTTCTTTATGCAAAATAACAACACCGGTCTCAATATTATTGAGGATAGAACGGTAAACAAGGTCTTTAGTTACCTGTTCATGTTGGCGGCTTTTAAGAGTATCATAGAGCCTGAAGAGATTTTTGTAATTATCAAAGTTACTGTGTCTTGAAAAATCGGCAGTAAAGTCGTTGTTGAGTATAGCTGTAATGGTTTTATCATAAAACAGGTAGGTACTCCTGATGAAAGAGAAGAGCTCAAAAAATAGCATTATACAAACTACGAGACAAAAGAAAGCAGTATAGTACAGGCTGTTTACTATTGCATAAAGGCCTATGCCTCCTGTTATCATTATGAGCAGCAGGCGGAGAAAGAATAATTGATATATCTTTAGTGATTTCATGCGCTATTTTTTACCCAGTTCATACTTATCCATTCTTCTATATAAAGCGGCGCGTGACAACCCTAACTCTTCCGCTGCTTTGCTGATATTATGGCCATGCTTTTGAAGGGCTTTTTCAATCGCTGACTTTTCCATATCTGATAATTGTGCATCTTGTGGAGCATCCTGTTCTGTAATTTCATCCAGGTCAAGATCAGAAGAGGTAATACTATCATTATCGCACAAGATCACAGCACGTTCTATGCGGTTTTCCATCTCACGGATATTACCATTCCAAATGTGCCTCTCTATTTGTTTCATGGCTTCGGCTGCCAGATTGATATCGTTACGATCATATTTTGCAGCCATCTTGTTTAACAGAAATTGAGCTAATGCTGTCAAATCTTCCTTGCGTTCCCTAAGCGGAGGCAGTGTAATTTCCATGGTATTAATACGATAATACAAATCTTCCCTGAAGTTTTTTTGAGAGGCCAGTTCTTTAAGGTCAGCATTGGTTGCAGTAATAATTCGCACATTGAGCGGGCGTGCTTTGGATTCACCCAATCTTGTAACCTGTTTATTTTGTATAACCTGTAATAACTTGGATTGCAGGTGTAGTGGTACATTTCCAATTTCATCGAGGAAAATAGTGCCATTATTGGCAGATTCAAAACGTCCGGCAGTATCGGTCTTTGCGTCGGTAAAAGCTCCTTTAGCATAGCCAAAGAGTTCACTCTCAAAAATATTATCATTAAGCGAACCAAGATCTACGTGAACGAAAGGCTGCGATGCTCTTTGGGAAGTTTGATGTATATGGTTGGCCATTACATACTTTCCGGTTCCGTTTTCACCGAGTATAAGCACGTTAGCATCGGTTTTTGCAACTTTTTCTGCCAATGCATAAGCACGTTTAATGGCAGCTGACTCACCAATAAAAAAACTGTCTTTTTCGGTTTTTTTTGCTTCCTGTTTTCTTTCACGGCGGCTTTCATTTACTGCTGATTTTACGGTCTCTATTAGTTTGTCGTTTTCCCACGGTTTCAGCAGGTAATCGAATGCCCCAAGTTTCAGTCCTTCGACAGCTGTTTCTAGTTTACCAAAAGCTGTCATAAGTATCACGACAGTTTGTGGCGAGAAGGTTTTTATCTCTTTCAGAAGGTAAATTCCTTCGCGTCCGTCTTCGAAGCCAATGCGGTAGTTCATGTCCAGAAGTACCACGCCTATTTGGTTTTCGGATAGTGTATTGATGGCTTTTTTAGGTTCGTTGAGGGTAAAAATTTGCTCGAAATGTTTTTTCAAGACCATTTTAGCAGCAAAAAGTATGTCTTCCTGATCATCAATGATTAAAATGCTGGCCTGTGTTTTTTTCATCAATTGTACGGTTTCGGACAAACACTGTCCGATATCGGACAGTAAGGTGTTTTATTGGTTAATGTAATTGGTTGTTTTTTAAGTGTTTGTATTGTTTAAATGTGTGGCACAAAATTGTTATTGTGTATGCCAAACAAACATATATGGACACCGTCATTAATCGTAAAAGTAAAAAAAATAAGTATCTGCTGTTGGGCATTCCTGCATTTTTGCTACTGGGGTTTGGAGTTTATTCAGTTGCGACCAAAAAAAGCAGCCTTAGCGTTAAGAAGGGAGAAATTACTGTTAAGACAGTAGAAAAAACTTACTTTGAAGACTTCATTGTTTTTCAGGCAAAAGTAGAACCGCTTAACTCCATGCTGTTAAACGTGATTGAAGGTGGATCGATACAGGAGATATTTGTTGGCAACGGTGATTTTGTACAAAAAGGACAGCCTCTTGCAAGGCTTTATAATCCTAATACCGAGTTAAGCTATGTAACACAGGAAACTTCAATAATAGAGCAGATAAACAATCTTAATAAAGCCAAACTGGATTTAAGGAATCAGGAATTGAGCATGGCAAAAGACCTCATAGCTATCGACCACGATTATCAAGACGCTAAAAACCTGTATGATGTACAGCAGAAACTTTATAAGGAAGAGATCATCTCTAAGAATGAATGGGAGAAAACCCAGGAAAACTTCCGCTTTCAGAAAGAGAGAAAAAATATTATTCAGCAAAGTATACAGAAAGAAAAGCAGGCAAACCTTATTCAGATTAACCAAATATCGCAATCACAAGCCATCATGTATAAGAGCCTTGATATACTACGGACCAATAAGAAGAATTTTTTGGTAACTGCCCCACTTACAGGAAGGCTTACTTCTTTTGAGCCTGTGCTTGGTAAAAATTACCAGGCAGGTGAAAGTATTGGAAAGATAGATGTAATGAAAGGCTATAAGCTGGTTGCCGAAGTGGATGAGTTTTATTTGGCTAGGGTATCTGAAAATCAAAAAGGGAAAATAGATTATAAAGGCACAATGATCGATGTTGTTGTAACCAAAGTAATCCCTGAGATAAGAAGCGGCCGCTTTACCGTTGAGCTAAACTTTATGACCGATAAAGAACTCAGCCTTCAACAGGGACTTAGTTTCAGCATCAGGCTCATGCTGTCGCAAAAGGAGAAAACCCTTGTGTTGCCAAAAGGCAGGTTTAATGAGGAAACCGCAGGAAAATGGATATTTGTAGTAAATGGCAATAAGGCCGAAAGAAGAGAGATAAAGTTGGGAAGGGAAAATCCTATTTACCATGAGGTACTTGGCGGGCTCAAAGAAGGAGATAGGGTAGTAACATCGGCTTACACCGATTATAAAGAAGTAGAAGTGCTTAATTTTAGCGAATAAACTGGAGTTCAATATCAATCAAAAAAGTAGATTATTAACCAACACTTGCCGGAGGAACTAATCAATCGGAAGGCATAAAAACACTAATTATGATAAAAATAGAAAACCTTTCAAAAGTATTCAGGACAGAAGAAGTTGAAACAAACGCGTTAAGCGGCATATCTATGGAAGTAAAACAGGGCGAGTTTGTAACTATAATGGGAGCTTCGGGCTGTGGTAAATCGACTCTGCTTAATATCGTTGGATTACTTGATAACGCGTCGGGTGGAAGCTATAAGCTGACGGGGAAAGAAATAAACGGCCTTAGCGAAAGCGAAAAATCTAAAATCAGAAAAGAGAACATTGGTTTTGTATTTCAGAATTTTAATCTTATCGATGAGCTGTCGGTATATGATAATATCGAACTTCCGCTTATTTATAATAATGTGCCTTCTGCCGAAAGGAAGAAAAAGGTTGAAGCTATTGCCGAAAGGCTGAGCATTTCACACAGACTGAAACATTATCCGCAACAGCTTTCGGGCGGTCAGCAACAAAGGGCTGCGGTGGCAAGAGCACTGGTAAACGATCCTAAGATCATCCTTGCTGATGAGCCTACCGGAAACCTGGATAGCAAGAACGGTAATGAAGTAATGGAACTATTAACCGACCTGCACGCTCAGGGTGCTACCATACTTATGGTAACCCACTCTGATTATGATGCTTCTTTTTCTCAAAGGACTATCCTTATGAAAGACGGCCTGATATTAAGCGAGAAACTGAACAACAGGAATGTAGATGTTTTGGTCTCTAACTAATAAGGCCTACATAATCAATCATCAATCAAATCATTATAAAACCTACTGACCATGTTAAAGAACTGGCTTAAGATATTTTTATACAATGCAAAGAACAATAAATTCTTTACTGTTCTTAATACCTTTGGACTGAGTATTGGCATTGCCGGACTTGTATTTGCAATTTTGTACTGGAACGACGAGCAAAGCTATAACCAATGGAATCCTGAAAAGGATACAGTATTTACCGTATCTACCGATTTAGGTGAAGGCATGATTTGGCCTTTCAGTGTTTATCCGTTGGCTAAATACATGAAGGATATCCCTGAGATTGAAAAGTTTTGCTATTACAATACATGGTACTTTTCTGAAAACCTGAAATACGGGCAAAAAAAACAGCAAATAAAGATACTGGATACACAAAAAAACTTTTTTGAGTTTATTCCTTTTGAATTTGTAAAAGGCAGCATCAGTAATGCCCTTCCTGACAACAGAAGTATAGCAATTGAAGAGAAAGTGGCAGAAAACCTTTTTGGAAAAGAAGAACCTATTGGAAAAGAAATTCAATATTCTGGCCGCAAGCTGATTGTACGCGGCGTTTACAGAATACCGGGTAAGTCATCTTTTGAACCGCAAGCTGTAACCAACCTTATGGAAGATACAAGGCTTAAAGGAAACGAGGATCAATGGGGTAATTTTAATTTTGGGCTTATGCTTAAGCTTAAGTCTCCTAATCAACGTGATGCTGTTGCAAAGAAATTAGATGATCTATACCTTGAATACAGAACGAAAGTGTTTGCTAAGGAAGCCGGACTTTCTCTTGAGGAGTTCATAAAAAAACATGATGTATTAAAGAATATACCGGAACCCCTAACCGATGCAAGACTGCACTCGGTATCAGAAACGACGCCGGAGAACAGAGGTAACTATCAATTGCTGCTTATAATGGCGGGGCTATCGACACTAATCCTAATTCTTTCCATAGTAAATTATGTCAATTTGGCTACAGCTAATGCAATTAAGAGGGCTAAGGAAGTTGGTGTACGCAAGATACTTGGCGCAACAAAAAGCAATATTGTAAAGCAGTTTATTTTTGAGACCGTAATAGTAACGGTGCTTGCTATCATTCTGGCTCTGGTTATTGTTGAACTTGCATTACCTTATTACAATGAATTCCTTGATAAGTCTTTGGAAATTAACAGCGGTCAGTTTTATCTTCAGCTTATCCTGATATTCGTTATTGTGGTTATTGTAGCTGGTATCTTTCCGGCAGTATATGTATCCAATTTTGAAACGCTTAAAGTGCTTAAAGGCAACTTTGGCAGGAGCAAAAATGGTGTATGGTTACGCAACGGAATGCTTGTATTGCAGTTTGCGATTGCTTCTTTCTTTATCATAGGCTCTTATATAGTGTACCAGCAGGTTGAGTATTTAAGTAATAAAGACCTTGGTTTAAAAGGAGACCAGATTATAGAGGTTTATTACAGAAGAGAGAATTATGAGGACCCAAACATGATCTATAATCAATATAGAACAGTCAGACAGGAACTTCAAAAGATAAAAGGAGTAGAAGCAGTATCAGGAGCAGCATTTGCACTTGGAGGTAATGACGGATCTTCTTCGGGTTTTACTTATCATGACATTAATATTCAGGGAAAAAATATAGCCTATGACTTTGATATGCTGGATATGCTGGAGGTAAAGATGGTACAGGGCAGAGGGCTTTCTGAAAACATATCATCAGATACGATTGATAATATGCTTATCAATGAAACTGCCATGAAACTAATGAAAGAAAAAGATCCTTTGGGTAAAACTATCGACTGGAATGATAAAAAGCTAAAAATAGTAGGTGTAGTAAAGGATTTTCATCTTTTTGGCCCTCAAAACGAAATACCTCCAATGTCTTTCTTCCATTTAAAGACTATTGACTGGATGTCTTACAATCTGGAGAGGATATATATAAAAGTATCTAAAGATAATATGGCACAAACTATTGGGGATATTGAAAAATACTGGAGCACTAAGGTAGACGTAGAATATCCGTTCGCATATGAATTTGTAGATAAGAATTATCAGAAAACCTACCAACAGTACGTCAATCAAAAGAATTTATTCTCTCTGCTTAACGCAATTGTAATTGCTATTGCCCTTTTCGGATTGTTTGCACTGGCATCTTACAGCATACAGCGAAAAATGAAGGATATTGCTATTCGTAAGACACTGGGCGCAGAAACGAAAGTACTGCTAAAAGAGCTTTCAAAGCAGTATATTATATTCTGTATTGTTGGCTTTGCCATAGCACTGTTTCCGGTATGGATATTACTAAACAAATGGCTGGAGAATTTTGCCTACAGAGTAGGTATTACAATTGCACCATTTGTAATAGGGTTTACGGTGTTGATGGTACTTACACTGATAGTAGTACTGTCAAGAGCTTATATGGCTACCAGGGTGAATGTGCTTAAATACCTTAAATACGAATAGTTATGCTAAAGAATTGGCTAAAAGTATACTTATACCAGATAAGACACAATAAGTTCTTTACTGTACTTAACGTGTTCGGATTAAGCCTGGGTATTGCAGGATTGGTTTTTGCTATTTTGTATTGGAACGACGAACACAGCTATAATACCTGGAATCCGGGGAAAGAGCATATTTTCTTTTCGGTTTCGGATCTTGGAGAAGATAAAGTGTGGGGTTCAAGCTCTGATGCATTAGGAAATGCTTTGCCTTCGATACCGGAGGTTAAGAGTCACTGCTATATGTCGGGCTGGTACAACAGTAATATATTGAAAAGCGGTGACAAGAAGGTAATGGCAGAAAAGGTTATTGATGCGCAGGCAACATTTTTTGATTTTTTTCCTTTTCCATTTGTTGTAGGCAATCCCAAAACGGCTCTTACGCCCTCAAGTATTGCAATTAGCGAAAGTCTGGCGGTAAAATTGTTTGGCAAGACTGATGTTTTAGGCGAGGAGGTAGTATACGAAGAAAAGCCATTTACTGTAAAAGGTGTTTTTAAATTGGAAGGAAAATCATCGTATATGCCTGACATGGTAACCAACATGATTGACTGGAAACTCAATGAGAATGCCGGTAACTGGGGGAACTTCAGGTTTGCGCTGTTCATGAAGCTTAGCAATCCGCTTGATGCCGTTTTGGTTGAGAAAAAAATTGAAGGCTTATATTTTGAGAATGATACCAAAAAGAATGCTGCTAACGCAGGTATGCCTGTAGAGGATTTCGTAAAGCGATTTGGCAAGATCAAGGTATATCTTGAACAACTGAAGGAGATAAGGCTACATACCCATGCAGGTGATGTCCCTGAAGGCAAAGGCAACTATGAATTGCTGATTATTATGGTGGGACTGTCGGTAATGATACTTCTCATGTCTATAGCAAACTATGTAAACCTGGCTACTGCCAATGCCTTAAAAAGAGCAAAGGAAGTAGGCGTGCGAAAGGTTCTGGGCGCTGCCAAACGGAATATTGTAGCACAGTTTGTATTCGAATCGATGCTGACTACATTTTTTGCCATATTTCTGGCGCTTGTTATTGTGGAAGTGTCATTACCTTATTACAATAAATTTCTGGGCAAGGAATTGGTTATGAGCAGCAGTCACTTTTTTCTTCAGTTGATAGGGATCTTTATCCTGGTGATCCTATTGGCAGGCGTGTTTCCGGCAACTTATGTATCACGTTTTAAAGAGACACAGGTGCTAAAGGGTAATCTGGATAATAGCCGAAAAGGTATTTTGCTAAAGAATATTATGCTGGTGGGACAATTTGCTATTGCATCGTTTTTTATCATAGGATCTTATGTGGTATACAGTCAGGTGAATTACCTTATAACAAAAGACCCTGGTTTTAAGGCTGATCAGGTAATATCTATATACTACCGAAATCCTTATGATTTCAGGGTTCCGGGTTTCAAAAAGATGATTGCAAATCGCTATCTGCATATTAAGGAAGAATTACTTTCGATAAAAGGCGTAGAGATGGTTTCGGCCAACACTGCGGGAGTAGGCGAGGGCACTAGCTTTTATACAAGCTACGGCTACGGCGGTCATTTTTATTCGATGCAAAATATGGTAACCGACTATAACCTCCTCGAAATGCTTGAGATCAAAATGAAGGAAGGTCGAACTTTGTCGCCACAATTTGCTCAGGATACTATAAATTCGGTCATACTTAATGAAGCTGCTGTAAAGTTCATGGGAATTAAAGATCCAATGAACGCCTATGTAGACTGGCAGGATGGCATAAAGTTCAAAATTATTGGAGTTACAAAGGATTTTCATATCAACGGTCCGCAGGAAAAAATCATGCCTGTAATTATGTATCATTACAAGACTGTAGACTGGATGCTGCAAAACGCTCATAACATTTATGTGAAAATCAATCCGCAGCATGTAGAAAGTGCCACTGCCGCCATAGAAAAGCTTTGGCTTGAAGAGGTAGATTCCGACTTCCCTTTCCGTTATGATTTCATCAATAAGAATTTTCAACGCACCTATGAAAATTATATCAGGCAGCGCAACCTGTTTTCCCTACTCAATATCCTGGTAATTGTAATAGCGCTATTTGGGCTTTTCGCATTGGCCTCGTTTAACATACAGAGAAGAATGAAGGAGATAGCGATACGTAAAACGTTGGGAGCAGAAACAAAAACATTACTTAAAGAGTTATCCTGGCAGTACGTTGTATTTTGTACTATAGGTTTTACCATTGCTGTATTACCTGCATGGTTACTGTTAGATAAATGGCTTGAAAACTTTGCTTACAGGATTGATGTTTCCTGGCTGCCTTTTGCTCTTGGGTTTATTATTTTACTGACCCTGACCCTGGCTGTAGTTCTTACAAAAGCGTATGCAGCTACACGTGTTGAGGTGCTGAAATACCTTAAATACGAATAAAATTTAAAGTTAGTATTAATCAATAGTCTGGCAGGGGAGTAGTATCCCCTGCGGGCTATAACTATGGCTTATTATGAATGCTAAATCTTATATCTATATCTTCTTTTTACTGGTTACTCAACTGTCATTTTCACAGGAGATACTAACATTACAGCAATGTGTAGAAACCGGAAAGAAAAATAACCTTGACTTTCAGATCAGGCAACTGGAAATATTGAGTGCTGAAACAACTCATCGTAGTCCTGTTATGGAATACCTGCCAAAAGTTGATTTTGCAGGTACGCACAGTTACAGCATCGGTTCTACAATTGATCCGGCTACTAATACAAGGGTTAGCTCTAATATCCAGTCTGATAATTTTGCGATTAACGCCAGCATGAATCTTCTTGATTTTAATGTATTCACTGCCGCCCGCCGTAATAAGATAGCTGTGCTTAAATCCAGGGCCGATAAAGAAGCTACGGCAGCGGAATATTCATTATCAATACTGGAAAATTATTTCTCGGCATTATACACACAGGAATTGCTTAAGATACGTCTCAATCAGTTCGAGAATGCTAAATTTAATATGAAAAGAATAGAAAAGGAAGTTGAAATTGGCAGCAAACCAAAGAGTGACCTGTATGACATGCAAGTGAGCTATGCTCTCGAAGAAAATGGCATCACCGAAACACGGCAGACATTATATAATCAAAAACTGATTCTTATACAATTAATGAATGTACAGGGTATGATGCCTGATGGTATTATACTCGAAAACCCGGGTGAATCAGGAAGTTTGGCACCGATTGAGAGTACTGCCTATGAAAATGCCCTGAAGAATTATCCAAAAATACAATCGGTACTATTTGCTGAAGAGATTGCAAAAAAACAAATAACCATAGAAAAGAATGGATTTCTGCCGATTTTGAGTGCTTATTACAGCTATTCATCATTTTATTACCTGCCCTTAGATCAGCCAGGTAACCAAAGAGTCAATCCTTTCTGGACTCAGCTTAATGACAATAAGAACCATTATATAGGTTTCCAGCTTAACGTACCTGTTTTTAATGGATTTCGTACGAGCCGTAATGTGCAATTGGCTAAAATTGAGCATAAAAAGAAAACAGTTGAAACCGAGCAGGAAAAAATTAAACTGCGTCAAACCATAGAACAGGAAACGGCCAAACAACAGCAAAATACCGAAATGGCTCTTAAGCTTGAAGATACCCGTAATTATACCGAAAAATCTTTTACGACTACCCAGTCTAAATTCACCGGTGGACTTGTGGATGCCATTGTATTTACAGCAGCAAAAAATCAATTGCTTACAGCTGAATATAATTTACTGAAGGCAAAATATACAGCGCAGTACCTTACATTAAAGCTAAACTTCCTTCAATTCAATACTTTTTAATATCAGATAGTGTATATTATAAATTCGCATATCGTGATAATTAGAAGTACGTTTAATAAGCCCTTTTAAAATTTACCATAAACCTGCTGCCTTCACCCGGATTACTTTCTACGCTTATACTGCCACCCTGGGCAGCCATAAACTCCCTGCTAATTGCAAGGCCAAGTCCTGTGCCTTCTTTTTGGTTACCGGGAACTCTGAAATACTTGTCGAATACTTTATCTAAATATTTTTCCGGAATTCCTATGCCTGTGTCCTTAACGATTATTTCTATTCTTTTGGGTAGGATAACAGCAGATATTTCCACTTTAGAATTTTCGTAAGAATATCTGATAGCATTCGAGATCAGGTTTGAAATTACCCATGTGGTTTTTTCAGCATCGGCAAGTATTTCGGGCAATGCATCAGGAATAACCGTTTCAACCAGGATATTTTTGGCCGCTGCGGCGATCTTATTGCTTTCTACAGCTTCGTTTATAAGTAAAAATGCATCGCAGGAAGCCATGTTTAAACCGGTTTTCCCGGTTTCTACCTGTGTGATATTCAACAATTCTCCTGTAGTACGAAGAAGGCGGTTGGTATCGTCTTTAATGCTGTCAACAAGGTTTTTCTGTTCCTCATTCAGCATACCCATTTTTTCATTCTCCAAAAGCTGAAGGCTCATTTTCATTGCGGCTATAGGCGTTTTGAATTCATGAGAAACGGTAGCGATAAAATTGGTTTTGGCAAAATCAAGCTCTTTATAGGCTGTTACATTGCGCAGGATGATAAATGATCCTGCCTGCCTGGTTTCTGTTTCTCCGGTTGGCGTAATGAAAATTGGTACTGCAAGTTTTTCAAAATAGCTTTCCTTATTATCGGCATATATTTTCAGCGTATCCTCGTTTTGAGAAGATTTAGAAGCCCGTTGCAATAATTTTCTAACAAGATCATTATGAAGTGCTATTTCGTTAGCATCTTTACCAATAACTTCTTCTTTTTTAAGCCCCGATATTTTTAAAGCTTCTTCGTTAATGAAAAGTATCCTGTTGTTCTCATCAAGCCCAAGTATAGGGTCGTTAAGATTGTTGATAAGCGTTTCTACACGCTTTTTCTCCATCATCAGCTTTTCGATGTTGGTTGCGCTGTATTCCTGTAGTTTCTCAGCCATGGTGTTGAATGATTTAGCCAAATCAGTAAATTCTGTATGGCCTTTAAAATAAATGCGCTGTGAATAGTTTTTGGCAGCAATCTGGCGGATGCTTTCTGTGAGGTCGCGTATAGGGTTTGCAATATATCCGGGAAGGTTTACAATAAGGGTGAACCCTATAATAAAACAAAAAGAACTCACTAGTGACATCCACATAATAGAGCTATCTGCTGTTTTTGCTGCACCATCACTCTTGCGCTGAATAGAATCCATATTCAGCTTCATAATACTGTTAAGGTCTGTCCTTACTTTTTGTTGCAGTACTGTGTTTTTTGGGTCTTTTTCTAATGCAGTAAAATCTTGTAAAAGGTCATCAGTCAATTCTTTTTCGCCAACTTCGGTTACATTTTGCTGCTGTTTTTCAAGATATTCTTTAAATCTTGCCAGGTTTGGTTCTGCTTGTTCACCATCCAGTATCTTATACATATTGCGGGAATAATCCAGCGAATGATAATTATCTGTCAGGATGTTCTTGGTCTCGCCGGCAAGCACATTTACCTGACGTATCCCGATAGCAGAGAGCACAGTTATCATCAGGAAAAGCAGGCTTACCGCTATGATGAGTTTGGTTTTTATTTTCATGATCAGGATAGGATAATCAAATCAATATCACTCGAAGATAGCTTATTTAAGAGTGCCTTAAAAATGTTAGTAGACAAAATTACTTTAAATAGTGTAATGTGGGGTTTGCCAATGCAGATGGTAGTTACTTTGCGCTGTTCTGCCTGCTGAAGTATACCGGTAGTTATGCTGTGGCTTTCTAATTTTATGACTTCTGCGCCAAGTTCGGCAGCGAGCTTAAAATTGTTGATGAGGTGACGTTGTTTGTCAAGGGCAATACGGTCTCCGCTTTCGTGCGGTGTCTGTACATAGAGTACATACCATTTGCTGTGGTAATAGTTAGCAAGCCGGGCTGTTTTACGTATTACTGTTTTTGCTGTTTTATGGTTACTGCCTATGCAGGCCATAAAACGCTCATGCTTAAATACCGATGTACCTACTACTTCGGCCTCTACTTTACGCTCTACCTGGCTTGCGACTTCTTTCAGGGCAAGTTCCCTTAACTGAAGTATATGCTCTGCTTTAAAGAAATTCTTTAATGCCGATTGTACTTTGTCTTCTGTATAAATTTTACCTTCTTTCAGGCGGGCAATGAGCTCATCGGCAGTAAGGTCGATGTTCACAACCTCATCGGCAGCTTTAAGCACGCTGTCTGGTATTCTTTCTCTTACTTCTATACCGGTTATTTGCTTTACATCATCATTAAGGCTTTCAATATGCTGAATGTTTACCGCACTAATCACATTTATGCCGGCATCTATAATATCCATTACATCCTGCCAGCGCTTTTCATTCTTACTGCCTTCAATGTTGGTATGAGCCAGCTCATCTACAATGACTACCTCAGGGCGAAGATTAATAATAGCCTGAAGATCCATTTCTTCCATATATTTTCCTTTATAGAAAATCGATCTTTTTGGGATTATGGGCAGTCCGTCCAGCAGGTCATGGGTTTCTTTTCTGTTATGCGTTTCTATAAAGCCTATCTTTACATCAATGCCATTGCGTAATAGCGTGTGCGCTTCCTGAAGCATACGAAAAGTTTTGCCTACACCGGCACTCATGCCGATGTAGACTTTAAACTTGCCTTTTCTCGATTTCTGGATCAGGTCGAGAAAGTGCTTTACATTATTTTCTTTTTCGTTATCCACAATTATAACCTGAAGTTAACTGCAAGTGTTATTCTATTTTCGCTTTTCTTTAAATCAGCTGCCCACGGTGTATCTCCTGTAGGGCCATTTGTCCATCCGCTAGGTGATGTTGTTCCGCCCGGACCTGCAAAGTAAGGTATGCTTGCATTTCTGTAACCATACTCTAAACGAAAGGTTACAAAGTCACTTGGCATAATATCAAAGGTAGTGGTAAACTGGAATATCTTCAGTTTCTCACCATTGGCAATTGCCTGATCATAATTGTTAGGCACATCGCCGGTAGCGGCAGGAGTAAAGGCCAGGTAAGGGGCAACATTCACACCATTGACAACCGACTGATTTGTCATATAATCTCCTCTTAGCGTAACTGCCATTTTGTTTTTATTGAACCACACCCTGTTGGCTAATGATGCCCCAACCATAAAGTTGTCTTTTGCTTTTACGATATCACCTTCTTCGTTATTGCTCTGAAAACCGTAATGTGAGTTAAGACTGAATGCTGCCTGAGAGATACCTTTAGATTCTTTTCGGGTAAAGTATCTTGCTACGATACTATTATCGTGGTGAAAACGTATCCTCTCGCTCTGATGGCCTTGGGCATCAGGATTTTGTGTGTCTCTTCCAAGATAGAAGTTAGCAACCAACTGAAGGTTTTCACTTGGGCGGTAGTATGTTGAACTTCCAAGTCCCGGACTTTTACTAAAGCTGTTATAACTCTGCCATCCGTTCAATAGCCATATTTCCTGTTTCAAAGTTTTAGAAGGATACATCTGTACTCTTGCTCCTGTAAAGTAGAATGGTGTAAAATCACACAGCATACTACGCTGATAGCTCCAGTTTTCCTGAGTTACGTAGCTCTCAAGACCTATATAACTCATAAAGATACCCATCTCTACGTTAAGGCCGTGCCATACGTCAAAATGATAACCCGCCGCAGCCTCACGGATGTATTTCAGGTTGTTAATATTTGTATTGCGTCCTCTGTTAACCGAACCGTCAGGATCATTAACTATAGAACCCATCTGTCCATACTGAAGCCAAAGACGACCCACAATATTTTTGTAATTGGTTTCAAGTCCAATACTTGCCAGATTCAATGTAAACTCATTATGACGCCCTATAGATGCCGAAATAGTTTGTGTATTGTCTGTTGGGTTGGCAAAGTTATAATTGTAATAAGCGTCAAGATACGCTACTCCGGTAAGTATGGTTTCACCATTTTTGTCTTTTAGTTGCAGAGGGAAATCAGTCTGGCGGTTTTGCCCGTTTACCCAGCTCAGATCATAGCCTTCAAATGGGATTTTTGAGATTAATGTATCTTTTTCTTTTTCCTGTGCCTGCAGACCGATTGCTGCAAAAAGAAGCATTGCTAATGTGCTTGCTGTTTTCATGAGAAATATTTAGTTGTTTTTAAAGTGTTCGTGTTTTATTGTGGTTGCAGTTAGCCTCTCCGTCCGGCAGGCAGTTGGCACCTGCCGGAGTTTTGAAGCCGCCCTAACAACAAAAAATAAGTTTGACTGGTTGTGAAAGAATCTATTTTTTTACCAGCGCATCTAATGCGATATTCAGTTTCAATACGTTTATCTTTTCCGGACCAAACAGTCCAATTAATGGCTTATCGGTATAATTTTCAATAAGTGTTTCCAGTTCAGAAGTTTTAAGATTTCTGGCTTTGGCGATACGTTTTATCTGTAATCTGGCAGAGCGTACTGAAATATTGGGATCAAGTCCGCTGGCACTTGCCGTAACCATCTCTACCGGGATATCTTCTTTTTTTATATCCGGATTCTCTTTGAGAATAAGGTCAATTCGTTTTTGTACGTCGGTAAGATATTCAGGATTCGAAGGGCCTTTGTTCGATCCACCGGAACCGGCAGCATTATATGCCACCGCCGATGGCCTTGCATTAAAATAACCTTTGCTGCTAAACTGCTGCCCTATATTGGCATAGTATGTTTTTCCATTGGCAGTTATAAGGTCGCCTCTTCCTCGGTTTGGCATAGCCTGTGCCACACCATATATAACTGCTGTATATACCCCCGAAAAGCAAATGATGCATAATAGCGTAAGTTTCAGGGTTTGTAAAAAAGTTGTTTTCATTTGATTTTAGTTTTATAAGAATAGGGTAACCACCATATCGATAAGCTTGATACCGATGAAAGGAACAATGATACCACCAAGGCCATAGATAAATAAGTTTCTTCTCAGCAGGGCAGAGGCTCCTATCGGTTTATAGGCTACACCTTTAAGTGCAAGCGGAATAAGGAACGGAATAATGATCGCGTTGAATATCACTGCCGATAGTATGGCGCTTTCAGGGCTATGAAGGTTCATGATGTTGATGCCCTGCAAAGCAGGTATTGATGCTATAAATAATGCGGGTATGATTGCAAAGTACTTGGCTATGTCATTGGCAATACTAAAAGTTGTCAATGTACCTCTGGTCATAAGAAGCTGTTTTCCAATCTCAACGATTTCAATAAGTTTGGTCGGGTCATTATCAAGGTCTACCATATTACCTGCTTCTTTGGCTGCCTGAGTACCGCTGTTCATGGCTACACCTACATCAGCTTGGGCAAGGGCAGGGGCGTCGTTAGTACCATCGCCCATCATGGCAACCAATTTGCCCTTCATCTGCTCATTTTTGATGTAGTTCATTTTGTCTTCAGGCCTTGCTTCGGCTATAAAGTCATCTACACCTGCCTTTTCAGCAATAAATTTAGCTGTAAGCGGATTATCTCCTGTAACCATTACGGTTTTAACACCCATTTTATGAAGCCTTTCAAAACGCTCGCGAATGCCGGTCTTGATAATATCCTGAAGTTCTATTACACCCAGTACTTTTTCATCTTCGCAAACAACAAGTGGAGTACCGCCTTTACCTGATATTTTATCTACTTTTCGGGTTACCATTTCAGGAAAATGATTTCCGCTTTTTTCAACTAGCACACGAATTGCATCTGCTGCTCCTTTACGTATGCGTTTGCCGTCTACATCTACTCCCGAGCTTCGTGTTTCAGCAGTGAATTTTATGAATACTGAGCCTTTGGCTTTGAAGTTAGGGTCAACACCCGATAGTTCAATAATACTTTTACCTTCAGGGGTTTCATCTGCAAGCGAACCAAGTACGGCAGCTTCTATAAAATGTTTTTCGGTTACGCCATCAGCAGCATAAAAGTGGGTTGCCTTACGGTTACCAATGGTTATTGTGCCCGTTTTGTCAAGCAGCAATACATCTATATCTCCTGCGGTCTCTACTGCTTTACCTGACTTTGTAATAACATTAGCCCTTAAGGCTCTGTCCATGCCTGCTATCCCAATGGCTGAAAGCAATCCACCTATAGTAGTAGGTATAAGACATACAAACAATGAAATGAAAGCTGCAATGGTAATTGGGGCATTGGCAAAATCTGCAAAAGGTTTTAAGGTAACACATACAATGATGAATACAAGTGTAAAGCCTGCAAGCAAGATTGTCAGGGCAATTTCATTAGGTGTTTTTTGGCGCGAAGCCCCTTCTACAAGTGCAATCATCTTATCCAAAAAGCTTTCACCGGGTTCGGTTGTTACACGTACAGTTATCTTGTCAGACAGTACCTTTGTACCTCCTGTAACCGAGCTTTTATCACCACCCGCTTCACGGATAACAGGAGCACTCTCTCCGGTAATGGCACTCTCGTCTATGGTAGCAAGCCCATCTATGATCTCACCATCTGTGGGGATGATATCGCCTGTTTCACAAACAAACAAGTCTCCTTTTCTTAGTGAAGATGACGGAACGATCTGTAATTCGTTTAGGTAAATTTCACCTACCTGCTCAACTTTTTTGGCAGGGGTTTCTTCACGGGTTTTCCTGAGACTGTCGGCCTGAGCTTTACCACGGGCTTCGGCAATAGCCTCGGCAAAATTGGCAAACAAAACGGTGAACAAAAGGATAAGGAATACAACGAAATTATATGCAAAACTGCCCTGTGACTGTTCGCCTGTAAATATCCAGATACATACGCATAGCATTACTACAGTACCCATCTCTACCGTAAACATAATAGGATTACGGAACAGTGTTACGGGATTTAGTTTTACAAACGACTGTTTCAGCGCCTCAATTACGAGTTCTTTTTGAAACAGTGATTTATTATTAGTTTTCATTTGAATCAGGGATTAAAGGGAAAAATATTCAGCAATAGGGCCAAGCGTAAGAGCCGGAAAGAAAGACAGCGCTGCAATTATGGCTATCACGGCAAATACCATCAGGCCAAATGTTGAGGTATCAGTTTTCAGGGTACCTGCACTTTCAGGTATGTGCTTTTTAGAGGCCAGCAGTCCGGCTATTGCAATCGGGCCAATGATGGGCAGGTAACGCGATAAGAGCAGTACGATGCCGGTAGTGATATTCCACCACGGATTGTTGTCACCCAGTCCTTCAAAGCCACTACCGTTATTAGCTGCCGATGAGGTAAATTCATATAATATCTCACTAAATCCATGATAACCGGGATTATTAAGTGTACTTGCGCCAAGCCCGGGGAAAGCCGTAGATAATGCAACTCCTGTTAGGATAAGGAAAGGGTGGAGCAGGGCAATCATCATAGCGATCTTCATTTCGCGGGCTTCTATCTTCTTGCCCAAAAACTCAGGTGTCCTACCCACCATAAGACCGCTGATGAAGACTGCAAGAATTATGAAAATGTAAAAGTTAAGAAGTCCTACGCCACAGCCGCCATAAAAACAGTTAACCATCATGGCTAACATTTGGTTCATACCCGATAATGGCATAGCGCTATCATGCATTGAGTTTACAGATCCTGTAGATATTACTGTTGTGGCAATGCTCCAATAGCCGGAAGCCGTTGCGCCAAACCTTGTTTCTTTTCCTTCGGTAGCTCCTGCCGAAGTATCAATGCCCATATGGCTTAGCGCGGGATTTCCATTCATTTCTGTCATAACAGTTGGCACTGTAAGCAGTAGAAAACCTACTGTCATTACGCCAAATATCATGAGAGCCAGTTTTTTTCTGTTGAGGTAAAAGCCCAGGGCAAATATCATTGCAAACGGTACGATCATCTGGGCAATCATCTCTACCATATTGGTAAAGTAATTGGGGTTTTCTAATGGATGTGCTGAGTTAGTACCGAAGAAACCTCCACCATTGGTGCCTATATGCTTTATAGCTGTAAAAGCCGCAACCGGACCTGTAGAAACCTGTACGTTTTGACCTTCGAGCGTTACCATATCCTGTTTGCTTTCAAAAGTCATTGGTGTGCCGTTAAGCAATAGTATTACTGCTACAACTGCTGATAATGGTAATAGAATGCGGGTACATGATTTTATAAAGTACACATAAAAATTACCCAGTTTCTCGGTAGTCTTTTCACGCAGGGCATTAAAAAGGATTGCTCCCGCTGCAAGGCCGGTACCGGCAGAAACAAACTGTAGGAACATCAAAAAGAGCTGACTAAGGTAGCTTACACCTGTTTCACCCGAATAGTGCTGCAGGTTACAGTTTACTATAAAAGATATCGAGGTATTAAAAGCCAGATCCGGCGACATGTTCGAATTCTGATCCGGATTGAGGGGAAGCCATCCCTGGCACATCAGAACAATAATTCCTAAAATAAACCAGATGAAGTTCATGGTAAGCATTACTTTTAAATGCCTTTTCCAGTCCATCTCTTCTTCATGACTGATTGCGCTCAGGCGGTAAAATAACTTTTCTACTGGGTTTAGAACCGGGTCAAGAAAAGTTTTGGATCCCGTATATACACGGGCTATATATTTGCCCAGCGGTACGGCCAGCACTACCGTGAGAACAAACATTGCTATAATTCCTAAGATTTCAGTATTCATTACTTAGTATTGAGGGGTGATGCACAAAGTGCTTAGTCTAAAATTTTTCAGGTTTTATGAGTACATAGCAGATGTACCCAAAAACACAAGCCGAGAGTATAAATAGTGCTATCATGATTATATTTTATCAAAGAAGTTTATTGATCTGAAGCATACTATAAACAGTGCTATTCCGGTAACGATTAAAATAATTGTTGTCATGGTTTTATACTCCTGAGGTGTTTACCTGTTTTAGATATTCTTCACGAAGCGATTTCGGAAATAGGTTTGCGATGCTGCAATTGTGAATTTCCATAAAGGTGGAAACGGAGTAGATGTAAATATTCGAGATTACATTTTTTGTTTCGGTGTTTCCGGATATCATCAATTGCTCTGCCACATTAAGGCAATGTTTAGCTCTGGCAATATTACCTTTACGGATTAGAGATTTTGTTATTTCAGCAAACTGGACTGCTTTTGAACAAGCTGTTTTTACCCTGTTTTTCATTTTGATAATTGTTATACGTTTTGCACGTATATGCCAAAATGAATGCCTTTAATGGCGTAAAAGCCCTAATGTGTTGATATACTTGCAAATACTTGTGTTTGGCTATGTTGTGCCAAAGAAAAACCCTATCGTTTTGATAGGGTTGGCACTTTTAAAATGATAGTATTTTAATAGATTTTGTATTCCTCGAGTTTTCTGTAAAGGGTGGTAAGGGCAATATTCAGCAATTTTGCTGTCTCAGTCTTATTGCCATTGGTATAATTAAGCACTTTTTGTATATGTATCTTTTCAGCAGATGCTAATGAGAAAGCCGATAATATTTTATTTTCTTTTTGAGAAACATCAGCTAACTGCTGTATATCGAAAGGAAGGCTGTCTTCTGAAAGTGTATTACTGTTTTCAAGGATAACACTGCGTTCCAGTACATTTTTTAATTCACGGATATTACCCGGCCAGTTGTGCAGTTTTAACAGATGGATAAAGCCATCGGTAAAGCCAGTCATTTTTTTATTGGTCTTTAAAGCAAAAGATCTTAAAAAATAGGTAGCAAGTAATTCAATATCGGTAACACGGTTACGAAGTGATGGCAACATGATCTGAAACACAGATAGGCGGTAGTATAAATCAGATCTGAAATGTCCTGCCTCGATCTCTTTTTGAAGGTCACGGTTGGTTGCAGTAATTATGCGCACATCAACTTTAGTGATTTTGCTTTCACCAACTTTTATGTATTCGCCATTTTCGATAACGCGAAGCAATTTTGCCTGCAGGTCAAGCGGCATTTCACCAACTTCATCTAAGAATATAGTTCCCTGATTAGCTTCTTCAAAAAGGCCTTTTTTATCTTTGGTAGCTCCGGTAAACGCTCCGGCCGTGTGGCCAAACATCTCGCTTTCCAGCAGATCGTGACTGAAAGCAGAACAGTTGATCGCTACAAAGTTTTTATTCTTTCTCTGACTCGATTGATGTATAGAATTAGCAAATACTTCTTTACCTGTTCCAGTTTCACCTGTAAGCAAAACAGTGGTATCGGTTATGGCAACTTTTTTAGCAAGCTCAATAGCATCTTTAATGGCTTTTGAGGTACCTATTATGCCTTCGAAAGAATATTTTTTATCAAGTTTGGCTTCGAGAAGGTCTACACGTTGCTGCAGGCTGCTTTTTTCTAAAGCGCGATGTATGAGAGGAATGATTTTATTATTGTCATCGCCTTTCACGATATAATCAAAAGCACCGTTTTTTATTGCCTGAACGCCATCGGGGATGTTTCCGTAAGCTGTCAGCAAGATAACTTCAATGTGAGGAAATCTCTGTTTGATGACGGCAGTAAGGTCTACACCGTTACCGTCAGGCAGCTTTACATCGCACAATACAATATCAATAGTATTCTGTTCCAGTTTTTTGAGTCCGATTTTACAGTCTCCGGCCTGTACAACCTCAAAGCCCTCCAGGGTAATTATCCTGGCGATTAAGCCTCTCAGTTTTTCTTCATCATCTATAATGAGGATCTTTTTCATAGCTGCAAAGTTACTATGAATTGATGTTATTTTTAATTGTAGTTATAAAGATTCAATGAACAAGGCAAGGTGCTCTTACATCGGTGTCATAGAGATGATTTATAAACAGAGTGAGTTTAACTGATCTTCAGCATTATTCAGGATTAAAATATCAAAAGAACTGGCCTTGAAATCAGTGCGTTCCAAGAAAAGTTTTTTGTAATATAAAACGCCCTCCAGCAAATTGTTTTTGGTTTTAGCCAGTTGCTTATCGTTTACTTCGGTTTCAAATGATTTTGTTTTCAGTATATCCACATTAAGCTGTAATTCCTTTAGAAACAGATTTGGCCTGTTAATTTCATCTATTATAGACGTGCCGCCGTAAATATGCTGTACCATTTCTTGAAGGCTGTATTCCCTGTCAAAATAGGCAATGTTAGGTCCGGGACAAACAATTACTCCACGATCTCCTTTTATGAGAATGTCATTCTCCAAAAGGGCAGCATTGGACAACCCTACACATAGGCACGATTTTTCGGTTATCTTTTCGTACTCCTGTTCAAGATCAATATCTGTCGTGCATTGGTTACCCATTATATTTGAAACCTTCTTCTTTTGATATTTAGCAGACGCTGTGCACATACCCTGCAGATCGTATTCTTTGTCTAAAGCAAGATATTTTTTTGGGCACGAACTTCCCGGCCTTCCGATTTTTATCCTCTTAAGCCTTAGGTTTTCATTGGTCATACCTCTGACAGCATTAAATGGCACTCCAAGCGGAGACATATTGCTGGTATATAAATCTTCCTCTTTAGCTTTTGCCAGTAGTTCCCGGGTGTCGTTATCCACAGCTGTGGCTTCGGGTACCAAAAGAAAAGGCGATCCCCAACCCACAGAGTCAGTTTGGTAATATTCTAATAAAAATTCATGTTCGATATGTGTGCCGACACCTCCCTGTACCGTTATTTGCAGCGCAGGAGGGAAGGGAGGAACCGGATATCCTTTCTGTAGTAATCCTTTGCAAAGCAGCTCATAAGTAGCTTTAATAAGTTCTCCTTTTTTTTGTTTGAATTCTTCAAGGACCGGGCCCAACAAAGTTCCGTCTGAAGCAAAGGCATGTCCGCCACAGTTAAGCCCTGATTCAATTCTGAATTCAGAAACCCATATCCCTTTTTTAGCAAAATAACTGCCTTGTATGAGTGCCGACCTGTAATCGCTTACTTTTATAATGACTTTCTTTTTTAGCCGGAAATCTTTGTCGGGATAGAAGTCTGTAAAATCCTCGAAGTAAGCATATAGCTTAGGATTAAGCCCTGCGGAAAGAATTACAGATGAGTTTAGCCTACTGTTTGCAAATCCGCGAAGTGCTGCATGTGCATCATTAAATTGATCAGGCAGGAGCGTGTTGTTTTCGCTATTTTGCCTGTCTACTTTGGTCATTATATTAACATCAATGCTTCCGGGAGACAGATGTTCGTCTAAATAGTTTCTTAAACTGTCTTTTATACCGGTACCGTTTACAAAAGTTTCAAGCTTTCTTTTCAATTCGGATTTTCCGGGTAGCATAGTGATAAAATTCTCTAATACAGTGCAGCTTTGGGTTAGTTCATCCTTAAAAGCATTAAATTTTTCAGTAACGATTTGATCAACAAGATCTAAGTAGGCCGTTATTCTTCGAGCCCTGTAATCATTTATCTTCTTTGTGATTTCCTGATATGGAATACTGAATTTTTCGCTGTAAAAAGCATTCATTCTTTCTATGAGGTCGTCATCCATAATGGATATTACAGATGAAATGCCGTAATGTGCAACTCTTATGGGGCTGTCAATAGTATAAGCCAATCCCATTACAGGTATATGAAAAGTATGTGTATTGTTATTCATTATATCTTTTTAAAGACGCAAATATTGTTACGTAAATTCTTTAAAAAGATGATATTAATCATGTCTTATTTATGGGAATAATGTAAATGGCCGCTGTAAACAAAACAGAGACGGCCTTAAGCATGCCTCTGTTTTGTTATAAATATAAAGGAGTATCTTTAAAATATTTTTTATGAAAGGAAATGATTGGATTAATTCCCTTTCAGTAAGTTAATGCTCACTGTAGCAGTGTCATTGTCAGGGAATCTTTTAAAAACAGATGTATCCGGATACAATCCTGCTTCAGCAGCAACCTTGTTGAAGACATCTATTTCAACAATATATTGATCAGAGAAGCCATGTGTGGCATCATAGGCCGTCGCAGCAGTTTTTCCTAAATTGGCTGCAGCAAGTTTTGGGTCTATGGTATGTAATTCTATCAGAAGTAAGCCAAATTTTCGGACATAAGGAGACCATTTTTGTAAATGTTCCAAAAGATTATCTTCTACGAAATTATTACTGATCCTTCTTCCTCTATAGGCAAATGCACCGGTAGAAGTACTAACCCTGTCTTTATTGATGTGTTTCGGTTCTTCCCAAATTCGGTTATGATCCAGGAAAGTCCTTACGTTAAGCAAGTCTTTCAGGTCGATATTGTAATTTTCTTTCAGGTCATCCGAAAGCAGGTCCGGACGCCCGATGTCGCCCCAGATTACCTTCGCCCAAATATCGGCTTTTATAAGATTAGCCCTTGTTACTTTCAGGGCAGCCTGATTATAATCTGCTCCAACCAGGAATAAGGGATACTCATCTAGCATTTTTCCTCTTAAGGTTTGTCTGTCAATTACTTCAAAAATATGCTGAAGGAAAGCACCATTGCCACACCCCATATCAAGAATACCTTTTGGCTGCTCTTCAATGGGCAGGTTAAAAAGTTTAATAATAATCTCATCTACAACCTTAAAATAAGTGTCGTGGGCACCGCCGCTTCCCCACACATTCATTTCACGGTCAACGTGAATTTCATTTTCACCATCGGCTACCATCCTTAAAACGGCCGGATCGCCAAAAATCAATTCTTCAATCCTGGCAAATGTTGGCAAATAGGAAACTGTTACCCCATACGCAGTGGCTCTCTTTGCATAGAAGAGTCCGGTTTCGGTAAATTGATAATTTCCGTTTTTTTCAACAAACCAACCAAGGTGGACAAAAAAGTCGAGTATTTTTTTAAAGTTTTCAGGCGATTTATGAAATTCTTCCGGCCTGAAGGAAGTTTCCATGAAATATTTA
Organism: Flavobacterium hauense; assembly: GCF_054457175.1. NCBI lineage: Bacteria > Pseudomonadati > Bacteroidota > Flavobacteriia > Flavobacteriales > Flavobacteriaceae > Flavobacterium > Flavobacterium hauense. The sequence continues at coordinate 51,055 of NZ_JBTKVX010000022.1, forward strand.
TGAAACATTCCGTTCATTGCCAGGCGCACTATTGTTGGCCCGATCAGGTAGCCTTCAATATGTTTTAAGATCTGATTTTGAATGCTGTTTGTAAGTACATCCTCAGAAGGGACAATCCCGTAATTGTTTTTATATTTATCAAAAATAATGTTGAGTTTTTCAAACGGTGAATCTTCAAAAAGCCGTGGATGAAACTGGGTGGAAAATTGCAGTAAATCAACAACATCTTCGTATAAATGAAACAATGAAAAAGCTATTTCAGTTTTTTCATTTATAGAGATACTGATTTTCTGAGTACTGTTATCTACAATATAATCTAAAAAACCCTGAGAAGCCAGAATTCTTAAACCAACATTCAGATAGCCTTCATTTGCATTAAATGCTGTTGTGAACTCTGCTAATTGAACATGTTTATGATTCAGGATATATTCTAAAACTGAATGCTTCTGTAATGCTATAGCTACAGGAGCAATAGCTAAGCCATCAAGATGTCTGAAAATTGAACTTCTAAGCTGTGATTTATCGGTCATGGTAATGAATCTATGTTAGTTAAAAATAGTGATTTTTTTAACTTAAGGTCCTCATCCAACTGCCATAAAATGAAAAAACCTTTAAATCCAAGGATCTAAAGGTTTTTGACTTTTGGCGTCTGATTTTTCTTTTGCTTAAATCCTGCATCATGGCGTTTCCCAATATGACATAAAATCTGTCCTGTTGGGGTTTAGATAGATTTCTCTAATATCAAACAATTTTTACCTTCATTTTTAACTTGATATAAGCTTATATAATCGTTAGTTTTCTTTTCAATCTTCCAGTCACCATTAAGTTCAGATAAATCGCGTTCATTAAATATGATTTTGAAATAAATATCCTTTACCGGAGCATCATCAGTAACATCACTTTTAAAGATGGACCATTCTCCGTAGTAGATGTGATTATCATTTTTAACTGTCATATAGTTGTCTTTTGAAAAAGTAAAGTAAAAAGCAGGGTATAAATTCTGTTTTTCTTTGCCGTCTTTGTGATAATCGGCAATATACCATTTGCCTGAAGTAAATGACTGTGGAACATACTCTTTATCTCTGTGATTGCAAGAAAGAGCACATATTGTAACGATTAATAAGATGATGAGCTTTTTCATGTCTGGTGTTGTTAGAATGTTTTTACAAAACTTAATCCTACAGTTTTTCCGTCATAGCTTGGCATAATGAAAGATGTGGTTTTCTTTTCTTTTGCATCTCCACCAAATATTGTTTTGGTTATAACAGGATTTAGCCAGTAGGCTATTTTAGTACTCAATATACCAATGCCGGCTCCGGCAGCTACATCGGTAAGCCAGTGCCTGTTGTTGTATATTCTGAATAAGCCGGTTCCGGTTGCTACGGCATATCCGGCAATACCATACCAAATGGATTTATCTTTATACTCCTGCCATAAAAATTCGGCTCCGGCAAAGGCTGTAGCCGTATGTCCAGATGGGAAAGAGTTATTAGAGCTGCCATCCGGACGTTCTATCTTCGTGATTGATTTAAGGCTAAGGACAGTTGTCGCCATAATTGCATAAGAAGTTGCAAAGATCACGGTGCGATCTCTTAAATTATGTTTTGCTTTTACACCAAAAGCATCAAGGGCATAAACAGAAGCTGCTGGCGCCCATTGGCTAAAGTCATCAATTGAAGTTTTCTGGTCGATGTCTTCTGTTACTTCCTCACGAATGTGACTGTTCCAACTTTTTAGCTGGTCACTTTCAATTCCGACCACTCCATATCCGATAAGAACTGACGGAATGATAAGTTGTTTGTAATTGAATTTTAAAGAGGCAACGCTATCAGTGGTGATACTGTCGGTTTCTTTTACCTGCTGTGCAGAAAGACTGAAAGCAGAAAATAACAGGCATAAAAAAACAGCTTTTTTCATAGTAGGGGATTTTGAATAAGCGTAGTTTTATTGCATAGTTTTTCTTTGATTATAAAGCGAAGGTCTTACGTGATTCTGAATTTTTTCTGAATTGATTTGAAAAGCTCATTTATTTAAGTAATTACAGTTAAGTTTTTTGGGAGAAGATAAATATCAATATGTACAGTTTTTAAATTATGGTATTCACCATCTATCTGTACATCAGGAAATATCTTTTCGGGCAGTTCTAAATGAAGCTTGTCAATTAAAAAATGCTGTGCTTTTTTAAAATCTCCAGTTTTGTTACGCAGGACATAATAACCTAATCGCAACTTCTCCATAAACGAAAGAGGAGGGATTATAACCAGATCGAGCAATCCATCACTAAGGCTTGCTTTTGGTGTAAGACTCATACCATATCCCATTTCATTAGAATTAGAGATAAACAGCATAAAAGGAGTTTCGATGATTAATCGGTTGGGGAGTGATATCAGTGTTTTTGTCGGCTTGAACTTTGAGCTTGCAGAGAGGGCTGATTTGATATATGAAATAAGCGTGCGTTTCCCTGAATGCTCATAATTCTTTATTATCATAGCATCAATGCCAATACCCATATTGCTGAAAAAGTAATGATCATTAACCTTTCCTACATCAATAGAAGTGGTATTTCCTGTTTTAATGACCTGTAATGCTTCATTAAATTTTTTCGGAATCTTTAAATTAGCAGCCAGTCCATTTCCTGAACCAACAGGTAGTATCCCTAATTTAATATCAGTGCCTATAAGGCAAGATGCCACTTCATTTATAGTTCCGTCGCCACCACATGCAACAATGATGTCCGGGTTGGCTTCTATTGCCATTTTAGTAAGCTCTGTTGCGTGATTTTTATATTCGGTATAATCTACCTGAATTATGTAACTATCATTAGGAAAAAAGCTTTTTAAGTAAGCAGCAGTGATTTCATGATCACCCTTACCCGAAATTGGATTTACTATAAAGTGGATGTAGGACATTATTTTAAAAGTTTGTTGGTAAAGAGATAGTCAGCAGTTTGATACCATGCAATGGTTTCGTCTAAAAAAGACTGTTCCATTGGTAATGGTTTAAGGCTATTATCTTTTTTGTTCCATGTATAGAAAGCCTGTTTTTTCTGGTCAGACAATATCATTGCCTTATTTTGCTTCATGAGTACCAGTTTTCTGTATGTACCCATTAAAGCCCTTTCTTCAAACTGATTTCCCAGGACATCTTTACCAAAGAAATCTGAATCATAGTTCCAATGCATTAATGAGAACAGGGTAGGGAACAGGTCTATTTGCGAACATTGCTTTGCAATCTTTTGATTTGAACTTTCCGGTAGGTTAACAATAAATGCAGGTATATGATAATTAGCTACATCAATTTCGTCTTTACCTGCACTGCTTGCACAATGATCGGCGATTATTACAAAGACTGTATTTTTAAACCACGGTTTTGTCTTTGCTTTTTTAAACAGATCTCTCAGTGCAAAGTCGGTATACTTAACGGCTCCCTGACGATTCTTACCGGAAGGAATATCAATTTTACCTGAAGGATAAGTGTATGGCCTGTGGTTAGACGTAGTCATAATGAAATTGAAGAACGGTTGCCCACTTTGATATTGGGTATCGGCAACTTTAAGCATCTTATTAAAGATGTCTTCATCACAAATTCCCCATGCGTTTTCGAAAGTTACTTCGTTATCATCAATATTGTTTCGGGTGGTTTTGATCTTATCGCTTAATACGCTCCCTCTGCCACGGTCATATATAGAAAACCCATTTCCCCCAAAATAGGAGTTCATATTGTCAAAATAACCGTCGCCGCCGTAAAAGAAATTACAATCGTAGCCTCTCTGTTTAAATACAGTGTTTACTGTATATAAATTAGAGTTTTCCGGTCTTTTTACAATACTCTGACCGGGCGTGGGAGGTATGCATAATGTAACGGCTTCCATTCCTCTCACTGTTCTGGTGCCTGTTGCATATAGATTTTCAAAAAAAACGCTTTTTTGTGCAAGGCTGTCAAGGAATGGAGTAATGTTTTCGTCGTTTCCAAACTCTTTCATAAAGCTGCCGCTAAGGCTTTCAACAAGTATAAAAACTACATTTTTCTTTTCATTAGTGGCAATGCTGTCAGTAATGTTTCGGTGTATTGAAAAACCTTTGCCTGTAAATTTTGAATTGGCACTACTTAATTTTTCCTTTACAATACCAAAGGCTTTATTGTTGTCTATTGAAGTATAAAACTCAGTGTATTTCATCTGGTTGTTCCTGAATGCTGCAAAAAAGGAATACACACCGTTTTTTGAGATTTCAGAATTATAACGGTTTGATGACCACTCAGCTTGGTTGTTGGTTATGAATGTGGTGTAAAGAGAGGCAATTAAAATAGCGATGGCTAAAAAGGATATCCTTTCTTTAAGTGGGGAATTGTTTGTAAATGTATTGAAGAATGCTTTTCTTTTATGAAACAGAAACAAGACTGCTGCGGTAAAAATAAGTACTCCGCTTACCAATACTGGCAGTGGGTAGGATTGATTGATGTTGGCTACAACTTCATGTGTGTAGATAAGATAATCAACAGCAATAAAATTGAAACGGGTTTTAAATTCATCCCAAAAGGTAAGTTCTGCAAAAAAGGTAAATACTAATATGAAAATTGTCAGACTTGTGAAAAACCATACTAACGTTTTATCTGCAAATGATCCAATCCATTTATTGGGAAATACAGCATAATAATTTATTGCAGGCAGGCTGATGAATGTTACAGCACCAATGTCAAAAAACAACCCTGTTATCAATGTTCGGATGAGGTTTATTATATTCCATGAAGCTTCATCATATTGCCAGATAAAAAATGCGATGCGCAATACCTGAGATAAGATTAAAAACCAAAATATAAAATGTAATAATAGGCTAAACCTTCCTGAAAGCTGAAACTTCTTAAACATACTGACTAATTTTAGTCAGCAAGTTTCAAATCCAATTTTGAATTAATTTTGAATTAATTTTGAATTGCTCTTACCTAAAATTTATAACTGTAGCCAAATCGTATCACCTGTGTTTCATAATAGTCTTTACTGGTGTAACTGAAACCGTCTCCGTTGATTTCTTTTTTTATTACAAGAGTATTTAAAAGGTCAGTTGCGTTAAGAAACAATTCACCTTTTCCTTTCTGGATTGTCTTCTTGATTCCAGCATCTATAGAAAAGCGTGCATCTATCTTTCCCTGCGGGATAATATCTGGCGCAAGATAGGTAGCCATCAACTGGCCTGTAAAAGTCTTTGTGAAATTAAAAGTATTATTCCATTTTATGTTCCCAGAGGTTATATCATGCCTGGTGTCTGAGAAAGTTGTAGGCACGGGATATAAGATGTCCACAGTAAACGATTCTATTATATTATGGTACACAGTCGCATTCAAGTTAAAAGAATACCATGAAACAGGTTTCTGAGAGAAAATCATTTCCATTCCTGTCATGGAAGTTTTACCTGCATTTTCAAAAACATTATAGATAAGATTGCTGCCCGGGGCTGTAGTTGCTATTCGGGTAATTGTACCATCTACAAATTTTTGATATAGTGATGCAAACAAATATCCTTTGTTAATTGTCGCCTTATAGCCAAGCTCTATTGAGTTGGTAAATTGCGGGCGTAATCCCGGATTACCGACTTTAATAATTTCGGCATCGTCATATTTAGGAAATATGCGAATATCGACTTCATTTGGCCTGTCGACCCTTCGGTTATAAAATAACGATAATTTATGACTGTCATTGATTTTGTAAGCGAATCGCATGGTTGGAAAAGGCTGAAAATAGCTGTAACCATCACTTTTATACGTTGGATGATTGGGATTTACTTCATATTCAAGATCCATGTATTCTACCCTTAGGCCAATTTCTGCTTCTATTTTGTTGCTTTCAAATACATAGTTGCCATATACTGCAGGAATTGCCTCTTCGTAAGTGGCTTTTCCTCCGGCATTAACATCTATTGGTGAATTGAGCCCGGGGTAAAATTGCATATTCGTTGGAATGAGCCTGTTCCTGAATTTGAATCCTGTTTCAAAGCGCCCGTATTTTAAAGGCTTTATATAATCAATATTAAGGTCGAAAACACTTTCGTCAGAAAGCAGCTTAAAGGCATCCTTTCCGGTAAATGTTGGCATTATGTTATCAAAGAAGTATTTTTCGTTTTCCCTGTGAAAAGTATAGTTCAATCCTGCATTCAGTACATGGCCTGCTTCTTTAAATTTATGCTGATACGATGCCGATGTCATTATAGTGGTTTTTAACTCATCTTCTAAAAACTGCCATAAACGTAAACGCTGTGAATAGTCAGCATTAAAAAAAGGTTCGTCACCATGGTCAATTATCTTTTCACTACCATATAGAGCTGAAAATGCAAATGTATTACGGTCATTATAATTCCAGTCAACACCTGTTTTAAGCGTAGTAAAATGTGTATTCCTGTTACGTTTTGTCTGCTGGTTTATTACTGTGCCATCATCATAGGTACGGGTAACAAATTCATTTTTATTTAGGGTTTCAGTATATAAATAATCCCCCTGAAAATAAACATTAATCTTTTCTTTTCTATAATTAAGTGATAATGATGGATTGATCTTCGGCGTTAGCTGATACTGAGGCCTTATGGCAGGGAGGTTTTCTTTTCGTTCCCACAACGCTCCATACCCCGATGATAAACCAACTTTACCATTAAGTCCTTCTTCTTTATTCTTTTTATAGATGATATTAATGATTCCTGCATTTCCGTTGGCATCGTATTTAGCAGAAGGATTGTTGATTATCTCTATTTTTTCTATTGCCGATGCAGGTATGTTATCTAAACCTGATTGTCCATTAAAGCCTGTAAGTGCCGTTTGTCTGCCATCGATGAGTATCATTACTTTGTCATTACCCCTAAGCTGTAGCTTGCCATCCGGGGAGGTTACTCCGGGGAGGTTCTGCATTGCCTGTAGTACAGATCCGCCACTTTGGGAAATATTATCACTCAGGGCAAAAGTTTTTTTGTCCATTTTGTTATTTACCTCATCGCGAGTTGCCTCTATCACGACTTCATTAAGCTTTTGAGAGTCTTCAGAAATTTGAACTTCACCTATGTTTATAAACTCCGAAAGCGAACCTACAAAGAGCTTTTGTATTACAGTTTTATACCCAATGGAGCTAATCTCTAAAATGTAGTTTCCGGGATGAATATTTTCAATTGTAAAGTAACCTTCTTCATTTGTCACAGTACCGCCTTTTAATACATTATCATTTGATTTGATAACAACATTAGCATAGGGCAGGGCTGCATTAGAGACACTGTCTTTTATTGTTCCCGATATAGTTACAGATTTTGATTGTGCGGTAGCTGATAAAGCAAAAAGGGCAGTAATAACTGTCAGGATAAATTTTAGCAGCGATATAGTTTTTAGGGAAATCACATCAGTATATTTTAAATTATATAGTAAAGTTGCGATGTGAATTAGGAGGAAATCTGAATTTTAGAATTTTAATGTAAAATGGTGCAGATTTTCTGAAAAGCTATAGGATATATTCCATCCATTGAGCTCTGCAATCTTTTTTACGATAGCCAACCCAAGACCATTGCCCTGAGCAGAAGGATCGGCTTTTGAAAAACGATTGAATAATTTTTCTGAATTTAAAGGTATTTCCTGACCTGTGTTGGAAAACGTAATCGAATCAGTAGTAGTAGCAATAATTATCTTTCCTCCTTTTATATTATGCCTGATGGCATTTAGGAAAAGGTTGTTTATCATTACTTCTGACAATACAGTATTAGAGTTTATTGAGGCATTAGCACTAAATTCTGTTATTACAGATATGCCTTTTGATTTTGCCTGTTCTGTAAAGAAATCAAAATGTCTGTCTATGTAGTCATTTAGTACAATAGGCTGTTTTTCAAAATAGCTGTCGTTGTCAATTTTAGAAAGAAGCAAAAGGTTTTTATTAAGGCGGTTAAGCCTTGATACATCATTGTTTAAAGACCCTAATATCTGCGATTGTTCTTTGGTAAGATCTGATTGTGCAAGTGTGTCAATTTTTGTCTGGAATAAAGCCAATGGAGTTTGTAGCTCATGAGCAGCGTTTTCGACAAACTCTCTTTGGCTTTTATATATAGCCGTATTCTTTTCAATAAGCTTTTCAAGACTTTTATTTAAACGGTTAAACTCATCGATATCAGTTGGTGTGAAATGTGGGGATTTGTTTTTGTCGATCTCGAAATTGTGTATCTGATTAAGAGTGTCATAAAATGGCCTCCATATTTTTGCTGCCGATGTTTTTGATATCCAAATAATACCCACAAGAAGTATAATGATGATAAATAAAAACATTACAGCAATACTGAATACCATGCCCTCCATCTCTACAAGATTGGTCTTCTCAACATAGGTGTATCTTTTGCCATTTATATTTACGGGGGCATAAAGAAGTCGAAAAGGTTCTTCTTCATTGGCTATAGAATCGAACAACATTTTGCCAACAATAGAATCCTTTGTTACCCCCATATCAGACACTATTTCAACATCGCGGTTATACTTGTTCCAGGCAGCTATATCACTTTCGGTATAATCGTTATGGCTTTCTTTTACGAATGCGCCTTTATGAAAAAGCAGCACCTCATCGGTTTCATAAATGTAAAGCCACTGGCTAATGAAATAAAATACGGGCGCTGCTATCAGTAGTATGATAACTGCATAAGCAAGAAAGCTATTGGTAGTTTTGTTTAGAAGTTTTTTATTGTTCATTTTGCCATTTATAACCCAAGCCGTAAATAGTTTTTATATAATCGCCGCTTCCGGCTTTGGTTAGTTTCTTTTTAAGGTTCTTTATGTGGGCATATATAAAATCGTGATTATCTAACATATCTGCCATATCGCCCGACAAATGCTCAGCTATTGCACCTTTTGAGAGTACCTTGTTTTCATTGCCTATAAGATAAAGCAATAGGTCGGTTTCCTTTTTGGTAAGGTCTACTAATTTGTTGTTTACAGAAACAGTTTTGGCTAATATGTCAATACTTATCTCATTGAAAGATACAATATTATTGCCTTTAAAATTTTTGCGTCTTATGAGAGCCTGCATTCTTACCAACAGTTCCGACAGGTGAAATGGCTTTGTCAGGTAGTCGTCAGCTCCAAGATTAAAGCCTTCTATTCGAGTGTCGAGTGTTTCTTTTGCAGAAATAATTATTACGCCTTCCATCTTGTTCTTGGATTTCAACTCTCTCAGTAAATCTAAGCCATCGCCATCAGGAAGCATCAGATCCAATAAGATGCAGTCGTAATCGTATATACTTATTTTGTCAAAGGCTTCTCTGTAATTCTCTGCTGTTTCACAATGAACACCATTAGGCTTAAAGTATTCTTTAATGCTTTGTGCAATTTCGGTTTCGTCTTCTACAATCAGGATTTTCATACTGCAATTTAGCAAATCAATTTTGAAATAAATCTGAATTTAATTAGTTTACAGCTTAGATATCTGGTTGGTATGTGTGAAGTTTTATGTTTATAAACCCCAGATCCTGTCCTGAAAAGGCAGAATCCATTCTTTATGCTGCAAAGATTCGGGAATATGGGCTAAGTCTGTATTTGGATTTATGTAAGGTCGGCTCAATCGGCCATTAAGTGCAACATGGCATTCTACATTTACTTTGGGATCATTCATTCCTAATGCTTCATAATGATTATGTAAAAAATGAGCATATTCCAGTATGAAATCCGGTTGGAAAGACATCTGCTTTTCCTGAAAACGGGTAAGGAAATCATCATTATTAACATAAATACTTTTGCCTGTTTTACTATCTGTAACAATAAATTGTGCATAACCGGCTTTTTCCATAAGCATAACCCGCCATGACAGTCTAAAGCCTTCTTCGGTCCAGAATAATTCGCCGGGATACAACAAATAACGGAAAGGAAATATCAGCTGAAATACAAGAAAAAGACCCATTATGTATACACTTAAGCCATAGAAGAAGCCAGAATGGGAAGTGTAGATACGTTTGTTTTCCAATAATGCTTTAGGGAGCTTAAGCATTTTACTCAATAGTTCAAGAGCTCTTGTATGCAAATCACAACTAAAAAATATCAGTGTAGAAACAATCATAATGTATGGGAACATCCCAATAGGAAATAGCAATGAGGTTGTTAAATGAAAAACAATGACTATAGCAAATCCAAATAGACGGGTGCGCCTGTTTATAAGCAGGAATACAATAAATAGGTCATATACTGCTCCAAACCAGCTAAAGGCATAAGCTACCCAATTTTTAATTAACAGTGATCCAATAATGGGAAGGTCGGCATGTGCCGAAAGCCATATTTTTAATGGCATGGCATTTACGAGCCAATCGGAATTCAGTTTTGCCAGTCCCGCATAGAAATAGACTATAGCAAGCAAAAGCTTTATGATGTCTGTTGTCCATCGCGGAATCCGTCCAAACAAACGTTGCGGATTTTTGTATGTATCAACTGAAAAGTAATTACCTGCCGGCAGAAATATCATCACAAAACTAATTACCGAAACAAAATAGTAATGGTTAAGATAGGTAGTCTTATCCATTAGTTCTATGTAGGTAAAGCTTAGAAAAAAGGTTATTGCGGAGATTCGGTATTTGTAGCTTATGGTAACTCCAATGGCAGCCAGGGCACAAATTATAAATAGGGCATAGGTATATATACCAAATGGCTTAACCCAACTAAATCCATAATACGTAAAATGAAAAGAAGGCTGAATATAAAACTTATCTATCCAGCCGTTAAAAGCAAAACGTATAAGTCCTAAAAGCATCATAAAACCAAACACCACCCTGAAAAAGGCCAGTGTTGATGCATTGGTATACGAATTTAAGTATGCTTTTATATGGGAAGCCATTTTTAGTCGCCGTCGCCGTCTACGTAATCAATAGTAACATTAAGAGCCTGCATCATATCAAGCTTGATGTATATAACATTTTGCTGGAGGGTATTATAAGCAGTAACCATTTTTGCATTGTCATTAATAATCTGATGAGAGAAACTGTTGTTAAGCTCATTGTTTTTAGTATTGATGGTTGCAAACTGATTGTTGATGATGTCACTCAGGTTTTGTCCGTCTCTCACAGCCTTGACAGCATCAAGAGCACTCTTTAGGCTTGCTCCTGTAGTATTGCCATTTAATGCTTTACCATTAAAAAAGTCCTGTTCGGCCTTAATACTTGCATTTAAAAGTATTTTTGAAACATCATTTTTGTAATAAGCTTCTACCTTATCGGGGAATGTGGTTCCGTTAGAAAACAGTCCTGCAGGAATTCCAATCTTACCTGAGCGGACATCTTTTTCAAGGTTTTCTATAAAGTTGTTTGCCGTCTTATTAACGGAACTGGTTACTGAACCGTCATTATTATTTACATAAGTATCACGATAGCCATTTGTCCAGTCATTTGTAACTGTCTGAGCTGTATTCTTTAGTTGAACAGTTATAGCATTAAGAAATGCGGCAGCATTAGTATTGCTGTAATATGCTATAGTTTCAGTATCGTTTCCTATTCCATTGATAAGGTAATCAATAGCGGGAAATCCCTGGCTGCTAAATTGTGCTGCAGAGTTCAGATTATAAGTGCCTAAAGCGATATTTGCATGTATTCCTGTTACGTTGGCAGGGTAGGTATTTGCCGTTTGCTTAAGGAACATATCTGAAGCTTTACCAAGGTCATACATAGCTACATACTGGTATGCAACATAAGCATCAAGCCAGGCTGTTCTCAATTCATCTAAAATAACAGCATCAGGTGCAGCAGTAAAAGCAGCTGCCTTATCCGAAAGTAATATCACTTTAGCAGTATAATTTTGGTAAGAAGGAATGATAATATTGTCTGCCCAGTTAGCTAACATTTCGTCGCGGTTATAGGCATTTTTGTTTGTATCGCTATTATCAGATGATGAGCATCCCGATACAAGTAAAGTTATTACTATGAGTCCAAATATTTTCTTCATTGCTTAAAAATTTATGCAAAAGTATAAAAGTAAGCATACTTATCTATATTTAATCTAAATAATTTATAATCTATATTTTGTGAAAAAAAAATATACCGAATATCTTTTATGTTATAAAAGTTTATACATTTGTTTTGTTTTTAATCAATCTAAATAAGGATTATATAATATGAAAAAAGTTACTCTTGGATTATCGTTTGCTGCAGTCGCAGGATTAGTGCTTGTATCTTGTAGCGATGATGATAACAAATCAAACGGTCAGGTTACAAAAGCTGCGGTTATAGAAAACTACGCTAATATTGTTTATCAGAATTACAAAGATGCTTATAACGATGCAGTAGAGCTTGAAACAGCAATTACTACATTTACATCTAACCCTACTGATGCTAATTTTACAACTGCTAAAAACAAATGGAAAGATGCAAGGGAAAGTTACGGTACAACCGAAGCATTCCGTTTTGCTAATGGCCCAATTGACAATGAAGACGGTCCTGAAGGGCTTATCAATGCATGGCCGCTTGACGAAAATTATATTGATTATGTGGATAACAACGGTACATTACTAAATGGAGGTATCATTAATAGTACAGCTACTTACCCATCAATTACAAAAGATCTTCTTATCAGCCTTAACGAAGATGGTGGCGAGAAAAACATCAGTACAGGTTACCACGCTATAGAATTTTTGCTTTGGGGCCAGGATTTAACCGATCCTTCGGCAAAACAGGCAGGTCTTAGAGCATATACTGATTTTGTTGATGGTGGAACGGCTCTAAACCAAGACAGGAGACGTGATTATATTAATGTTGTTGCGGACCTTCTAACGGACCATCTTGCTTATCTAGTTGATCAATGGAAAGTAGGTGGTGAGTACAGAACTGAATTTTTAGCATTACCGGCTAACACTGCTCTTCAGAATATATATGTTGGTATAGTTACATTAGCTTCTGCAGAACTTGCTAACGAACGTATGGATGTTGCTCTTTTTGGTAAAGATCAGGAAGATGAACATAGCTGTTTCAGCGATAATACACACCGTGATATCTACCTTAACTTTAAAGGTGTTGAAAATGTTTATAAAGGTGAGTATGGCAATATAGATGGGGCATCTCTGGAAGATCTTGTAAAACAAGTAAATGCAGGTGTTGCTAATGATACTGATGAATCGTTTGACGAAACAGAAGCTCATATTGGAGCTATTGCAATTCCTTTTGATTTTGCTATTTCGGGAGGAGAATCATCAGTAGAAGGAGCGAAGGTTAAAACGGCTATTGTTGATCTAAAAGAAAAGCTTGGACCAAACCTGCTTGCAGGTGCTACTGCACTTGGATTAGTTGTTGAGATTGAGTAAGTTTACGCGATAAAAGAATAAATTTTAAAGTGTCCTTTTATTTTAAAGGACACTTTTTTTATAGTACTGCAATGAAAAAATTTATCTGTGCATTTTTGTTTATTCCACTATTTATCGGATGCGGCAATAATGATGAAGATTATGCAATTTTAAGACCCGAAGAGGGTGAGCAATTTTCAGGTGGCGTGGCAACTGTGAACAATGCTTCTGAGGAGGCTTTTGGCTTTGCTTACACAGGACTGAATTCTGTACAGGATACTGATTTTGGAGTTGGTAATTCTTTTTTCAGGCAGAGTTGGGTTTCGGCACCTTCATCTACTACCTTACGCGATGGACTTGGGCCTTATTACAATGCCATTGCCTGTGCCAGCTGCCATTTTAAAGATGGTCGCGGGCGTCCGCCTATGTTTGATGGCGAATTGGGAAGAGGCCTCTTATTACGACTTAGTATTCCGGGAGCAGATTCGCATGGAGGGCCTTTAGGTGACCCTGTCTATGGGGGTCAATTGCAGGATAATGCTATTTTAGGGCCTACTATAAAAGGGCAAATAAGCATTACGTATCAAACTATTACTGAAACTTTTGACGATGGTACAACAGTACAATTACAAAAGCCAATTTACACGGTTAATAATCTCGGATATGGGCCATTGGCTTCGGGAGGAATGATCTCTCCACGTATTGCCAATCAGATTATTGGACTTGGATTGCTTGAGGCAGTGCCTGAAGCTACCTTTTTAGGTTTTGCCGACGAAAATGATAGTGATGGGGACGGAATATCCGGAAGGCCAAATTATGTTTATGATATTGAAAGCAACTCACAAAAAATGGGACGTTTTGGATGGAAAGCAAATCAGCCTACAGTAAAACAACAGGTTGCTGCGGCTTTTTTAAATGATATGGGCATTACCTCTTATACATTTCCGAATGACTATTGTCCTCCGGGAGTTGATTGCGGTAATATACCAAATGGAGGTACACCCGAAATAGAAGATGCTACTTTTGATAGGGTAGTGCTTTATTCAAGGGCTTTGTCTGTGCCAATAAGAAGAAAACATAATGATCCTTCTGTATTAAAAGGAAAACAACTTTTTAAAGACCTTAATTGTGTAGCGTGTCATAAACCTAAAATGCAGACCGGTAGTTCTTATTTTATTGCAGGATTTGCTAACCAAACCATAAGACCGTATACCGATTTGCTTTTGCATGACATGGGACCTGAACTGGCCGACAATGCTACTGATTATCTCGCAACAGGCAGCGAATGGCGTACACCGCCTTTATGGGGTATAGGGTTGGTGCAAACTGTAAATGGGCATACTAATTTTATGCACGATGGCAGGGCGCGCAATATAACAGAGGCGATCCTTTGGCATGGAGGTGAGGCAAAGGCAGCCAAAGAGAAATTCAAAAAAATATCATCAAAGGATAGGGAAGATCTTTTGAAATTCCTTAATTCACTATAATATTAAAACTTAAAAATATTTATCAACCATAATAATTATAATACCATGAAAAAAAGTATTGCAATATTCGTCCTAATGGCATCAACTATGTTTGTATCTTGTGGAGAAAATAAAGATACTGATATCGTAGAATCAGGAACTTATAAGGGAAAAGCTGAAGAAGTGGACGCTGATGAGAAAGAGATATACGTAAGAACAGCCGATAATAAATTGCTTGAGCTTTATTTTACAGATAAAACTACGCTTACTAAAGCCGGTGCTCCTGTAGAATTCAGTGAACTGCATGAAGGTGGTAGTCTTGAAGTTACCGTAGAGAAAAAAGGTAATAAGCTTGAGCCAGTATCTGTAAGCATACTTGACTAATATGAATGAAACACATTCGATGTGGCAAACGGAATTATGGCATCCTGTCATAGTTCATTTACCTATAGTAACCTTGCTGTTGGCTTCAACGGCAGGGTTATTTCAATATATAATAAAAAATAGTGCCTCGAAACTCTTTACTTCCCAAATGGTGAAAGTAATGTTGGTATTGGGCGTTGTATCCGGCTGGATTGGCATCTATTCAGGGCAATTGGCCTATAACATAGAGATCAGGAAAATCTGCGATCCCAAAGCTCTTCAGGAACACCAGTGGTGGAGCTATATATCTCTTATTATTTTTTCTGCAGCCTTACTAATTGTTTTATTCAGAACATATTATAAATCGGCACCGGCATACCTAAAGGTCGTGACTGCCATCTTAATGATTGCCGGAGGAGGTGCATTGTTGTATGCAGGCCACTTGGGAGCAGCAGTTGTTTATCAGCAGGGAGCAGGCGTTCATAAGCCGAAAGAGGATTGCTCCGATTATATTGTAAATTAACTCAGGACTACAACTGAAACTGTAATGTTGCATAGAATGTTCTTGGAGCCGAAGGAATAATCCCCGGACCGGGATACCCTGTAGCTCTTCTTGTAAAATATTTATTGTCTGTAAGGTTGTTGATGCCTGTTTCCAGTTTTAGATATTTATTGAAAGGGTATGAAAAAGAAAGATCTACTATATGATAAGAAGGGATTTGCCCTTCGATACCTCTAAGGTTATCCGTTTCATCAATTTTTGCATTTGTAGCATCAGTATACTGTTCGCTTATATAAGTCAACTGAAGGCTTGACATGAATTTTTTATACCCAAAAGACATTCCCGTCTTTAAGTTAACAGCAGGAATAAATTCGACTTCATTTCCTTCTATACCTGCTATTTTAGATTTTGTATATTTCGATTTGGTAAAGGCTGTATTTACAAAAGTGCTCCAGCTGTAATTGTCATTACCTGCGTTAAAAAATGTCTTTTGAAGATTAACGTTACCAAATACTTCAAGACCATATATAAAGGCATCGCCTACATTCGTTCTCAGTCGTACTATTCTAAAGTCTTCTGCTTCGGTAAGTATTTCTCCTAGTCGGTTGTTATATCCGATTCCGAATGCGCTCACATCATAAGTCAGCTTATCTGAAATTTTCCCCCGAAAACCACCATCAAATGTATAACCGTCTTCATCTTTAATGTTCTCGTCTACCTGATATGATGGTTCTGATATACGAATGTCGTTAAAAGTAACTGACCTGTAGTTTTGAGAAAAGTTAGAATAAAATTCAATGCCATCGACTGGCTTGTAGCTCACACCAATACCCAATAAAACAAATGAACGGCTAAGATTATTATTTTCATTATAAGTTTCATCCAATATTACATTGCCGGCATTGTCATAATTTATCTTTCTGTATGAGCCTTTAGCTTTAGTGTTTATATGCTCAAATCTGATGCCTGGTGTTACAGTAAATTTTGAGCTAATACGGAATATGTTTTCTGTAAATAAGGCAATATTGTTATTTGGGAAAGTATAATCTGATCCTATATTGTCGGTAGCAAAATTAAAATCAGCATCATTTCCCAGGCTTCCGGCACCTTGTTTGGCAGCGTTATAGGCATCATAGTATTTAGCACCAACTACAAAGGCATTTTTATTGCCAAAGAAATTGTAACGGTGCAATAATTTTGTTTCAAATCCCCAATTTGAAAATTCTCCCTTTATAAGATCTCTTGGCGTATTGGGAAAATCGGGTTGTGAAACACGGTTAGAACGGAATCCGATTGCATTTCGTGTAGCATGAAGTCCGAAGAGGTTAAAGCTAAAATCAGTAGTGATATTAAACTTGTGCTTAAACTTTAGTGCCAAAAGATTCCAGTTAACCTCAAACCAGTTCCTTTCACGATTACTCTGCAGAGGGTTATCTACAAACATTTTATCAGTAAGTCCTCCGGGTTGTTTTGCAAGGTAATTAAAGTGAGTATAATCTAATCCAAGACTTGTCTTTTCAGTAAACTGGTAATTAAAGTTTCCAAAATAATTATAAGATTTAAATTCTGAATTGGGCTGAAAACCATCCCCTTGCTTGTAATTAAAGTAAGTGTAATAACTGAATTTTCTTGCTGTACCGCTTATACTTGTAAAATTAGTAATGAAACCATAAGAGCCAAATGTCTGGCGTGTTGTAAGTGCCAGCTTTTTGTCACTCACAGGTGTTTTCATTCTGAAGTTTATTAATCCGCCAAACTGCGGCCCGTATTGAAGAGAAGCGGCGCCTCTTACAACTTCAATGCGGTCCAAGCCTTCGGCAGGAGGGGTGTAGTAGCTTTCAGGATAACCCAAAATATCGGCACTAATGTCATAATCGTTCTGACGTACATTAAAGTAGGCAGAACGGTTAGGGTCAAGACCTCTTCCTCCAATATTAAGTTGAAGCCCCCCGTCATTGCTATCATATATGTTTAGTCCAACTACCTGCGAAAAAACCTGGCGCGGAGTATTAGCAGCCATATTACCCATTTGCTTACTAAGAATAACTACCTCAGTTTTCTTGCCTGCATAAATAGAGGTGCCTTCAATGTCTTTTAACCTGGTAAGCCCGAATACTTCATTACGTCTCTCTTCAATAACCACTTCAGAAAGTTGTATGAGCAAAGGTTTCATACCAACAGTAATCTGCTGATTGTCTGTAACCATAGTAACATCTACAGTCGTATGGTCAAATTCATCAGAAAGGAATTCAAGAGTATATTTTCCCGGAATTAGATTTATGAAGATGAATTCTCCTTTATCGTTAGCTTTTATAACCTTATCAATGGTACGGTTATAAACCTCTGTACCAGGTATAGGTTCACCGGTATTTTCATTAAGTATTTTTCCGGATAATTTATATTGAGCAATACATAATGTACTTGATAACAAAAAAAGAAGACATAGGCTAAAATCCTTTAGTTTCATCATTTATGGGGTTATTCAGCCTGATAATTTGGCTTTTAACATTAAATTTTACAAATTGATAGCAAAAATAAGATGAAAAGCTGTCAACATTGACAGCTTTTCCAAATATCTTTCAGGTAATTTTTATTAGTCACCATCGTTGTTTCCATTATTATCCTCAAATAAGTTCTCAGATGTCAGATTGGATGCATCCACTGGTGCATATCCCGTGTAGCAGCCAAATAGGAATATATCTTTGACTTTTTCTAATCGCTGAGTGGAAAAAAGTTTTTGTTCAATGGTGTTCAATTCTTGCTGGGTCAAGAATTGTGCTTCCTTGATGTTTATTTTTCCTTCGTAAATATCAAATGGATTTTTAGTAACCAAATTCATTTTAATCCCATACGCACAGATAGTTTTGAAATTTCGGATGTACTTAACTGCTGAATTATTTTTGATACCAACTTTGCCTTTATAAACACTTTCATATTTCAAGAATGACTCTAAATTATATATAAACGAGCTGTTTATTTCATCAATAGGATAATCAGTAATGTTGTAATACTTTTGAATATAGTTTTTCAAAAGATCTTTTGATCTCATGTACTTTTGCATTGAAGCTTTTGTACGTTCTTCGGAATCTACTTTCCTCTTATAGTTGATATTATGTTTTTCGAAAGCTTCTAAAATGCCAATTGATTTAGCTTTTTGACGATTACGCTTCCCTTTTAACTCAGCTCTTAAATCGTTTAAAGAAATTTCTAAATTCAGTTTAGATAGTTCAAGATATTTCTTCTCTATCTTTAAAAGAAGGCAGTCTAAATATTACTTAAAAATTTTTTCCTTTTCGCCTTTCAAGGGATTTCTAAGTTTGTTAGTAAACATCCCTAGGAATCTCAGGGAATTCCCTGAGATTAGTTACTTTTTTTGCACCACTAAACATAATGTTTTCAAAAGGTAACTGAAAAAGTAACTCTTCTTTGAAATTATATATATCTTATGACACAGCCATAAATGAAAAAACCTTTAAATCCAAGGATCTAAAGGTTTTTTTGACTTTTAAAGTTTCAAGTGAAACTCTATGTGGCGGAGAAAGAGGGATTCGAACCCCCGGACCTGTTACAGTCAACAGTTTTCAAGACTGCCGCAATCGACCACTCTGCCATTTCTCCAATATGTGTCGCAATTTGTTCCCTCATTGCGGTTGCAAATATAGCAAGCTTTTTCGGTTTGCCAAAAACTATTTTGCTTAAAAACATATTTTATGCTTCACTATTTCCTAAACATTTCATTACCTAATATTTAAGGATGAAAGTTTTTTTTAAAATTCTGCATATTCTGTTATTTCCAGCCCATATCCTATCATTCCGACACGTTTTGTCTGAGCAGAATTGGTAAGCAGACGGATTTTACTGATGTCAATATCATGTAATATTTGTGCCCCAATACCAAAATCCCTGTCATCCATTTTTAATTGCGGTGCCTTAGTGATGCCTTGCTCCTGTAAAACTTTCAATTCTTTGATACGTCCAAGCAATTCAATAGGTGATACTTCCTGATTAATAAATAATATAGCTCCTTTGCCTTCTTCATTGATGCGCCTGAACATATTATCTAGTTTTTTGTCGGCATCATTGGTCAGTGTACCAAGGATATCATTATTTATCTGTGTTGAGTTTATTCTGGTAAGTACAGGTTCGCCTA
Source organism: Flavobacterium hauense (assembly GCF_054457175.1). Classification (NCBI taxonomy): domain Bacteria; kingdom Pseudomonadati; phylum Bacteroidota; class Flavobacteriia; order Flavobacteriales; family Flavobacteriaceae; genus Flavobacterium; species Flavobacterium hauense. Next base: position 70,788 of record NZ_JBTKVX010000022.1, read on the forward strand.
TGTTCCAGCTTCCTTTTGTAAGGGCAATATGTATCTGTTTATTTGTGGTCTGTACGTAAGCTCTCATTCGAAAGGTGCCAAAGCGAGTTTCAACCTCGAAATCTTCTTTTTTCTGTATAAGGCTGTCGTGTTGCATTCTGTAAGCAACGAGATCCTCTATAGAAACCAGCTTAAGGTCAAATTTCTGTGCTACTTCATACAATTCAGGTAAACGGGCCATAGTTCCGTCTTCATTCATGATTTCGCAAATAACACCGGCAGGTTTAAATCCTGCAAGCCTTGCAAAGTCTATAGCAGCCTCAGTATGGCCTGTTCTTCTTAGAACACCCCCTTCTTTAGCAATAAGTGGAAATATATGTCCTGGCCTGCCTAGATCATGTGGTTTGGTATCAGGATCTGTTAGTGCTTCAACTGTTTTTGAACGATCCTGAGCAGATATACCTGTTGTTACTCCTTTTCCTTTAAGGTCAATAGAGACTGTAAATGCAGTTTCCATTGAATCTGTATTGTTAGTAACCATTGGGTGAAGACCCAATTCTTTACAGCGTTTTTCGGTTAGGGGAGTACATATCAGACCCTTTCCATGTGTTGCCATAAAATTTATCATTTCAGGTGTTACCTTATCTGCAGCTGCAAGAAAATCACCTTCATTTTCGCGATCTTCATCATCTACAACAATAATAATTTTACCATTGCGTATGTCTTCTATAGCTTCTTCAATGGTGTTTAGTTTTATTTGTATATCGGTAGCCATTATGCTTCTTTTGATTTAATTTTAAATAATTTCGAAAATACCTTTTGAAGAGGCATTATTATATTGTCCATATTTATCATTCCTATATCATTTGTAGCACGATATGTAAGCATAATTGCCAATGGGCTTAAAACAAAGGAAGACATCCACGAACCTAAAAATGGCGGAATACCATTCTCACTGGCAAGTTTTCTTCCAAATGTATTTATGAAATGATAAATGATAAATATTAATATAGCGAAAACAATTGGTAATCCCAATCCGCCTTTACGTATGATGGCACCTAAAGGAGCGCCAATGAAGAACATCAGCAGGCAGGAAAAAGCAATTACAAGCTTATCATAAAGTGCCAGCCAGTGTCCATTAATGTTTTTAGTTTTATCGAAAAGCTGTGCTTTCCCCGAAGAAATGAAAAAATCTGAACTTGTAATATTATTATTTGCAACATCAAGAACTCTTAATTTATCATTTTTTTCATGAACAAGATCCAAAAGATTCTTCGGTATCCTGTTTTTACTTTTAATAGTTGTATCTAATGGAGTGACAAGTTTTTGAGGTGAGTTAGGAGTAAGCGATGCATTATATCTTTGCGTAATATTGTCTGCAATGCTTTTTGATTCCTTCACGTAATTTGCTTCAAGTGAATCAAGTGTGTACCTCAATTCGCTTATATTTAGCATATTATTAGTGTTGCTGATCTTTTCCTCATCCATATCGTTGGAATTAAGGATAGTAAGATCAATATTCATTACCTGTTTAGAGAAACTACTTTTTGCAAAAGGTTGTTTCATACGTTCAGCAGGATTTTTGGAATTTATCTCTTCGTAATAGTAGCCATCATAAAGTTCCAGCTGAAGTAGATTAGATTTTTCGCTACTTTTTAGTAAGCCTGTCTTTGAACGTATTATTGTTGCAGTTGTATTACCGGGAATTCTTTTATGAATTGTGACACCCTTGAGTTTTTCGCCATTATCGCCTGATTTTTTATCGACTTTAATATTGAAATTTCCTATCGCGTTAAACTGCCCCTCAGCGATTGCCATAGCAGGCTTACGCTGAATAATATTCTTTCGAAGGTTGAGAAATTTATATTCAGCTTTAGGGATAACATTATTTGCGAAAAAGAATGCTACTATACTTAAGCCAAAAATAAATATAGTTAATGCCTTCATAGCCCTTTTTAGAGATATTCCCGAAGATTTCATAGCGGCAAATTCATAGTTTTCGGCAAAACTGCCAAAGGTCATAATTGAAGCTAACAGTATGGAAAGGGGTAATACAAGAGGTACTATTTTTGGAGCATAGAACGCCAAAAACTTAATAACAAGCCATATATCAAGATCTTTACCCGCCAGTTCGGCTATAAAAAGCCATATTGCCTGTAATACAAAAATGAAAAACAGGATAATAAAAACCGACGCAAAGGTCTTAATGAACGATGTCAGGATGTAGCGGTCTAATATTTTCACCAAAAATTAGTCTAATCTATTAATGTAGTAGTTAGGGTATTTACCTTCGGTAAAGGTAAAATGATTTTTTGACAAAGGCTGATTTGTTTTAAAAGAATTTATGGTAATAACAATTTTAGTACCATCCTTTTCTGTCTGAATGAAGTTATAAATATGCTTTGTCTGTACATCAACCCCTATAAGTATCTCTTTTGTTTTGTCTTTTGTATTAAGAGGAGTCAATTTGACATATTGTATTTTTCTCCCTTTAACATTCTGAAGGATATCCCATGAATACTTATATCCGGAATTGAAGAAAGTGAGCATTTTAGAAGGCGTAAGGTCATCAGACTTTTGATTATCATATTTTGATATGGATATCTCTTCGTCCTCAGGGACAATATTATAAACTTTTTTTCCGTCAAATATTCTGGTTGTACCCATAAAATTCAACAAGTACAGATTGCCTTTAAGTGTAACACTTCCTTTGCTTTCCTGATTGAGGCTTTGCTTAGAGTTACTCATCGAATATTTAAAGTCAATGGCAATATTCTCATAGCTTTTTACCCTGGCGGTTACCTGATCCAATAAGTCTTTTGCTTTTTCGGCATTTTGTGCCTGCAGGTTTAGTGTTAGAGTAAATACAAATAATAGTAATATACCTTGAATCGTACGCATGCTAAAAGTTGTTTTCTTCATTTTTGAAAAATTGCTCAAGAGCTGTAAGATCAGGAATAATTACACTTCTGGCTTTACTTCCTTCAAATGGACCTACAATACCTGCAGCTTCAAGCTGATCTATAAGCCTGCCTGCTCTGTTGTATCCCAATTTTAATTTACGTTGAAGTAATGATGCTGAACCCTGTTGGGCAGTAACGATCACTTCTGCGGCATCCCTGAACATCGAATCTCTTTCTGATATGTCTATATCAAGATTGATGCCACTTTCCTCTCCAACATACTCAGGGAGCAGGTAAGCATTAGGATAAGCTTTTTGTGAACCGATAAATTCGGTGATTTTTTCTACCTCAGGTGTATCTACAAAGGCACACTGTACGCGTGTAAGGTCATTTCCTTGTGTATAAAGCATATCACCACGGCCGATAAGCTGATCAGCTCCCTGACTGTCCAGAATAGTACGGGAATCTATCTTAGATGTAACCCTAAAAGCAATCCTGGCCGGAAAGTTAGCCTTAATAATACCGGTAATTACATTAACAGACGGACGCTGTGTTGCAATAATAAGGTGAATACCAATGGCTCGGGCAAGCTGTGCCAAACGTGCGATAGGAGTTTCAACTTCTTTACCTGCTGTCATGATAAGATCGGCGAACTCATCGACAACAAGAACTATATATGGCAGAAAGCGGTGTCCATTCTCGGGATTTAATTTTCTTTGGCGGAACTTCTCGTTATATTCCTTGATATTTCTGACCATTGCATCCTTAAGCAGGCTGTAACGGTTATCCATTTCAATACATAACGAGTTCAGTGTGTTGATAACCTTAGTGTTATCTGTTATAATCGCATCGCCATCATCCGGTAATTTAGCCAGATAATGTCTTTCAATTTTATTAAATAAGGTAAGTTCAACTTTTTTAGGGTCAACCAATACAAATTTCACCTCAGCGGGGTGTTTCTTGTAGAGAAGTGATGTAAGTACGGCATTAAGACCAACCGATTTACCCTGACCTGTTGCACCTGCCATAAGAAGGTGAGGCATTTTGGCAAGGTCTACTACAAAAGTTTCGTTTGAGATGGTTTTACCCAAAGCAATAGGGAGTTCCATTTCTGCAGTCTGGAATTTAGGAGCAGCTATAACGCTTTTCATAGATACCATGGTTGGATTCTTGTTGGGAACCTCAATACCAATGGTTCCTTTACCTGGAATAGGAGCAATGATACGTATACCTAATGCCGAAAGCGAAAGTGCGATATCATCTTCAAGACTTTTGATCTTAGAGATACGGATACCTGCTTCAGGGACGATTTCATATAAGGTAACTGTAGGGCCTACAGTAGCTTTAATTTGTGCAATGTCTATCTTGTAGTTACGAAGCGTTTCTACAATACGGTTCTTATTCTCTTCAAGCTCTTCCTGGTTGATGGTGATTCCCCCCGAAGAGTAGTCTTTTAGTAGCTCAATAGAAGGGAACTGGTAATTTGAAAGATCTAAGGTAGGGTCAAATTCTCCAAAATCCTTAACGAGTCTTGCCGCAAGGTTTTCTTCTACGGTAGCCTCTTCTTCAATTTTTTCAATAACAAAATTTTTGTCACTGGTTTCAATGATCTCATGGTGAACCGGCTCAGGCTGCTTAGGCTTAACAGGGTCAAGGTTTATTTCAGATGCGTGCTGAATGGTTGGTTTAAGTGCATCACGATTTATTTCAAACTGCGATGGAGGAGGGGTAGGGATGGTTTTTAGCTCAATGTTATTAAGCTGTTCGTCATCTTCATCCTCAATATAATCATTTTCCAAAAGGTCTTGTTCCTTTAAAGCGACCGGTACTACGACTGGTTCAGGTTTTGTAGCAGGAACAACAGCTATTGGTGTAGGGGCTGTGTCAGTCTGATTTTCTTCATTAGCCTCATTTTCTTCCATCCTGCGTTCAAAGAAAGTCTTAATGGCATCTGGAGACATCTTTATTTTAAAGATAAGGAAGATGAATAACGCAAAAACAAGTACCAGAACTGTTCCTGTCTTGCCAAGGTAGTCCTGCATAAACAGGTTCATTTCAAAACCAATAATACCCCCAAGTTCAGGAATGTATGGGTTAAAGAATCCAAATAGTATCGATACGATTATTACAAGATATATATCCCAAAATAATGTTTTTTTTAATTTTCTTACAGGAAGATCAAGTACAAGGTACGCACCTGTCAGGAAAAAAAATCGAATAAGGATAAATGAAGCTACACCAAAACCTTTGTTGATGAAAAAATCAGCCAATGAGGCTCCAAATTTACCCAGCCAGTTATGTACAGATTGCTGTCTGTTGCTGAAAGCGGTCAGCTCGCTTTGATCCGATTCCCAATACAGGAAATAAGAAATAAACGATAAAAGCAATGCTACAGAAAATAAAAAAAACAGCATACCGATAAGGACTTTATGCTGGCGGGATAATCCCCACTTTTTCTTTTCTGCTGTAGCTTTTTCTGTAGAACTACCTGATGTTTCTTTTTTGCTCTTTGCCATTTATAATACGTATCGTGACTGTAAAAATATCAATAAATTTAAAAAAGCAGTACTACTTTAGGATAATATATTATTGCACCTACAGCTATAGCAGCCATAGCTGCAAAGAACACCGCTCCGGAAGCAATGTCTTTAATAAAGCCTATTTTCTCGTGATACTCCGGGTGAATGAAGTCGGATATTTTTTCCGCTGCAGTATTCAGCCCTTCAATGGATAGCACGAGTCCTATTGAGAATATCTGCATCATCCATTCGGTAGCAGATATTTCAAAATAAAATCCGGCAACAGTTACTGCAATGCCTAAAAAAAACTGAACCATTACGCTGTGCTCGGTTGTTACCAGCTTAAAAGCTCCTTTTACCGAGTACTCTACACTCTTCATTCTGCCCTTAACAAACCTGTTGTCTTTCATTCAGCTATGGTTTATTACAGTGCAGCAAGTGCGTTATCATAGTTAGGTTCATCTTTGATGTCGCCAACCTGCTCAGTATATTTCA
>NZ_JBTKVX010000023.1:0-75286 GCF_054457175.1 Flavobacterium hauense
TAATGAGGATCCTGCTGGGCCGTAGCGTCAGCAAGGCCGCCAAGAGCCAATAGTGCTGCAAGGTAAAGTTTCTTCATTGGTAGTCAGTCAGTTTAGTTAGTCAAATAGGGTCTAAGACATTTGTTGCTGCTACCTTCAACTATGTTATCGGGCAGCAGCAACAATTATTAGACTGAATTTACTTCAGAAGGTTTAATCAATATTTAAAAATTAACTATTCCTGCCTGTTAATGTAGACCCATCCTGTCCTGGTTTCTCCATTAGTACGCTCAATAGAATAGTAATAGGTGCCTGTTGGCAGCTCTTCGCCACCTTTACCCTGGCCATGCCATTCTTTAGTATAGTTGCTTTTGCTGTATACTTCCTGGCCATATCGGTTAAAGATGCTAAGTTTAGCCACATCAAAGCCGCTAAGGTCAAACTCATCGTTCATAGTGTCGCCATTTGGCGAAATACCTTTAGGGATGTCGCACGAAATAACATCAACAATAGCTTCTCCTTTAGCAGGACACCCGTTACCGGTAATGGGGGTTACGGTAACCATATATACTCCTGTAGCATTCACTACAAGTGTTACATCGGTGCCTTTAGTAGTTCCGTTGCTGTCCACCCATTCAACGGTTACATTATCTGGAGTATAAATACCTTCGCTATCAAGTATAACTTCCAGTGTATATTTTCCGTTATCGCATCCCTGCGTCACGTCTATAGATGGCGAATCATTCCTGGTTACAGTAAACGAAAGTAATCCGGTACAGTTTGTAGGCTCATAAACTATGTGTACATATATAGTCTGCAAAGCTACTGTCGTATCATAAGGAGAGGCCAATGGGTTAGCACCCGAGTTCGCGTCAGCCTGCGTCAGGTGGTACGTTATTGTCAGGTCTTCGGGGTTAAGTGTTCCTGTTATTATGCTGTCGTTCGAACTAAGGTCAAACTGAGCTGTTCCGTCTTCAGAACATTCTACAAGATTTTCGGGAGCTTTTACAATACTCTCTACCGGAGCATAAAACTCAATAAGCACGCTGTCTCCGGCGATACAATTAGCACCCGACACCTGCGCTTCCAGTCTGTAAGTTCCTGTTTGGGTTACCGTAAGGGTAGCAGCTGTTGCGCCTACGATTTCAACATCATCTTTATACCATTTAAAAGTAAAGACAGAAGGGCTCAGGCCGCTTTCTATGGTGTGGCTTGCCGAAGAACATATTGCTGTACCGTCAGCAACGGTAAGGTCCGGGCCAAGGGTTGTACTGCCTATGTTAAAGCTTCCTGCCGCAAGGAATACTGCCGAATCCAGCCTTGTATCCTCAAAGTCTCCGCCTCTGTCGGCAATTACCATTTTAATATGATAAGTAGTATTAGGTACTACAGATGCCCTTGCTGTCATAGGTATGGTCTCACCAAGGAAATTAGTAGCCGCTACGGGACCGTTAAGTACTCCTTCATTGTATTTTCCAAAGTATTCAACGTTTTCCGAAGAACACTGGTTGTTAAATTGCCTGTCTCGGATAGTAACTACCGAAACCGGTATTGTCGTGTTCGGAACCAGTGCCACGTTGCGGGTATTGCCTTCGTTGTCAGTCAGCAAGAATGCAAATGAGTCAGAGAAATCACACTGGAAAGTTCCGTATTCTTCTGATGCAAAAAGGAAGTCAAAACTCATCTCGTCAATCAGCGGTACAAAGTCAAATTCCAGTATTGTAGCATTGGTAGAATTCATAGGAATTCCCGTTTGTGCAAGTACAAGGGCATCCAGGTCGGCATCACCTGTCCATGATTTATCACCCGTTTCAATAGAGCTTTTTTCAGGTCCGGGCGCGCGCATGGCATCACCAGTCATTAAAAGAAGGCCTTTTTCGATAGGGAATGATGAACCATTCTTTTCAAAATAAGCAATCCCGTTAGGGCCAACTTCTCCAAATTCATTGGTAAATGCTGTTCCTGTAGAATAGGTAATATTGCTTATCTGTGCACACTCAGAGTTTATAAGCACATCGTTAACCAGCTGCTCAACGGTATATGTGGTGTTGTCAACTACAATTGGAGGCAGTATGTTACGGATACAAATGTCAAATGTTGTTGTCTTACCCGGTTCGGTAAATACACGCAGCATATACTTTTGGCCTATAATAAGATTTTCGGCGTTATAGGTTTGGCTGTATTCGTTACAACCCATAAATTCCAATGTATCACAATCTCCTTTGTATAACCCAAAATGAAGGGTTGTCATGTCAGAAATATTAAGGAATGTAATATTGTGTGTTTTCTGTGTTGCAACAAACTCAAACCATACATCATTAGGGAAATCGTAAAAACAGATACCCGGATATGTAGATGCTACAGCACCTGCTACTGTAGCCCCCGTCAGGATCGTACAGTCTATGCCGTTATTGATGGTAAGCGGAATGGCATTCTCGCAATCATCATTGGTTATAACTGTGGTAAACTTAAACGGTCCGTTCCAGATGCTGTTTGCAGTACCACAAACCGATCTGATATAAAAACTGTATGCCGTTCCCGATAGCAGTCCTGTCGCAGTATATGGGTTGTCAGACGTTATGATGCCTGGTCCGGACGGAGCTCCCAGGGTTGTAGGCTGTACTACGATTTCCCATTGGGTCTCATTGTTGCCCGCAGTCCATGAAAGCTGTGCCGATGTGGTTGTAACGTTGTTTACAGCCAGGTTATAAGGGTCGGTACAGCCAATAACAGCTTCTACCTTTACATCGTCAATATAAATAAACATCCCTGAGCCGTTTTCAGTAATTGTCGGGCCATGCCAAGCAATATAAACTGTTCCGCTGTATGCGCTCAGGTCTACCACCTGCTTAATGTAGTAACTGTTGTTGTATATAGTCACAGGAACCAAAGTAGCTGTAAAATCGGCCGGATTTGTACCGGTTGTAGAAAGCAGTACTTCGATTGCAGTAGGATAAATATTTTCGTTTGCCCTGTATTCATAGCTCAACCTTTCGTTACCTGTAAGGTTAAGTGCAGGAGATATTAACCAGTCATCGTTAAAAGGACTGAAGTTGGCATTGAAACGTGCCGATGCATCACCTTCAAATGGTTTCTCAGGATTGCTTAGCTGCCATCCGTCATCGCCGCCGTTAGCATCAAAAATCTTCCAGCAGTTGGTAGTCGACGAATCGCTGTTGAATGTTTCATGGAAAGGTACATCAAGAGGGTTGCAGGCTGTGGCAAAAGCAAACGGGCCTACCCATTCGCTGTTGCCGTTCGTTCCGCCACAAGCAGCCCTTACATAGAATTCATAAGGTGTGTTGGCGGTTAGTCCGTTAGCGTTATACGGGTTAGTAGTTGTTACACCGTTGCCTGTTGGTACTCCGCTTCCGGGTGCCTGCACAACTATGTTCCACGATGTTTCCATAAATCCTGCAGTCCATCCCAACTGTGCCGAGGTCGTCGTGATGTTACCTGCGGTAAGGGCATCAGGCTCGGGGCATGGCGGTATGTTGTCAATAATAACATTATCTATAAGCAGTGTGCCTATACCTCCTTCGGCTATCCATGCAATATGTATGGTGCTGCCGGCAGGTATGGTATTCATATAAATCTCATATTCTTGATAATTGCCATTGCTGTATGTAGCCGAAGGCAAAAGCTCAGTGGTAAAATCGTCAGGATCGTTACCTGTGGTCGAAAGCATTACCTTAAAGCGGCTGTTAGCACCCCAAAATCCGTTAACGGCTTGATGAAAGCGCAGGCGCTGATTAGCCGGTATTACAATTTGAGGGGTTATAAGCCAGTCGATATTGCCATTTACAAATTCGGGATCTAAAGCAGCTGCTTCATCACCTTCAAAAGGCTGGCTTACATTGTCAAGATTCCACACAGCGGCACCGCTCACATTTCTTGTTACCCAGCAGCCCTGCGTTGCAGAATCGCTATTGAAAGTTTCGGTAAAAGGAGCATTTATGGCAGGGCATAATGTAGAAAATGTTACAGGGCCTACCCATTCGCTAAACATGAACCCACAGTTCGCCCTTACATAAAACTCATAAGGTGTGTTCGGGTCAAGACCGCTGGCGTTGTAGCTCTGAAAACTGGTATCTGTACCGCCCGAAGGTATACCAGTACCGGCAGGCTGCAGTACGTACTGCCACGATGTAGCATTACCATACTCAGACCAGCTGATGTTTACACTTTGAGTTGTCGCATCAACGGCCTGTACAGCTACAGGGTAAGGACATAAAATTTCCTTTATGTTCAATGTATAGGCAGTGTTTTCAGTAGCCCATGATGTCGAAATTACTATGTAGTAAGTTGTTCCTGCAGTAACATTTATCTGTCCTATAGAAAGGTTTGCCGTTGAGTCTCCGTTAAAAGCAGCTGCATAACATTCGGTGCCTATATTGGCACAGCTATCATATATAAATAAACCGGCATACGTACCGCTAAGATCATTTGCGCTAACCGATATTATTTTATCGGTATCAGGTGTATATGCATATACTACCTCATAGCCGCTCAGGTATTCTTCAGAGTCAGGTGTGCCGCAGCTTGTACCCGTGCTGCCGGAATAGTCGTTACCATAGGCCAGAGTATTTCCGGCATCGGTATAAGGCATAACGTTAACCAGCTTAGGTACATTACAGGTTGCTCCCGTAATCACGGTGTTGAACAGGAAAGGCCCTGCCCAGTCGCTTGGTACGTTTCCTGTACATATTGCCCTTACATAAAATTTGTATGGTGTGCCTTCGGTCAGTCCGTCGGCATGATAAGGCAGGGTGCCGTTGTAGGGCTCGCCCGTCTCTGTAAGTACTTCAGATGCCGGTAACACCTGTATTTCCCATTGTGTAGAACCCGAAGGTGTATCCCAGGTCAGGTTGGCCGTTGTTAGTGTAATGTCAGAAGCATTAAGATTTTCGGGCATAAGGCATTTTTCGGCTACCCTTATATCGTCTAACAGCCAGCGGTCCATGTTGTCGCCTTTCATTATAAAAGCAATATAAACATTGCTGCCTTCAAACTCTTCCGGAATGTTTATGATATGCTCTTTATAATCGGGCAGTCCTGGATTAATTTCGTCTTCAGTCCAGGTTTGCAGCAGCGAATAGTTCGCCATTGTGGTCTGTCCCGGAGCCGAAGATATTCTCACCTCATAAATACTCCCCTGATCCAGGGTCATGGTCAGCCGCGAGAAAAAGCGTAGCTGTGCATTTGCCGGAACAGTAAATTGTGGTGTTATAAGCCAGTCTTCGGGAATACCTACAGATACATTCTCCCTGTTCAGGTAAGCGGCATAGGTTCCTGTATATGGTGGTAAAAAATCGTTGTTTGCAGGGCTTCTTGCCCAGGTAACATTGGTGCCTATACCATTGTCGGTAATGCCCCATCCTGCCGGTGGCCAGGTACCCTCAAATCCTTCTTGTGCCAGCTGCGCTTTACAGCACACGGATAGAATAAAGAAGGTGATGAATAAGATAAGTTTTTTCATAGCTTTTTGTTAGTTCAAAAAGGCATGAGCGCTTCAAAATGAAAACACCCGCACCTAAGTATTTGTTTGTAGGTGCTAAGGTTGTCTTAAAGTTGCGTCGAAAGCAAAAAAATAACATGGAATTAGTGTGACATAAAACCCTAAAAACAGCGACAGGTTTTTTATAGCGCTGAAATGTAGTCGAATAGCGAAGTGTTCTCGGGAAGGCTCATTTTAGAAGCGATGCGCTCTTTTCTTTTGCGGCATGCTTCGGCAGTTATGTTCAGCATCGATGCAATTTCCTTAGTGCTAAGGTTCATGTAGATGTACGACAGGAAGCGTATATCGTTTGCAGTAAGCGATGGGTGCAGTGTTTTCAGCTGGCTTATGAAACCGTGGTTCACCTCTTCAAAATGGGTAATGAAGCTATCCCATTCGTCATCGGTTTTCAGGTGGCTTTCCAGCATTTTAATTTGTGTTGCGAGCGATTTATTCTTTACCACCTCGGGCGAACCGGAAAGTGTGTTTATCACTTCTTCTATCAGTTGATTCCTGCCTGATAAATACAGGGCTTTGGCCGACAGTTTACGGTTACGTGCTTCGAGCTCGTTTTTAAGGCGTTCTTCTTCAAGCAGGGCTGCAGTTTCTTTTTCGCGATGTTCTGTTTTTTCTTTTTCAAGCTCAAGGGCGATTACCTGTTCATTGCGTTCGGCAATTACCTTTTTTTGCTTTTGCTTGGCAAGCATATTGCGTAAACTCAGAATAACAAGAGTTACGCTTATTACAATAAAACCTATGATGTAGTAAAACAGCCTGCGTTCGCTGGTGCGTTTTTCGCGGTTAATGGTTATCTGGTTCTTATAGTCCTGTATCTCAAATTTTACCCTGCTGTTTTCAAAGAGCCTTCCGTTTTTAATGTTGTTCAGGTTCTCCTCGGCTTTCATTACAGAGTCTTTGTATTGTAGCGCAAGGTCAAACTGTTTGGTTTTGGCGTATGCCTGAGAAAGAAACCCGAAGGCAGTTTTTTTGGTTTCGGGGTTGGCAGCATCGGCAAGTATCTTCTTTGCTTCGGTTTCGGCCTGCTTATAATTGCCTTCTTTCAGATAGGCTTCAACAATAACCAGCAGGAGCTGGGTACCAATGTTGTTGAATTTCCTGTCGGGAACAGTCTTGTAAAGGTCTTGTGCCTTTTCTCTTGCCTGGCGGGCATTGCCCGTAAGCAAATCGTTTTGGACCAGTGTTATCTGGGCCATATTAAAAAGGTTGGGTTCGTTCTTAAAGTAAGGAAGCGATTCGAGTATGTATTTTTTTGCTGTAGCGGCTTCGCCTATCTCATTGTGTACACTGCCAAGGTTCATGGCATAGAGGCCAATTTTTATAGAGTCTTTGTTTTCTTTAGCAATGTCGTATGCTTTTTTAAAATATTCCCTGGCCTTCTGATGATTGTTCTCTTTAGAATATAAAATAGCAATATTATTCAAAACTACCATTTCAGAGGTAGGTTCCAGGTATCGCAGCGCGATATTATAGCTTTCCAAATAATAATTAAGCGCTTCGCCATAGTCCAGCATTTCAAAATAGTTGGCACCTATGTTATTTGTAGCCAGGAATAACTGTTTATGCCAATGGTTCTTTTCGGCCATTGAGCGTGCGCGGGTAAGCAGTTCCAGTGATTTCACGTGGTCTTTCTTCCACATGGCATCAACCCCCTTTACGATAAGGGAGTCACATTGGGCTATGGTAAAGGCTTGAGCCGGCATGTATAAAAACAGTAATAACAGCAGAGTTACTGCTGCTTTGGTGTGCCGGTAATGCTTATGTATACTCACGCAAAAAAATCTTTTTTCAGTTCAAAGATAGTTAATAAGTTTCAGCAATAAAAAAAGCCCTTCGCGATAAAGTGAAGGGCTTTTTTTAAAATGTTTTATTATGCTTTTTTGCCAGAGGCTTCAAGGTTACGCTCAATTTTGTGTCCCGGGCGCGACCATTTTGGCTTTTCGCCAAGCGGTGCAAACTCAGAATCTTCAGCTTCTACCGTCTTAGGCTGTGATACTTTTGTAAATGGTTTTTGCGGGATAAGGCCAAGCATCTCGAACATTTTCATGTCTTCGTTTACATCCGGGTTAGGGGTAGTAAGCAGCTTGTCTCCTGCAAAAATAGAATTGGCTCCAGCAAAGAAACACATCGCCTGGCCTTCACGGCTCATTTGTGTGCGACCTGCTGATAGTCTTACCTGGGTGTCAGGCATTACGATACGGGTAGTAGCTACCATACGTATCATTTCCCATATCTCAACTGGTTTTTCATCTTCCATCGGAGTACCTTCTACAGCTACAAGCGCGTTGATAGGCACTGATTCCGGCTGTGGGTTAAGCGAAGCAAGCGCAACAAGCATTCCTGCCCTGTCTGCAACACTCTCTCCCATACCTATGATTCCGCCGCTGCATACGGTAACGTTAGTTTTCCTTACGTTCTCAATGGTCTGCAGGCGGTCTTCGAAACCACGTGTAGAGATAACTTCTTTATAATACTCTTCAGAGGTGTCAAGGTTGTGGTTGTAAGCATACAGTCCTGCTTCTGCAAGGCGTTTTGCCTGATTTTCGGTAATCATGCCCAGAGTACAGCAAACCTCCATATCCAGTTTGTTAATGGTTCTCACCATTTCCAGTACCTGGTCAAATTCCGGTCCGTCTTTTACGTTTCTCCATGCAGCACCCATACAAACACGTGATGATCCGCTTGCTTTAGCACGAAGTGCCTGAGCTTTTACCTGCTGAACCGCCATAAGGTCATTGCCTTCTACACCGGTGTGGTATCTGGCAGCCTGAGGGCAGTAACCGCAATCTTCGGGACATCCTCCTGTTTTTATAGACAGTAATGTCGAAACCTGTACCACGTTAGGGTCATGGTTTACCCTGTGTACCGATGCCGCTTCATATAGAAGGTCCATCATCGGTTTATTATATAAGGCTATAATTTCTTCTTTAGTCCAGTCGTGCCTTTTTGTTGTCATATTGGTAAATTAAATTGCGTCAAAAGTAGCAAATTCCTCTTATGTACAGAAATATCTGCAGTAAAGATTAATGCCTGTTATGCGCAACGTCGTCTACTTTGTTGATTTTTTCTACCTTGTCTTTCCAATATTGCATCAGTGCAAACGATACTATTACCGATGCTGCAACACCTTCTACCGTAAGTCCGGTGACAAATTGGTACAGTGATGGTTCTCCGCCAAATATGTAACTGCCCGCATATTTTTGCAGGTATTCGTTAGCGCCTCCATGATCCTTGCCCATGTATTCTATGTAGCCGATAAAGCTGAACAGTCCCAGCGCAAGGCTAATGATCGCTGTAAAGATACCCGAAACAAGGTTCGTGAAATATCCATAAATATGTTCCTCATAGTTGCCTTTTATCGTTCTGTTTACACCATAGATAACAAATACAAAGTTTAGAAGCCTTACATAGATCTGGTCCGACCAGCCTATCATTTCTACAAGCAGAAAAAATAAAGCTATACCCACATAAATGATAAAACCGTTTATCGTGATTCTTGAAAAATTCATAGTTTTTATTGTTTTGTGTTTATATTCAGTTAATAAATTGTGTGACAATATATTGGTTAAAAATACACCACAAACACGCTATGGGCCGTGATGTATTTATACCCGAATTTAGGCATAAAACGGCACATGTAGATGAAGATTAATAAAAATTTAATAAAACAATTAAGATAAAATTGGCAAATTGCCTTATCGGTTGTGTTTTATTTATTTTCAGGAAGAAGTATCCAGTCGCAATGGAAAAAATAATCCCATTTGGCGGCTGCCAGATCAGTTTTAGGATCTATCAGGGTAACATAAGGCCCGCCGTTTATATTCACGCGGGTGTCGGCATACACTGCTACATCTTTACCCTGTGATGCAAACTGCCTGTGTATGTATTGGGCAGCCTGCCAGATCATATCGGGTTTGGTTTCCATGCTGCTTATCTGTTTGTAGGTAAAAGCCTTGTGGATGTCAAAGAACAACAGTTCGCCATTGGCTTTGTTAACCACCTTAAAGTTTGTCGATCCGCCACGGGAGCGCAGCATCATCCTCCAACTCAGGCGGTGGCCTTCTTCGGTCAACAGCACATCGCCTTTAATAAGGTAATGCCTCAGCGGCAGTAACAGCTGAAGGATAAGGTAGGGAACAAAGAAATACAGCAGTATGTTCTTTCCTTCTGTAGTTGGTTGCCCTGCGTCTTCTGCGAAGGGTTTCTTTTTAAAGAAAATTTTCCTAATGGTATCCGGCGGATAAAAGAAAACGGCAAAACTCAGGGCAAAAAACGGGAAGATACCTATCTGTAAGGTAATCGAATTGAAGATGTGAAAAATGATGGAAGCCACAAACGCTATGGTGCGCGTTCTCTTAAACAGCATAAGCGGAACTACAAGAAGGTCAAACGCCATACCCGAGTAAGTGATGAACAGGTAGAACCACTTTTGCGTCATGATCTCATTCAGCGTGGGGTTGGTAACCGACCGGTCAAGCAGGTCGTGTACAAAAGTGCCACTCAGCCATCCCGGATAAAATTTGGCCAAGGTAGCATAAAAATATACGATGGTTACCTGAAGGATCATTACCCACGAGCACCACGCGGGCATCGTAAGCTTTTGAAGGGATGGGTTTTGTTTAGCGTCTACCGATGCATAACGGTTTGCAGGAAGGAAAAGCATGATAAGGCATACCAGCAGCAAAAGGTAGTAGTGGTTGTTGTAGGAGGTCTTCTGCATAAAATATACACCGCCCCAAAGCAATGTATATAGTCCCAGTGTCCAGCGGTATTTGTAGCCGATCATGACCAGCACGCCTAAAATTCCCATTACGACAAAGTAAGCATACATGCCATAACCGGGAAGCGGCTGCAGCCACTCAAGGCCAATATGCGAAAAGGTATAGGTTGGGTCTATAAAATTGCTTTTTACCCAACCGGTAAGTATGGCGCCAAAGGTTTCGCAGGCCAGCAGGAAACCTAAAAAGATCCTGAAAATAATTAACGGGGCGTTATCTATTTGGAGGAACAGGCGCTGTTTCATAGGCTATGGGTCTTAAAATAAGCGAGCGAATCCTGCCTGTCCTGTTCCAGCTGCTGTTTCAGGGCATCAAACGATTCGAATTTTATTTCGTCGCGCAGCCTGTGGTGCAGGCTCACGGTTATCTTTTTACCGTACAGGTCTTCGTTAAAGTCGTGGTAGTGCACTTCAATGGTAGTGCCCACGCCGCTAACAGTAGGCCGGGTGCCAATGTTCATCATGCCCTGAACGGTCTTGCCGTTAATCTCTGATGATACCACATAAACGCCATTGGCGGGGATAAGCTTATAGCTTTCTGTTGGTTCAATGTTAGCCGTAGGGAAACCGATGGTCCTGCCCAGCTGTTTGCCGTGAACCACGGTGCCGTTAATGAAGTATGGGTAACCAAGATAATCGTTGGCAACATCTATATGCCCTTCATTAAGTGCTGTGCGTATTTTGGTCGAACTTACCGATACCTCGTTGATCTCAAGTGCCGATATCTTCTCTACTTCAAAACCATACTCCTGCCCGAAACGGATAAGATCGTCTATGTTGGCAGTGCGGTTACGGCCAAAACGGTGATCGTGGCCTATGATTATTTTAGAGATGTTCAGGCTGTCTACCAGAATATCTTTTACAAATTCTTCGGCGGTAAGCCTGGAAAAGACCATGTCGAACGGGTGGATGATAAGGTTGTCGATACCCGCTTTTTCAAGCAGGGCCGCCTTTTCATCTATGGTGTTGAGTAATTTAAGGTCGCTGTTTTGCTGCAGAACCATTCGCGGATGCGGGAAAAAAGTAAGCACAACGCTTTCGCACCCCGATGATTTGCTGCTGTTTATGAGTTTTTCCAGTATGCTTTTGTGGCCTTTATGCACGCCGTCAAAAGTACCCAGGGTAACAATGGTCCTTGTGGTTGAGGTAAACTCCTGTATTGAATTGAAAATTTTCAAACCTATTCTATATGTTCCGCAAATTTAACTATCTGAATCCAATTAAATTATCTTCTTTGGTTTTTTTTGTTGTTGGTTGTAGGTTGATGGTTGTCGGAGGTCACAATGGTGGGTTCTGTGTATTAACTGCGAGTGAAGGCAACGGAGCACGGCAATTGTGGCAACAGATATGTGAAAATTTAAAAGTAAGGAAATACAATGTTATAATAAAAGAATTAATTTGGTGGATATATTTTTGATATAATCTTCTGATTCAACATTTAACTTAATCTGTTCACGATATGGCAAAATCCTTTTTAGTTCTGGTGTTGGCTGTTTGCAGTATTGCATCTATAAAATACAGGCTGCTTAGTGACGGAATTACAAAAGTTCCCAGAGACGCTACTTTCTTTGATAAACAGTACAGAGATAAATATAATGTGAGCATGCCTGAGGGGGCAGATACTACAGCCCTTTATGTAGAACGCTATTATGTAGGTTTCGGGGGAGAAGTGTTTGAGCAGGGAAAAGACAGGGAAGGGCAGCTGTTGTCAGTAATCAAATTTTACCCCAACGGATGTGTTAATGAATTTTTTATAGGAAACAATCAATTGGAACAGCTGCCCGAACTCGATCCCGAAGTGAGGGGGTACAGAGGTGTATCATTTGTAAAGAAAAATGAAAGGGTACTGGATATGGCGGTGCCTATTAATGAATTATATCATTTAGGAATCAAATCGAACAAAATTGAGATCAAAGGAGATACTCTCGTTGTATTAAACTCCAGGAGCAATAGTGAATATATTTACATAAAGTATAAAAATAAACAGATACAAAATAAGTATAAGGCTGTTTGGTAAATTTACCTGATGGCGCGGATTTACTTTGTCGGTTCGGGCGAAGCCCTCAGGTGCCATCCGTGTTGTTGTGTCACGCTCGCATCGGCGGAGCTATTTTGCCGCTTTCTTTCCTGTAAAGAAGCAAAGCCAGTCCCAAAGCAAAGATTACGCAGCTTAGTACCATGAGTATTCCGTTTTTCAGTATAAAAAAAGAGAAGCCTACAGCGGGCGCTCCAAGTATGACCATTAAGGAACTTATGGTGTTGGTTTTAATGAAATTTGCGGCATGTAATGCCAGTCCGAAAAAAAGCAAAGACGGGCCAATAATGATAAAAGGATATAAGATTGACGGGGTATTGCTTATGTGTTCGCTTAATTGTTCTTTGGCTGCTTCATCATTGCCAAAACTCCACATTATAAAGTCAATGGTACAGAGGCCTATATGGGCGATAATGCCTAAAGTGGTTACAACAGACGCCACGGAATTAAGCTTGTTCTTCGGGAATACGTTATTAAAGGAAAACAGTAATACTGCGCCTGTTAAATTGAACCAGTGTGCAAAATCTATCGGCTCCTGAAACCAGGACAGTTTAGCGCCCTGCGAGAACATTACATAGCTCAATGTAAACAGCAATAACCCAATTGCGCAACTATTTTTGTGTGTCATAACTTCATTAGTTTTGAACGATTGTTTTTAAAAACTGACAATTCCTTTTTTTGTCTTTACCGGCACGGATTGCAAATCCGCGCTATTGGACAACGATTCTCCGAAAAAAATGTATCATATCATCCATCTATAATCACCCCTTGTTTCGGTAAATCTTGTCCTTAATGAGTTTTAGCAATTCCGGAGAATCTTCCTTAATCTGTCCATTGACAAAAATTGTAAAATGCTCGCCCATACAAATTGTATCGGTAATATCTCCATGATGATAGACAATTCTGATTCTAGTATCAATACTCCTTGTTTCTTCGGAATCTTTCAGTTCATGATATAAGATCATAAATTTTTTAATAAATTTCTCATCTTGAATATGCATGCTTTTTGTGCCATAAATTTTTGGCTTGACAATATCACATGGTATACTGAAAGAAGTTAATGCGTTTTCTTTCATGTAATATATTTCTAAATATTTTACTTCTATCTTTTTACACGAGAAGAAAAACAATAATAATATTAACAGATATTTCATTTTTAATCTTTTGTTCTTTTATATTTATTACTATTAATATCTGTACATGGAATTACCATCGTACCACCTATCTTATTATAAAGTTCTGATGTTGCAGATACGTTTACCTTGTTTGATGTGGGCAAATTCGTGATTACCGGTAGCCGATGGCGCGGATTTTCAATCCGTGTAACTTATAAATATCTAAGATTTAAAACTGATAAATCTTTTTTGTCTTTACCGGCACGGATTGCAAATCCGCGCTATCGTACGCGAGATATTTACAACATATCCGAGCCATCTGGTGCGTGACGCTCGCGTTCGCGTGAAAGAAAATTATATATCAATGATTTTATAATCAATAGAATCTTTATCCCTTGCTTTAAAAACAGGATTTGGAACTATATTTAGATCCCCTTTTACTCTAACATAATAAACCTTTTGCTTCGTCAATAAATCAATTGCAAATATAGTATCTTCATTAAATTTGATAATTTTCTCAGAGTCTTTCATAAATTTAAAAATTGAATCCTCTGATATACTCCATTTTTCCTTAGACATATCAATTCCGTCAGTAAAAAGCCTTCTTATGTTTTTTTCCTTGTCATATGAATATTTGACTACTTTACCGTTCTTATCGAAGCTAAAAGTAAAACCATAATATTCAGATCGAACTCTTGGCCATTCATAGTTCCAATATTGAATCGAATCCTTACAAATCAAATATTTCAGGTTGTTTTCTTTGGGGCTACAAGCGCAAAAAAGGATTGCTATTAAAATTATTTTTTTCATAATTTTCTCTGGAATTTAGTAGTGTCTGGATGGGGAATTGCAATCGACGTCATTTAATAATCCAATAATCCAGCTACCTCACCACAACATCCACAATTTTTGTCTTTTGTCCGTGAACAATTTGAGGTATCTCGATATGCAGTTTGTTGTCCTTATAGTTAAGGGTGCCTTCTTTTATGATATAAATTCCGGCTTTGCCGGGGCAATAGCACTGCACGTTAAGAAGCATCTTTACTTTTTGGATATCCGCACCTGAATAGTTGAGATTTTTGGCGTTGCCATCAGTCTCAAAAATGATGGTTTCGCTGTAGCCGGCATCCATAAGGTTAGGGTCTGTAATTTTCTTGTGGGTATATTTAAATACGGTTTTGCCGGGGGCATCCTTCAGGTTAAAGTAGGTATGGCCGGTATCGTCAGTCTTTATGTCAAGGCTCTTGTCCTTCAGTATCTCAAAGTTGCAAACAGCCCTCTCAGGGCAGGGAGAAGTTACTTCGGCACCCTTCATGGACTCGGAGACAGTTTCTTTTCCGGCTTTGCAGCAAACTAAAAATAACGAGGCAATTAGCAGTAAGCATATTTTTTTCATAAACGAAAGGTACGAAAATTCCTTTACCACAAAAATTCATAAGCAATTTCGGAATAATGATAACCATATCACAATGTTAAAATTATGTCATGTAGTCTAAATTAGTATCTTCGTCTTCTGTTAAAAAGAAAAATTTATGAAAAAACGCTTACTTATGGTAATGGCTTCGGCCATGTTTTTCAGTGCGGGATATACCCAGAATGCTATCTGGAACAGGGCTGATGGCAAAAGCATACCACAGTCTGCCCTTATGGACAGGGCATCAGTGCCTTCGCAGTATCATTTATTCAGTCTTGATCTTCAGGGTCTGAAATCAAAGCTGGCCAATGCGCCTATGAGAGGCAGCAATGTGTCTTCGGCTGTAGTGATACAGTTCCCGGACGGTAATGGACAGCTGAAAAGTTTTAAGGTTTATGAAGCTCCGGTTATGCAGCCGGGCCTTGCGGCAAAATATCCGAACTCAAAATCATACGTAGGGCAGGGGATAGAGAACCCGTCGCAGGTTATCCGCCTGAGCATTACCCGCTATGGTCTGCATACCATGCTCTCTACCGACGAAGGTACAGCCTATACCGATCCTTATACCAAAGACGGACTTACAAGCATATCGTATAAAAGGGCGGCAGTAACACCCAGGACTTTCCGTTGCGATGTTACCGAAGTGTCTAAAAAAGACAGGGAACCGCAAATGGCTCCTTTCAGCGTTACGGCTACCGATGGGCAGCTGCGCACCTACAGGCTAGCAATGTCGTGTACTGTAGAATATGCGGCTTTCCATATTCAGGAGGCAGATCTTACTGCCGGAACCATTGAAGAACAGACTGAGGCCGTGCTTGCGGCAATGGTGGTTACCGTAACAAGGGTAAACAGTGTATATGAAAAAGATTTTGCAGTTTCACTGCAGCTGATAGATAATAACGATGAGCTTATCTTTATTACGGCTGATACTTATGATAATGAAAACACAGATAATGCATTGCTTAATGCAAGCCAGGGCGTTATTGATGGTATAGTAGGCTTTGACAGCTACGACATCGGCCACGTGGTGAGTACCGGTGGTGGCGGTGTGGCGCAGTTATGGTCGCCATGCTCAGACAGTAAGGCAAGAGGCATCACGGGGCTTGGGGCACCGGTGGGCGATCCGTATGATATTGACTTCGTAGCACACGAAATGGGCCATCAGTTTGGTGGTAACCATACCTTTAATAACGAATGTGGCGGTAACCGTAGCGATGAAACAGCCTATGAGCCGGGAAGCGGAAGCACGATCATGGCTTATGCCGGCGTTTGTTCCCCGAATGTGCAGGACCATTCTGATGCACATTTCCACAAGCACAGCATTGTTGAGATAACGGATTTCATTAAGGGCTGGGGCGATTGCTCTGTAAATGTACAAACCGGTAACCTTGAGCCAACTGTCGATGCAGGGCCTGACCGTACGATACCCAAAGGAACACCTTTTATGCTTAAAGCAACAGGTGGTGATGTTAGTGTTATACCAAACGCACTGACCTATTGCTGGGAGCAGATGGATCTTGAAATATCGCTTCAGCCACCCGTGGCCGATGCTACGGAAGGACCAAACTTCCGTTCGCTGCCTCCAACAACTTCTCCCGTGCGCTATATGCCATCACTTAGTTCGGTACTTGCTAATAACCTTGCACCAACATGGGAGGTTGTTTCTAATGTTGAGCGCGATTTTAATTTTGTAGTTACGGTAAGGGATAATGATCCTCTTGGCGGACAAACGGCCTATGACGATGTACTGGTGCATGTGTCGGGTGTGGCTGGGCCATTCTTGGTTACCTCGCCTAACACTAATGTGTCATGGCAGGCAGGCAGCAACCAGACCATAACTTGGAATGTTGCTGGAACTACTGCCAATGGCGTTGATGCTGCTTACGTAGATATATTGATGTCTAACGACGGAGGGCTTACCTATCCGGTAGTATTGGCAGCCAAAGTGCCTAATGATGGCAGCGAGATAATAACGGTGCCTACAGGCAACGGTAACAATAAAAGGATAATGGTGAGAGGCTATGACCATATTTTCTACGATATTTCGAATAGTAATTTTACGGTCACGTCGGCGCCGTCTACAATGGCGATATCTGTTGTCAGCCTGCAAAACAGGGTTGGCTGTATTGGCAGCCAGGTGACTTATAATATGCTTTATCAGGCGCTGTCAGGATTTACAGGGGAAACTACCTTTGCACTTACGGGTGCCCCCGAAGGCTCAGTAGTGACTTTTACCCCGAATACAATTTCGGAAACAGACGGTGTAGATGTAACAGTTGCAACGCCCGCAAATGCAGTTCCCGGTTTTTACTCCATGACGGTTACGGCTACGTCGGGTAGTATCAGTAAGATGGTTTCGGTTTACCTTGAGATAATTGATAGTAGTTTTGGTGAGATTGTACTTATGAAACCTGCTAATGGCGTTACAGATATACCCAGTATAGTTCATTTTGAGTGGAATGCTATAGAAGATGCAGGAGGTTATATCATTCAGATAGCTACCGACGAGCAATTTGAAAATATTGTTTTGCATGCAGTAGGAATAGGTAACCGATCAATGGACTACCTTGAAAATAATACCACATATTACTGGAAGATACAGCCGGTTAATGCTACCTGTACTGGTAACAGCAGCGAAGTCTTCAGCTTTACGACAGGAGTAACGACCTGTAATGATCATATGTCAGGAGATGTCCCTGCAACAATTTCCAGCGACGAAGAAGCTGCAATAACCTCTGCTGTTATGGCAACAGGTACTAACCCAATAGACAAGGTAATGGTATATCTTACGATAAACCATAATCGTGTAAAGGATCTTACTGCTGTGCTTAAGAGTCCTGCCGGTACGGAGATAACGCTTTTCCAGAACGTTTGTCACGATGGTGCTATGAATATAGCAACGTTTTTCGATGATTATGGACATGCACTGATGGATTGCGGTACAAACCCTGCGATAGGAGGATACCACGTTATGCCTGCATCGCCATTGAGCGTGCTGAACGGACAGACGCCGCAAGGAACATGGACGCTTACCGTGAGTGATACTACTGCCGGCGTTGGTGGACAGCTGGTGAGTTGGGGACTAAATATTTGCAGTACCGGAGAACTTCCTGTATCGGGTGTTGCTGAGCAGTCTTTTGCAGGACTTACAGTATCGCCAAACCCTAACAGGGGCGACTTTATGGTACAGTTTACATCGGTTACAGGTAATGATATACAGATTGCTGTATATGATATAGGGGGAAGGCGACTGCTGAACGAAACGTTTGCCAATACAGGCCTTATACAGCAGCCAATATCATTATCCCATGCGCAGGCAGGGGTTTATCTTGTAAACATTCATGATGGAGACAATATAGTCATTAAAAAGATAATCATAGAATAGTAAAAGGGACGCGTAAGCGTCCCTTTTTGTTTATTGCAGCCACGAATTATACTAATTCGTGGCTAACCATTTTACTTTCCGTTATAGCTGCTCATGGTATTGGCAAGTCCGGACAGGACAAAAGACTTCACAGCTTCAGACGACATGTCAAGGCGTTCGGATAGTTTTGCGGTTTCTTCGGCATCCCATTCGCCAAGCACATAATCTACTTGTTTACCCTTTTTAAAATCATCACTGATCCCAAAACGGAAACGGGCATAGTCGGCCGTATTCAACACTTGTTGTGTGCTTTTGAGTCCGTTATGGCCGCCATCGCTGCCTTTTGCTTTGATGCGGATGGTCCCGAACGGCAGGTTGAGGTCATCGGTAATTACCAACAGATTCTCCATCGGGATCTTTTCCTGCTCGAGCCAGTATTTTATGGCTTTTCCGCTAAGGTTCATGTAGGTGTTGGGCTTAAGCAGGAAAAGCGTTCTGCCTTTTACGCTCACTTTGGCCATGGCACCCAGTTTAGCAGTCT
Organism: Flavobacterium hauense; assembly: GCF_054457175.1. Taxonomy (NCBI): domain Bacteria; kingdom Pseudomonadati; phylum Bacteroidota; class Flavobacteriia; order Flavobacteriales; family Flavobacteriaceae; genus Flavobacterium; species Flavobacterium hauense. The sequence continues at coordinate 18,741 of NZ_JBTKVX010000023.1, forward strand.
CAAATGATGCACCTTCCTGTTGTGCGATGCGGTCTACTACCTTAAAGCCTATGTTGTGGCGGGTATTTACATATTCTGCGCCTATGTTGCCAAGGCCAACGATAAGGTATTTTTTCATGGGATCTGTATGTTCTTTTTCCTCTGCTGTATTACTAAAGAGGGAGGTTAACCATTTCATGGGGCAAAAATAAGATTATTTGTTTGATTTGGAGAATTCCATTATTCTATGGTAAGATAATTTGACAACAGGTAGCAGTAAACAGCATGCTGTAAGAATTTTAACCTTATTTTAACAAATTGATTCTAATTTTTGATTCGTTATGTCGTTAATTTTGAGTACGATCCGGTATAAATATAGCTATGAAAACACCCGCCGCATTTTTATTTATTAGCTGAAAGGGATTTTGAAAAACGCTGCTGTGGCTGGCATTAAGGTTACAAATATTAGTGTATGGAACTGGTGTATGACTGGAAAAAACAATAATTGACTATCAAACAACTAAAATAATTACCATGAAAAAAATTGCAGCGTTCTTGTTACTGCTCAATACAGTGCTAACATTTGCACAGGGCAGCGATGTGCAGGTAGAATACCAGGCTTTTTTTAATACCCATATGCCTATGAAAATGTATACCACCTTATATGTAAGCGGTAATGTGGCCGTATATCGTGAAAAGTACAGTACCAAAGAAGAATGGACAGAAAAAGTAAAGCCCCAGGAACCTCTGCCGCCCGGAGCCTATACTTCTACAACTAAGGCAACTGTTGCCGATGATGATTATTATAAAATAGACCGGAACAAAAAAGAGGTACTCTTTTATGATAATATCATGAGTAATAAAATGCTTGTGAGAGATACCTATCCCGAGCTTATATGGCAGATAACGGATGAAACTAAAACAGTGGCGGGGTTATCGTGCATAAAAGCGGTTACTAATTTCAGGGGGAGGGAGTGGATAGCATGGTTTGCTCCCGAAGTGCCACTTGCCTTTGGCCCCTGGAAACTGCAGGGATTGCCGGGCATTATACTTGAAGCCTATGATAGTACCAATAAGTATACTATGAAAGCCATAAAAGTAGAGTATAAAAAAAGCGATATGGTTTCTAAAGATTTCACGAAGATCTATGAAACCATGAATAGTAAGCCAATGAGCTACCAAAAATTTTTGCAGGACAATGAAGAAGCGATGGATAATGCCCATGCAGAAATAGCGCAGAAACTGAAAGGTATGGGTGGTACTATTACAAGAACACCTGTGCCCCGTAGTGGAGAAGAGCTGAGTTTTGAATGGGAAAAGCTGTAAATTAATATAAAAAAGGGTTTGTAAAAAATTAACTAAATTTTAAGTTTTTTTTGATCTTTATCTTGTTAAGTTTGACTTAATAAAAAATAAAATTAACAAGTGCAGTAACTACTACTTTCCTGCTGCACTTTTAGTAATAAATTGATTCACATTAGGTTGTGTCTCAGTAAAGGTAATAAGCAAGCTTGTATTATTGTTAATTTATTTACAAACCAATTTTAAAATTATTAATTATGAAAAAAGTTCTATTAAGCGCTATCATGTGCTTTGCAATGACTTCAATTTCCTTCGCTGAAGGTTCTGAAAAAGAAACCAAAAAAAATGAGCCGGCTGCCAAAGAATCTTCTGAGTGTACAGACAATGAAGATGTCCTGCCATGTGGATTTACCATCTTTATCAGGAATGTAAGAAATGAGGTTGTGAAAAAAATCTCTTACAATGGAACAGCTCCTACTGCACAATCGTGTTGTGAATGGGCTGATTCTCAAGTTACTGCTCAGTCTAACATGCTTAATCCAATGTCAGGTTATACTGCTACACACGATCTTCCGGGATGTAGATAAGAATGTAGAGTGCTGATTAATATGACAGGTGAGAACAATTAGTTTTCACCTGTTTTTAAAATATAATGAATGAAAGCAATTATATATATAGTTCTGAATCTGATTTTTGTGTCTGCTTTTGCTCAAAAGCCAAAGGAAAACAATGCTGTGGTTGAGTATAGAATTCATAATAATACAGATATTCCGAATTCTTTAAATGCCAGTTTGTTTGTGAATAAGGCAGTTACCATTTACCTGCCAAAATACTCGACTCAGGTAAATGATAATCAAACGGAGGAAAGAAAACAAAACAAAAGAGTAATCCCTGATTGGCGATATCTAAAAATAGATCATAAAAAGAAAGAAATTCTTTCATTTGAGACTTTAGGGTTTAACCTGGTTTTGGTGAAAGATGATTATAATAATCTCAAGTGGAATATAACTGAAGAGAAAAAAGTCATTGGTAATTATCAGTGTACTAAAGCAACAACTTCATATCGGGGCATGGACTGGATTGTATGGTTTACACCTGATATAGCGTTGCCATACGGCCCATGGAAGCTGCATGGACTTCCGGGATTAATCATAGAAGCCCATGATGCGGGTGAAAAATTTACATGGGTAGTTGAAAAAATAGAATTTAAAAGAGATGCTATATTTGACAAAGAATTTGCCACATTAGTTGAAACAAGTAATAAAGAGCCAATATCACAAAGACAGTCTATTGAGCAGCAAGATGAGTTTGAAGCCAATATGGAAGCTGAGATGAGGCAGGCAAATCCCGGAATGGGTGAATCCGTAAAAGTGTCAAGAGGCGGCTACGAACTAAAATATGAATGGGAACAATAAATAATTGATTCTAACTAGTGCTTCAAAAACTTGTATTTGCCTTATTTTTTATAATATCATTGCCTGTATTTGGACAAACGGCCATAAAGGGTAAAATAGAAGCAGCTTCGGGTGAGACATTACCCGGGGCTTCTGTCATTATAAAAAATAATGAAGGAAAGTTTATAGCCTATGGCATTACCCAGGAAAATGGTAATTATACCATAACGGTAAAGGATGCGGGCGACTATATCCTCGAGGCTAACTTTTTGGGTTATGAAAAGCAAAGCCATAAAATTTCGGTTACTGAGGGTAAGGATATTACACAAAACTTTATATTGAAAGAGTCGCAGGAGGTGCTTAAAGAGGTCATTATAGAGGCCGAAGCGCCTGTGAAACTGAAAGGTGACACCCTTGTATATGATGCAAAGAAACTAGCTACCGGCCACGAAGTAGTGGTTGAAGACCTGCTGAAGAATATACCTGGTGTTACCGTGCAGAAAGACGGTAAAATATTTTATGGCGAGAACGAGATAGAAAAGGTTATGGTCGATGGAGACGACCTCTTCAATAAAGGGTATTCACTGCTAACCCGCAATATGCCTACCCAGCCTTTGGATAAAGTTGAGGTACTGCGGAATTATTCTAATAATAAACTCCTTAAAGGTATTGAGGATTCTGATGGGGTGGCGCTTAATTTAACGGTTGATGAGAAATTCAAAAATCTGTGGTTTGGCGATGTGTCGCTGGCTTATGGCAATGATAACCGCTATAATGCAGGTGGTAACCTTATGAATTTCAGCAAGGCCTATAAAAACTTTTTGACCTGTAACCTGAACAATGCCGGGTATGATAAAACAGGAGCTATTAACGATATGATCTATAATTCCAGTGAACTGGAGTCTGTGGGCAGGAGTGTCAATGCTACGGCACTTATGGATATGAGCTTCAGCGTGCCACGGCTTGATGAAAAGCGTTCTAATTTCAACAATGCCGAGATGGTTTCGCTGAGCACTATAATTCCGTTAGGTTCAAAGGTAAAGCTTACGTTAAAAGGCTTTTTGGGTTTTGATGAACTGAGTGCGTGGAATAATTCGTATTCGGTCGTAGATATACCCAGGACTTACTTTGAGAATATACAAAGTAACAGCTCAAAAAACTACCTGAAAAGAGGCTACATCAACGCCTACTTCAATTATGATGTATCGGCTACGCAAATGCTGCAATCGTCTACAACCCTTAATAGTGGGAGTGATGATTTCAGGAACGATCTTATTTTTAACGGTACAAGCAGCAGGGAAAAGCTAGATACCCAGAACAGTTATTTCGACCAAAAATTAACCTATACCCATCAGTGGGATAAACGTAATGTCGTATTGCTTAAAGGACGTTTTCTGAGTGACAGGCTGCCGCAGCAGTACGGGATCAATGATTATCTTATGGGCGACCTGTTTCCGTATGATGGTATCAACGCTATTGGCAATGCTATTAAAAACAAAAAACAATACATGGGCCTGGAGGCCGATTTTAAACTGAAACAGAAAAACAACGACCTCATAGCTTTTACGGTGGGTTATGAGAATAACCATGATGATCTTGCTACCCGTTTCAGCCTGTACTCCGATTCGGGAACTATATTGCCCGAAGACTTTCAGTCACGTTCGGCTTTTAATGTGGGCGATCTATATGCCAGTAGTGCTTATACCTGGAACGTGGGTAAATTTTCGGTTACGGCAAATGCCAGCGTGCACCAGCTCTTTAATAGCTTTGAGAATAAGAACGGCAGCACCAAAAAACAGAACCCTTTTTATGTAACCCCAAGCCTTTTTGCGTCGTATAAATTCAATCCGCAGAATACGCTTTCGGCCAATTATAGCTATAGGGTGACCAACACGAACCTGATACAGGTTAACGATGCATATCTTCTTGTCTCTTCGCGTAGTTTTGCTAAAGGGCTTGGCTATTTTGAGCAGCTGGAGAGTTCTTTTGCCGGGCTAAATTATTCTACCAAGCATTACCTGAACCGCTACAGTTTCTCCTGGGGGGTTGATTATTCAAAACAGAATGACGTTGTGAGCTATCGCAGTGAACTCGATCAGAATAGTTCTCTTTCAGAAGCTTTTATTATGAAAGGTGGTGACAGTTTTAGTGGGAAGTTCAACTCGCATTTTGTGGTCAGGAAATTAAAAGGGAGTGTTCAGCTAGGCATAAGAGCTGATATGAGGGCTTACTATAACATCATAAACGATTCGGGTTTGCGTAAAAACACATCCTATGCCCAGAATTATACCTTTGGGTGGCGAAGCGATTTGAAGGGCGATTTTGATTTTAATATCGGTACAGTGTGGAGCTTTAATCAGGCAAAATCTGAAACTACCTTTAAAAACAGTGCCAAAACCAGTTTTTTAGACTTGTTGTATAAAACAGGAGATAATTTTACAATGAAGCTTACTACCGAGCATTATAACTTTGGAGGACTTGATGAGCATAATAATTATTTTTTCTCCGATTTAGAAAGTGCTTACTCTTTTAAGGATAAAAAATATATCATTGGGCTTGATGCGCGAAATCTTTTCAATACTAAAACTTTCGATACCTATAGTGTTTCTGATTATGGCTATGCGACAAATTCGTTCAGGCTGCTGCCGAGATATGTTTTGCTGAGCTTTAAGTTTCGATTCTGATAATTTGATAATTTGATGGTTGGATTTTTGGATACTTCGGTTTCGGTACTTAGGTGATTCGAAAAATCCGGCAGTCGAACAATCCCGATCATAAAAAAAGCGCTCCTTTTGGGAGCGCTTTCTGTATGCTGGAAAAATAATAAATTATTTTTTCTTTCCTTTTGCCGGAGCTTTTGCAGCTTTTGCAGCTTCCTGAGCAGCTTTCATAGCAGCACGAGAAATTCTTACCTGAGCAACAACAGTGTTGTCCGGGTGAAGTAGCTTATAGTTTTCAGTTGGAAGAGAAGTAACATAAAGTTTGTTACCCATCTGAAGTTCGCTGATGCTTGCTTCAACATAGTCAGGTAGATTAGCAGGTAAAGCTCTAACTTTAAGTTTACGTTGGTTAAGACGTAAAACACCACCTGCCATAACACCTGGAGAATTACCTGTAACTTTCACAGGAACTTCCATAGTGATTTCTTTTTTCTCATCAAGTTCGTAGAAATCGATGTGTAAAATTTTGTCAGATACCGGGTGGAACTGGATATCCTGAAGGATAGCGTTGTAAGTTGTACCGGCAAGGTCAATTACTACAGTGTGTACGTTTGGAGTGTAAACTAAGCCTTTGAATGCTATTTCTTCTGCAGTAAAATGTACTGGCTGATTTCCTCCGTATAACACGCAAGGAACCATTCCAGCATTACGTATCGTACGCGTTGCCGCTTTACCTACGCTTTCTCTTTCAGATCCTTTGATCGTAATTGATTTCATTTGAAATAAATTATATAATTAATAATAAAAAAACTTACATTATAAACTTCCCACTAATGGAAGTGTTGTTTTGCACCATGTGCATTACATCTGCAAACAGGTCTGCACATGTGATAACTTTAATTTTTGGCGACTGCTTCTTTAAAGGGATGCTGTCTGTAACGATCAGTTCGGTAAGCTTAGAGTTCTCTATCTTCTCATAAGCGCCACCTGAAAGTATAGCATGCGTACATATAGCTCTTACGCTAAGTGCGCCTCTTTCTATCATTAGGTCGGCTGCTTTTGCAAGCGTACCGCCCGTATCTATCATATCGTCAACAAGGATGATGTTCTTTCCGGTTACATCACCGATAAGCTCCATCGTCTCGATTACATTAGCTTCTTTACGCTGCTTATAGCAGATCACCACGTCAGACCCTAAGAATTTAGAGTAGGCGTAAGCTCTCTTAGAGCCACCCATATCAGGAGAAGCTATAGTAAGGTTCTCCAGGTTCAGGCTTTTAACGTATGGTAAGAAAATAGTAGAAGCAAATAGATGGTCTACCGGTTTCTCGAAGAAGCCCTGTATCTGGTCAGCGTGAAGGTCCATGGTCATGATCCTTGTAGCACCTGCTGTTTCAAGCAGCTTGGCAACAAGTTTAGCCCCTATCGGAACCCTTGGTTTATCCTTTCTGTCCTGTCTTGCCCAACCGAAGTAAGGTATAACAGCAGTGATGTGCCTTGCCGATGCCCTTTTGGCAGCGTCGATCATAAGAAGAAGTTCCATCAGGTTGTCTGAGCTCGGGAATGTAGAGCACACAAGGAAAACCCTTAATCCCCTGATTGATTCTTCGAATGAAGGCTGGAATTCGCCGTCACTATATGTAGAGAACGTAACTTTACCCAGTTCCGCGCCATAGCTTTTGGCTATTTTTTCGGCCAGGTACACACTTTGAGAACATGCAAATATTTTTGCTTCGGGCTCGTTGTATGACATTTTAATTTGTTGTTTTGTAGTTAGTTAGTCTTTAGACCTGTATACGAGGGTGCAAATTTAGGAATTTAATTTAACTCTTAAAGGAAATTTCAATGTATTTTCAAGGAAATTAAATATTTATTTTTACATTTGCACCCACGAAACAGTAACATTGTAGCTGTTTTTGTATAGATTGACACCACAATCAACAAGCCTGGATGGCGGAATTGGTAGACGCGCACGACTCAAACTCGTGTACTTAGGTGTGTGGGTTCGATTCCCACTCCAGGTACTAAAAGGAAGCTATAGGCTTCCTTTTTTTATTTGCAGGTTATCGTATACGATTTCATATAGATTATATTATGACCAAGGAATCTCAAACCTAAAATTACTCTTCCCAATGCTGCTAATTACAAGAAAAAGATAGCCTTTAAAATATACTAAAACAACAAAGGCAACCCTTAGGCTGCCTTGTTTTAATTTTAAAGTATACGGATTACAGATCCGTATTATCTGCTTATTTCTTTTGGAACTTATACGTTTGCACTTCTCCTTGTACATTTACCTTTAGCAGGTAGATTCCTGTAGTTAGGCTTTCCATGTTAACCATGCCTTCAAGACCTGTAATTTCTTTGGTCATTACCAGTCTTCCGTTCATGTCATAAACTGATATCCCATTGATTTCCCTGTTGTCTGATTTAATGTACAGGTTGTTTTCTACCGGGTTAGGGTAGTATGTAAACGGATTGATCGTGTTTTCAGCCAATGTCAATATCGTTGCCTTAGTCGTTCTGTAAGTTGGCAGCGACCAGTTGCTGTTGTTCTCTTCATCACAATTAGACCTTACAAATATCTGGTACTGTGTGCTGGTTAACAGGTTTTCGCTAAGTGATCCTTCCGTTTCACCGCTAACAGAATGATAGTTTTCATCCAATAGACTTGCATTGGTTATTTGTCCCTGGCCATTAACGATTACTTTTCCGTAAAGCACTTCCCATTCGTCAGATGAGCCCAGTTCGTCCCAATTTACATCTATACCATAGTTCGTTGCAGTAGCAGAAAGATTGACCGGCATTACACACGCAGGCACATCGCCGCTCGCCCTGTTCTCCAGGTAAGCCGAAATTGGGAAGTTACCCTGACTGCCATTAAATACGGCATCCGGGACATCAACTTTTACTGTATAGTCACCTGCAGGCAGGGTTCCAAGGTTTACTTCGTGAATCGGTATCCTGTCGCCCGGGCACCAGTTATTCCAGTAGATCCACCCTCGAACCGGCATTGGATTAACTCCATAAATACCGTTACCCTGAGTGTTGAACTGACGGTAAGGCTCACATGATTTTCCTCCCGGTGCATAAGCATAGATCAGGGTGTTGTTCAGGTATACGTTATGGCGGCGGCGGATGTATTCTTCGCCACCACTATTTGAACCATGGTTAGAAGTGATAAGGAACAGCTTTAAATTTTCAACCTGTGTGTCAAGGTGAAAGTTTATCAGTTTTGTAGTTTCGCCAGGTACATCTGTTGCGTCATAGTTGTTCATGTTTACCCTGCTCAGAATTGGCTTGAAGAACAACGGGTCAGTATTAACGATCGAAGAATCTTCTGAGGTTGTAAGTTTTAAGGTAGCCCTGAAGGTATCTTTGTGGCCTGAACAGCCTGATACCTGTGTCTGGCCTGCGCCTGTAGTACCAAATACCTCAAACTCTACCCATATATCATACTGCTCGCGAAGGGCTGTGTTAGATAGTATATCAGCCACGTTGTCCGACTTAAAGTGGTAATTAACGTTATTAGGGCTGTTGTTCTTGTTCATAAAAGGAGTAATGAAACGGGAAACCTCAATATGCTGCACTTCAGACTGCACATAAGTTTCTACCCCTTTTGGTGTGAAAGCAAGGGTAACATGTCCAAGACGGTCATAATTATCACAGGCTGCTTCAAGCTTAACGTCTATGTCAAGCGTGTTCCCTATAAGGTCTAGCTGTGCATCGGTAAGTTTTTTTGCATACACCGCATTGCTAAAACGAAGTATGTCGGATGAAATAGGCTCTAAAAGATCAGCGCCTTCCACAAAACCGGCATAGCCGTCATAATATAGTACACCGTCAAAAACGGTAATGGTTTCCTGGGCTTCTGCCTGCCATGCCCCCAGGCACAACAGCAGCAAGCTCGTTTTTTTTAATTTACCCCTTAGATTAGTAATTGACAAATTCATGAATTTTTTTTGTTAGTTTATAGCTTAATTAGGTTTTAGCGATTGCATAAGTATATGAAATCCTGCTAAAAATAGACAGTATATAGTTAATTATTGTCGATTGTGTAAATTTATAACAAATAATATGTTAACGTGTTGTTTTAAAACAAATATGGTAAGAAAATTTTATAATAAATTAATATAAGCTTATGATTCCTTTGTCACTTTGTGTCTTTTTCATTTTATAATTTTGGAAATACTACAAGTCGTAATCTTTTGTAATAACGAAGATGACGGGCCGTCAGGCTGTTGAGGAGGCTGTAGCGGGCTCATGTACTTTCCGCCCGTTCGTACATGATTAAAGCCTACGCCGGCGCAATTTGCGGAAACCGGTCAGCAACACAGCAGTATTACAAGATGATTACGACTTTTTTTAATAAGTTTGCCGCACTAAAAATTACTACATGAGCAAACTTTATTTTTCTGTCATTACATTATTATTTACATGCCTGTCATTTGCCCAGCCAAGAAAAGGTGAATTCATCAATGCTTCGGTAGGTATCGGCCTGGCAGCACCCTACGACGAATCGGAAACAACAGGAAATGGTTTTTATGCACAGGCAGAATATGTCTGGGCTCCCAATACCTGGTTTGGCGTGAGGCCTTACGTGGGCCTTGTTGTTGCTTCGGGAGAATCTGATGAAAAGGATATGCCAGCAGGAGTAAAAGAATACATCAAGTCAAATGCGGCTTTGCTTGGTGCAAAAGTTCGCCTGGCGGCACCCATTCCGTATGTTGCGCCTTTTGTGGAAGTTGGCGTAGGGATGTCTATAGGTTCTTTTGAAACCGATACACAATATACACAGCTTAAGAAGAGCGGAGCACTTTTGCATATACCTTTTTCTTTAGGCCTGGCAATAGGGCGTAAGCACGCGACCGAGATAAAATTCACCTATTACTACCATAATGCAGTCGAGCAATTCTCAGGTGCAGCGGCGGTAGGTTTTTCTTTTCCGCTGGATAAGCAGTAACCGCTATCGTTAATCATATAAAAGGCAACCGTTGAGGCTGCCTTTTTTTTGATGTAGCAGATTATAATCTGCTACAGAGTTGGTAATTGCTGTAGCTGCTCTTTTCTTAAATTTGAAAATGACCGCCTCTATTGTCCGAAATGCCAAATAGTTGTTTTCAATGAAATCAAGACTACCACTGATATACCTGTTTTTGCTGCTGAATCATTGCGTTTATGGCCAGGAGGTTGAGCCAAGAGCCTATGCGGCGCTGCCTAAAAATGCAAATGTATTTGCAGTTGTCTACGGCTATTCGAACGGTAATATTATTTCAGATGCGGCACAGCCCATCCAGGATGCCAAATTAAATTCGCACAATATAGGATTAGGCTATGTACATACCTTCGGGTTTTTCAAAAAACTGGCAAGGATACAGCTTACCCAGCCCATTACTTTTATGCATGGGGAAGGCGATTATCTGGGTGAATACCGGACTATTTCGCGTAATGGCTTAGGTGATACACGCATACGCTTCGGGATAAACCTTACCGGCTCTCCGGCACTGCCTGCAAAAGAATTCAGTAACTATCAGCAAAAGGCAATTATCGGGTTCAGTTTTGTCACATCCATACCTACAGGGCAATATTTTGAAGACAGATTATTTAATATTGGTACTAACCGCTGGGGCTTTAAACCTGAGGTAGGTATATCAAAACGATTTGAGCGTGTTTATGCCGAAGCCTATACAGGGGTTTGGTTCTACACTGAAAATAAAGAATACCTCTCTGTCAAAACCCAAAAGCAGGAACCGGTATTCAGCGCGCAGGTACACCTTTCGTACTATCTAAAGAACCATATGTGGTTTGGGGTAAACGGCAACTGGTTTACAGGGGGAGAAACACTTGTAGACGGCGTAGCTACAGGAAATCTTGCTAATAACTGGCGTATGGGAGCAACCTTTTCATCGCCAATCGATGCAAAACAGTCTTTAAAATTCCAGTTTCACGTTGGGGCTTTTTCCCATACGGGATTCAAGTATAATCTTTTTTCGCTTGCCTACCAGTATGCGGCTTTTTAGATAGTAGAGGGTTTGTCTCCGGGATGTCATTGTGAGCGAACGTAGTGGAATCGAAAAAATCTAAACGATTCATTATTAGAGATTTCTCCTATCGTCGAAATGACAAAACATAATAAATGTTAAGGCAGCTTTTAGACTTATTTAAGATTCCTCTCCTTCAAAAGATTGTCTATTTCTTTAGTCTTGTATTTCGAATTATTGATCAGTTTATACGCTAAAAACAACGGAATCAGGGTAAACCATCCCAAGCTGTTTTTTACAACGCTGTAAAATACGATTCCAAACATGAACCCAATTAGTACCGCATTAATAACAGCTGCCGTTTTCAGTTTTTTTGATTCCTGCAATAGTTCCAGGTCGGTTAATTCGTTTAGGTTTTTCATTTTTAGTGGTTGGATTTTTGGTTAGCCAAATATATAAAATTATGATTAGACACAAGCGTGATGCTACGCAAGCGATGGGTATGCCAGCAGTTTTTATATCTTTTTAAGCCAATCATACTGAAAAAATCTATTCCATTTTTGGAGGTATATTTCGTAATCTGTTTCCCAAAAATGGGGGTCGGAGCAAAACTCCTCAATTTCTTCGACTATTGCTGAAAACCTTCTTTCAAATAGTATGTCAGAATCATCTATATTGAATGATTCATTATAATAGAAAGCCTGAATAAAAGGGGTAATATCTTCTCGAATAATGCCAAGATTCCTTAATTCATTTAGCCTATCAAATACAACAAAAACAAAAGACTTGTATTCTTCAAAAGTCATTTTAGACATAGTTGAGTAATTCAAATTCTTTTCTAAGAATAATTCAAAAGTTGCTTTCAATTTAAGAATGTCCGGGTGTAGATTTCTTTCTTTAGTGAGGTCTTTTCTTAAGGGAAAACGTTGCAAATTCAGATTTGGACATGCTTCATAATTAATTTTTTTCGGTAGTTTATCTTTTGAGAAAAGAACTTTTTGTAAATTTTTACTCGTGTAAAATTCAACTGAGTTTAAATATGGATTCAAAGAAAGATCCAATACTTCAACATTTGTGTCATAAAGCTGTAAGGATTCGAGAGCAGGAGTTTTTTTGAATAAGCTATTTGCATATCCTTTATCATGCCACACTGTAAGATTCTTAATGTTTTTCAGATCATCAATTACTTTTCCTTTATAAGTTTTTACAGATAAGAAAGTCATCCCTTCGACAGAAATAAGCATCTCATTTTTTAAGTCGAGTGTCACTTTGTCACCTATAACCAGATGTTGACAATAAAGTGCTGAAGAATTTGATATATCACTTTCGTGAATTGCGATTGCTCCAAGGCGCTGTTGTTTTAAAATAGAGTTTACAAGATTAAAGTCATCAGAAGAAACTTTATCAAAAGCAACAGAATCTATTGTTTGAATGTTATTTTTAAGATTTAATATGTCTATCTGAGCATATTCAAAATTAGGAAATATCCCTAATTTTATTTTTTCCTCCCAATCTTCAAATCTGGATGTAATCAGGAGTCCATTAAATTTATCAGTATATATGCTCGAATTCATGCCTCTTTTATTATTTCTAAATTACAGCCTCACATATCCTGCCAGTTGTATGATGCTGTTGGAAACGTCTATGCTTTTGCCTAAAACATACTGGTTCATGTAGCCTGCCTCAAGGTCAAACTTAGAAGAGAAACGCCAGCCCAAAGCCACATAAGCCCTGTTTTGGTCAAATACTTTTCCGTTGGTTACCACATCGTTGTTCTTTAGGTTAAAGAAAGCCTCATCCTGAAAGGCTACAAATGCACCATTGGTAAAGCTTTCCGTTTTTTGCAGCGGCATGATCATGCGTACAAAATAGCGCAGCCTCAGGGCAAACTCAAAATTATCAGTGGTAAGCTCACTGCCTTCTACCATTGGCGTGCCTATAAATCGCTGCTCAAGGCGAAAACGGTGCTGTAGTGTAGTGCTTCGTGCATCAAGCGCAAATTTTTGGTTGTAGATGTACTGTTCCCAAATGCGGTGCTCCGGAATCCACCCCGAAATGTCGCTTACGGTCCTGTTAGATCCCACGAAGGCATATCCCACAGTGGCAATCGATTTGCTGTTAATGTGGTAGTTAAGCCCCGGGCGAAGCAGCACGTTCTGGAATTTCTCCCATTCGTCAGAACTTCTCAGCTGCCCGTCAAAATGGATGCTCAGCTTATCATTGAGCTTATATGATGCAAAAACTGCCCCCCAGCCGGTAAAATCCTTTCTGGTTTGGGCAGTTATTGTATAGAGATTAAGTGCTAATAAAAGGAATAAAAAAAACTTTTTCATAAGGCATATAGTGTGTGATGCACAAATATAGCCTATTTATAATTTATTATAAAGTACTTATGGCTGTTCCGGTAAGGTACCTGCTTTTTCGGTTTCTGCTTTTTTCTCTGCGGCTCTTTTCATGGCCTTGCCTTTGCCTATGGGAATCCCGACAGTAACATAAAAACTGCGGTTGTATATCCTGGGGCCGTCGCCTTTCATTACCGGCACAAGCCCGAGGTAATAGGTTAGCCCTATATTCATGCCATTACCACCCATAAGCCTGTAGCCGGTGCCAAAACAAAGCCCGGCGTCTATTACATGTATCTTGTCCCTTATGTTGTTCTTGTAGCGCAGGTCGTCATCATCTATTTCCTTTATGAATTCGTCAAAAGCATTGGCCAATAGAGCCACTTCCGGCCCGGCTTTTACAAAAATGTGGTTTTTAAACTGGTATTTCAGGAGTATGGGCACGTTAAAATAACGTATCTCCCTGTTTACATGCCCACCCTGGTATATGTTGTCAAGCTCGGCATTGTTAAGTGAGTATACCGGCAGGTTGTTGGCACCCAGTGGCGATTTTACGATCACTCCGGTGTTAATCATCCAGCCGGGATGTTTTTTCATAAGGAAGTCAAAATAGAATCCAAGGTTGAATCCCGGATTATATTTTGCATCGTCAACATTGGATAAGGTAGAAAAATTAGCTCCGCCTTCGAGTCCGAATTCGATAGATCCCGTATTGAGTTTGTCGCCAAACACAAGCGAAATCAGGACCTGTGAATGGGATGTAGTCATGCTCAACAGCATAAACAGCAGAAGGAGTATCTTTTTCATGTAGATGATTTTATAGTCCGAAACGGTACTGTAAGCTTCCCAAAGCCTGGGTGCGGCTTCCCAGGAATCCAACTTCTGCCCTGAACATTACGTGCCTGCTAAACTGGTATTGTGTACCGATGATAAAGTTCCACATGTCTTTAGGCGCTTTTTCAAGAGAGTATTGTACCGAAGACGATTCGGCAGTACTTAGGGCACCGTCAATAGAATTTAGAAGGTTTCCGGCACTTTCAAGAGCGCGGTTTGCTGTATTGTGCTTGGCAATATTAGAAGGTCTTGATTGGTCAACAGTGCTTAGGCCTGCCCACCAATCGTCTACCGATTGCTGTTTTTGGGCTACGGTTGCCAGTCCGTTATCTACTTTTTCCTGCGCGCCGTCAAGATTAATAACATCACTCAGGTTAATGCTTCCATTGGTGCCACTTTTCAGGTGTACCCTGAAGGCACCTACCCATACGGCAATATTGGTGTCGGGTTTATTGAATTTAAAGGTTTTACCAAGCCTTGGACCAAAAATATAACTAAAGGCCGGTTTGTCCAGTTCGTCAATATCGGTCCAGGCCATGTTCATGTCCAGTGCGAGCCAGCCACCGCCAATCCCTATGGTAGGTGTCATGCCCAGTCCCATGGTTACTGCATCAAAATTGGCTTTTGTATGAAAAGAGGTTACTTCGCTCCAGTTGTTATTGCCATCCGGCACCCATATACCGGCATTTATGGAGGTGCTGGCTTTGGCCTTGCCAAATATCCCGTAAATATTAAGAAAAGGGAGTATCCATACATCCGGCCTTATGGTAACAGCAGAAGCCTCTGCCTCTGCACCGTTGAACCTTACAATCTCGTCAAGGTCATACATTGGACCGTGATTAAAGCCTACTTTAAGATTTTGGATCACAATATCTGATTTTGACCAAAAATAATTGACCGACACCCCCGCCGAATAGGGTAACTGAAAGCCCTTTTCGGTTGCTTTTTTACCCCAGATAGGGAGTATGTAAGGATAATCGGCTATCTCAAGACTGTCTTTGAGCGCCGCATTCTTTTTCCCGACAACTTTATCGGAATATACCTGTCCATAAGCAATCGTTGCTGCAAAAAATAAGGCGAACAGTAGTATAGTTTTTTTCATCGTTATTGGATATGGGTTAGCACTAAGGACTTACTCAGTATAAAGTTATGCTAATTAAACAGCGCTATGTTTTTTAGATACTTGTAAGATGTTCCATTTTATAATCTGCTACATAATTCGCCGTGTTATGCCTGTGTAAACAAATGAAGAAGTATCACAGAAACAATTTTTGTTTAACAGTTTATAGATGAATTACAATTTTTTTTAAAAGATGTCAATCCGGGTATGGTCTGTAAATAAACCCCTATGGCTACTGGGTGTAGATGTTTGGCTACAAGTTAAAGGTTAAACAAAATTGTTCCATTTTATAATTTGCTACAACGTATTCCTTTTAAAAAAGTGCTGATTTTCAATATTTAATACCTTTGGGTCACTTTCAGAATATATGCCACACCTATTATCAAGGGCATTGCCCCCTCACTTCATCTGAATTAATTTTATCAGCCGTTCATTTTCATTACGCAGATCTTGTTTTTAGATTTTTAGGTTGCCTGTTTATTATTCCCCCCGGAATAAATCACAGATTTTTTGAGCATTAATAATCAATAAAAACCATAAGTATGAAAAGAATGTTACGTTCAAAGGCCGGGACCTTATCCCTGGCAATCCTATTTTCTTTAGCCTTCGGTGCTAAAGTCCACGCTCAGGACGACGGCCAGTCGAAGAGCATGGAGATCTATGGGCATATCATGACCGATGTAGGTTATAATTTTGACCAGATAAATCCAAACTGGTTCGATGTGGTGCGCCCTACGCAGCTGCCATCGTTCGAAGACCAGTATGGTACTGATGGGAACACCTATTTCTCCGTTCGTCAGACCCGTCTTGGCTTCAAAAATTATTTTGACACAGGAATAGGCGAATTGAAAACCCAGTTTGAATTTGAGCTTTTTGGTACCGGTGTAGATGCCGGCCAGACAACCTTCCGTTTGCGTCACGCCTATGCCGAGCTGGGCAAATTTGGGGCCGGGCAAACCTGGAGCCCATTCATGGATATTGATGTATTCCCTAATACACTCGAATACTGGGGACCCAACGGTATGGTGTTCTTCCGTAATGTGCAGATACGCTATATGCCGATACAGGGCGATACCCGATTGACCATTGCCTTAGAAAGGCCGGGCGCCAGTGCCGACCAGGGTATTTATGATAACCGTGTAGAGCTGGAAGGTGTTAATACGCACTTTCCGCTTCCTGATCTTTCTGTCGAATACCGCCACGGTGCCAAATGGGGTTATGTAGAGATCGCGGGTATGCTGAGAAGGATAGAATGGGAAGACCAGAATGATGACGGGCTTGACCTATCCGGTGATGCAACGGGCTGGGGACTTAACTTAAGTACCAATGTTAAGCTTGGAAGCAAAGATATTTTCAGGGGTCAGGTGGTATATGGAGAAGGTATTCAGAACTACATGAATGACGCGCCGGTAGATATCGGGATCCAGAATAATTTTTCGAACCCCACATCGCCTGTAAAAGGGGTTGCGCTTCCGGTGCTTGGAGTAGTGGCTTTCCTTGACCATACCTGGAATGAAAAGTTCAGCACTGCCGTAGGGTATTCGATGCTTGACATTGATAACTCCGACGGACAGGCTCCCGATGCGTTTAAAAAAGGACAATATGCAGCATTGAATCTATTGTATACTCCTGTAAAGAATGTAATGGCAGGGGTAGAGCTTCAGTACGGTAGCCGCGAAAACTTTAGCGACGGATGGGATACATCGATCACTAAACTTCAATTCTCATTTAAATACAACTTCTCAGAGGTGTTCTACAAAAAACAATAATATAAAAACCTTACGATGAAAACAAAACTATACATGATGCTGGCAGTAACCGTATTGTCGGCATCATTCAACAGCGCTGTTGCGCAAAAAAAAGAGGCTAAATCAGTAACTCCGGATTACCAGGGGGCAATAGACAAGGCATACGCCAAATATAAAAACCTGAAAGAGGGTAAAAATGCCGACTATATTAAGGAGCTTGCAACAGTAGACTCTAACATCTACGGTATCGCCATCGTAACTGCCGATGGTAAGGTATATACTGCAGGCGACCTGACTTCACGGGTGTCTATCCAGTCGATATCTAAAGTATTCACGCTTGCCAAAGTTATCGAAGAGCAGGGGCCAAGGGCTGTAGCCGATAAGATAGGTGTCGATGCGACCGGACTGCGCTTTAACTCCATCGTGGCGGTAGAGCTGCAAAAAGGTAAAGAGATCAACCCTTTGGTAAATCCCGGAGCTATCGCTGCGGTGAGCCTTATAAAAGGGAATGACTCTGTAGCCAAATGGAAAAACGTACTGGAAACCCATAATGCATTTGCAGGCACAAAATTGAAGCTTAATATGCCGGTATACATCAGCGAAGCGGGAGACAATCTTCGTAACCAGGCCATTGCTCACTTATTATTGGCTTACGGGCGTATGTATTTCGACCCGGTACAGTCTACCGACGTATACACTAAACAATGTGCAATAAATGTAAATGCAAAAGACCTGGCCGTAATGGCAGCAACACTTGCCAACGGAGGTACAAACCCGGTTACAAAAGTAAAAGTGGTATCGCCGGATACGGCAGCATTTACCATGGGTGTAATGTCTACAGCCGGTTTATATGACGATTCAGGGCAATGGCTGTATGCTGTGGGACTTCCTGCAAAAAGCGGCGTGGGCGGTGGCATCATTGCCGTATGCCCGGGCAAATTCGGTATTGCGGTAATTTCTCCTCCGCTTAATGAGGTTGGGAATAGCGTAAAAGCACAGAAAACGATCTATGAAATCGTGAAAGAGCTTGGTGCTAACCCTTTTATTGTTACCCCGCAAAAATAACAGCTCACTTCGCCTAATCTTTTATTAAAGCTATAAAGATGAAGATTCTAAAAATATATAAGTTAGTTATTGTGATGAGTGTACTGCTTGCCCAGATAAATGTATTTGGGCAGGCAAAAACTCAGGCTGACAGCTACCTGTTCAATGATACCCATTTTCACCTGACCAATTACATCCAGGAGGGTATTACTGCCCAGAAATTCCTTGAGATCATGGGGAATAAAGTGGGGCGTTCCACCTTGTTTGGCATTCCGCTGCAGCAGCAATGGTCGTACCAGAATACCAAAAATTTTGGGCCAACCTACTACCTGCAGACTGATGCCCCTTTATACTACTATTCGTTTACCGATGCCTATATCGCCATGCAGTACAAGTCGCTCACCAAAGAGCAGCAGGCACGTTTTGACCCAATGATAACGGGTTTCAATCCGGCCGATATGTATGCCGCAAAGCACATAGAACGCGTGCTTAAAATTTTTCCGGGCGTGTTTACGGGTATAGGCGAGTTTACCATACACAAGGAATTTGTTTCGTCAAAAGTATCGGGAGAGGTCGCAAGCCTTACCAATCCTGCACTGGATAGCATTATGGACTTTGCCGGAAAATCAGGGCTCATAGTGCTTATTCATAACGACATGGATATGCCAATGGCTAAAAAAGGTACGGCTCCTGTTTACCTTAACGATATGAAAGACCTGGTAAAACGCCATTCTAAGACCACCATCATCTGGGCTCATATTGGCTTAGGCCGCATAGTACACCCTGTAGGTTATGGCTATGGCTCTGAAAACACAAGTGAAAGGCCGCCTAACCATATTGATATTGTGAAACAGATACTTGATGACCCTGCCATGGCTAACATATACTTTGATATCTCATGGGATGAGGTTGCCAAATATATTGTAGCAAGCCCGCAGACCATAAAGGCGACGGCCGAACTTATGAATAAGTATCCTGACCGTTTCCTGTTTGGCACAGATGTAGTGTCGCCCCCCGACCAGAAATTTTACATGGCGGTATACGATATGTACCAGCCGCTATGGAAGGCGTTGAAGCCTGAAACCAGCGAAAAGGTGAGGAAAGGCAACTATGAACGCCTTTTTGATACCGCACGCAAAAAAGTAAGGGCATGGGAGGCCGCCAATATTAAGCAATAGTGTAAAATCCATTAACCAAAAACTATCCCATGAAATTAAGATATTTATTATTAGCATTACTATTTTGTTCCCTCTCTTCCCTGGCACAGGTAACTAACTCTATCGCTGATACTCTTGCTGCAAAAACACCGGAAGATGGACATGTTGGCGGCAGCGGCTTTAAAATAATTGAAAACAAGCATGGATCGATGACGTTTTCATTTTATGTACTGGCCCGTTACCTTAACCAGATGGGCTTGGATGATACCTATACAAATCATTTGGGAAATGTCGTTAATGTAGACAGACGCAACGATATAATGTTCCAGAAATCAAACCTCTATTTCAGGGGATGGGCTCTCGATCCTAAATTAAAGTATTTCATTTTTGTATGGACCTCTAATGCTACACAGGGGCAGGGTGCCCAGATTTCTGTTGCAGGAAATGTACAGTATAAATTCAACAAGTACATAGAAGCGGGGGTTGGTGTTAACGGTCTCCCGTCTGTGAGGTCCATTTTAGGCCAATGGCCGCAATGGCTTCGGTCTGACTCCAGGCCTATTGCCGATGAATACTTCAGGGCTTCCTTTACAATGGGAGTCTGGATGTCGGGACAAATTACAGACAACGTGTTTTATAAAACCATGCTAGGTAATAACATGAGTACAATGGGTGTAGATGCAGGACAGCTCGATAATAAGCTGGATACCTGGAGCAGCTCGGTATGGTGGGTAACCAATGGTTTTGGAAATATACCAACCTATGGAGACTATGAAAAGCACAAAAAAATCGCTACTGTTTTAGGAGGCGCTTATACAACAAGTACCGAAAACCGACAGTCACAACCCGATGCGGATGCTCCCGAAAATTCGCAGATACGTATATCTGACGGTACGGGCATATTTGCTATAGGCGCATTTGCTCCCAATACCCAGGTTATAGATGCCAAAAACCAAATGACATCCATTTATGGAGGACTTAAGTACAACGGTTTTTCGCTTGATGCGGAATATTTTATGCGTTGGGTATCTATCGAGAAAACTGCAGGAGTAATTCCTGTTTCAGAGCTTTTTGATTCGGGTTATTCCTTACAGGCATCTGCAATGATCGTTGACAAAACCCTGCAGATGTACAGTACATATGCTTATATAAACGGAGAATACGGCAAGCCATCGGAATTTACCGTAGGCTTTAACTGGTTTCCGTTAAAAAACAAGTGTTTCCGTATAAATCCTGAGGTTATGTTTGAAGACCATTCTCCTGTTGGTTACCTGAGCTATCCTACACAGGTAGGCTCAAACGGGATAATTGGCATGATAAACCTGGAACTGAATTACTAATACGAACACCCTAAACAAAACATATATGCCGAAAAAACTACTACTTGTGTTTTTAAGCTTTTTTTGTTGTACAGATCTGTTAGCTCAGATTCCATCTAATCCAAGAGAAGCAGACAGCATTTCCGGCCCGGGACCTATCGAGACCCATCGTTCGGGTTCGGGATTTAAAATCATCGAAAGCGAAAAAGGTACGCTAATATTCTCACCTTATATTACGGTCAGGTATCTTGACCAAATGGGGCTTGATGATAGTTATACCGATCATAAAGGGGTAACCCGTGAGATTGACAAGCGTAATGATCTTCAGTTTCAAAAGGTGACCTTGTATTTCAAGGGCTGGCTTGGTGATCCTAAATTCAGGTACTTTATATATGTATGGACTTCTAACGCCAACCAGGGACAGGGAGCCCAGGTGGTCGTTGCCGGAAACCTGCAATATGAGATCAATAAATATCTTGATGTTGGTGCCGGTATTGGTGCCCTGCCAACAAACCGCTCCCTTATAGGGAATTGGCCTTTCTGGCTAAGGCAGGATGCGAGACCTATGACCGAAGAGTATTTCAGGGGATCGTTTACGACCGGTCTTTGGGCACAGGGAGAAATAACCGATGGGCTGTACTACAAAACAATGATAGGTAATAACCTGAGTCAGCTTGGGGTAGATGCTGGCCAACTCGATAATGGATTTAATACCTGGAGTACTGCCCTGTGGTGGACGACCAATGATTTTGGGCGAACACTGTCCTACGGGGATTATGAAAAACACCAAAAAATAGCGACAGTACTGGGAGGCTCATATACTGCCAGTGACGAAAATCGTCAGTCGCAGCCCGGAGAAGAGGCACCTGAAAATTCCCAGATACGCCTGTCAGACGGTACGGGAGTCTTTGGGCTTAATGCTTTTGCGCCCGATACCCAGGTGATTTCTGCCCGTTATCAAATGGCAGCTTTTAACGGAGGTATTAAATACAAAGGCTTTTCATTCGATGCGGAATATTTTATGCGTTGGGTTGATAAATTTGAAACCGCCGGTACGATACCGGTTTCTAACTTGTATGACTCAGGGATCGCATTGCAGGGATCGGCTATGCTTCTCAATAAAGTATTGCAGTTGTACGGTACTTATTCTTATATAGATGGCGAATATGGCAAACCCTGGGAAGTAACCTGCGGGTTAAACTGGTTTCCGTTCAAGAACAGGTTTTTACGCGTAAATCCCGAGGTGATGTTCGAACACTATTCGCCTGTTGGTTATACCAGTTACCCTACTGTTATTGGTGCAAAAGGAGTTGCATGGATGGTAAATGTGGAGTTGTTCTATTAAGGGTGATTACAAATTATACCAATAAAAAGCCCTACTATGCGGGGTTTTTTATTGGTATAATTTGCCTTCGTGTTTCATTTTATAATCTGCTACATACTTATGTAAATTAAGGATGCCTGACAACAAAAAGCCTCCCATTGGGAGGCTCAGTTTTTATTTGATACTAACGGTTAATCTCTTTTCATTGCGCGCTGCGCTTCTTTTTCGAGGTCAATGTATTGTGCTTTTTCTACCGAAACACCTACTCCAAGGATTGTCCCACCTTTAAACGTGCCCGGTGTTTTGTATTCACTGCTAACTGCATCGCCGCTGTCATAGCCTACACATAATCCGTCTCCGGATAATGTAAATTTACCGGGCTGTGTTTTCATAGGGCCTTCGGCAACTTTTTTGCCATCTATGTACAGTACAGCTTTACCTATCTGTTCTCCGTGTTCGCCTGTTTTTTCACGAATGAATTCCATACCAAGGGTATGTTTACCTGGTTTGATGTCTTCAGAAGAAACCAGTTTTTGTTCGGGTTTAATACCCAGAAAATTATATACATAGTAAAGTTTCTTGTCTTTGACAAATAATGAATGTCCTCCAAAACGCGATCCATGGGCAAAAATAACACCTGAAGCAGATGTATCTTTAATATCTACATCGCCGATGATTTTAAAAGAACGACCGCGAACGTTTACAGCCACACCTTCAGGTACCGGCGCAGTGCCTGGATAGTACACGTACCTTTCGCGGGGAGCTTCTTCCGAAGGGCGTTCAAGGCCAATAATCTCAATAGCTGTGCGGTCGTCAAGTGGAAGTACAAGATTCTTGTCAGCCTCCTCATTCCATACTGCAATAAGCTCTTTTAGTTTTTCAGGGTTTTCTTTTGCAAGGTTTTTAGATTCAGAACGGTCTACATCTACATGATACAATTCCCAGACATCTTTATCAAAATTTCCTTTACCAACAAGAGGGGCATGCAAAGCCACTGCTTTCCATCCGTCTTTCCAGATGGCACGGCTGCCCAGCATCGCATAATACTGCACGTGTTTTTGGGTTGGTGCATCCGGCTGTGCATCAAAACTATAACGCATAGACACCCCTGATAACGGATACTGTCCTACACCATTATGTACTTTAGGCATTTCAAGTCCGCAGATATCGAGTATTGTAGGAACAATATCGGTAGAGTGATGGTATTGGTTGCGCACCTGTCCTTTTGCTTTAATCCCTTTAGGCCATGAAATGATAAGCGGGTCACAGGTGCCTCCTGCATATTCACTATACCTTTTGAACATCTTAAACGGAGTAGAGAAAGCGGCTGCCCATCCTGTCGGATAATGCTCGTATGTATCAGGCCCACCCATCTTGTCCAGATATTTAAGGTTTTCGGCAAGCTCATCAGGGTAGCCGTTAAAGAATTTATTCTCATTAACCGATCCGTTTGGCGAACCTTCGCCCGACGCTCCATTATCTGCTGCATAAATAATTACAGTATTTTCGCGCTGTCCGCTTTGTTCCAGATAGTCAACAATTCGTCCTACCTGTGCATCAGTATATTCAGAGAAGCCTGCATAAACTTCGGCAAGCCTTGAGAACAGTTTTTTCTCATCGGGTTTCAGTTCATTCCAGGGGCGAACATAATCTGCCGGATTCGATACGTTAGGAGGTAATGGGTTAAAGTCCGTCAGTTTTGTACCTGCCGGTAAAACTCCTTTCGCGATCATGCGGGGCAATACCCATTTGCGATAAGCATCATAGCCCTCATCAAATTTACCTTTGTATTTGGCAATATAATCTGCCGGTGCATGGTGAGGTGCGTGGTTAGCACCCGGGCAGAACCACAGAAACCATGGTTTAGAGGGGTTTGTTGCTTTTTGGTCACGTATGTATTCAATTGACTTGTCGGCCAAATCTTTAGAAAGATGATATCCTTCTTCTGGGCTGTATGGAGGTTCAATAAAATGATTATCTTCTACAAGGTCAGGATACCATTGGTTGGTCTCACCACCAAGAAAGCCATAATAACGGTCAAAGCCTAATTGCAACGGCCATTGCTTGCGGCTCGCTCCCGATGCGACATCCTGCTCAGGTACATTATGGTCTTTTCCTATCCAAAAGGTGCTCCATCCATTTTCCTGCAATACCTGTCCAATGGTTGCGCATTGCTCCGGTATGCGTCCATGTGCACCCGGAAAACCATTTGCTGTTTCAGTAATGGCTGCATTACCGGTTAAATGATGGTTACGTCCGGTCAATAAAGTAGAACGGGTTGGTGAGCATAGAGCTGTGGTATGCCATTGTGAATACATAACTCCATTATCGGCCAGTTTTTGCAGGGTAGGCATGTTGATTGCCCCTCCGTAAGGTGACCATGCGGCAAGCCCTGTATCATCATATAGTACAAATAATACGTTTGGTGCCCCTTCGGGTGCTTTTTTTGGAGTATAAGGTGCCCAGTCTGCTTTTGAATCGCGGACATCGAGTTTTATCACTCCCTTAAAATTTTCTTTCCTCACTTGTCGCGGGTCAGACTGTGCTGATCCTTTCATTACGGGCAGCATATTTGCTGCAAAGAGCAGAAGGACAACTTTCAATGTAATTTTTAGTACTCTCATAGTTATAAGCATTATATAATTAGTGTGATGATCCCAAAACTTTGATTTTTTTCTCGCGAATTGCTTGCAGGATTAATCCTGTGTTTTTAACGTATCAGAAATAAAATTACAATGAATTAGGTTATGTGTTGATAGACATGGTGTTATATGATGTAGCATCTTATAATTTGCTACATATATTTCCAAAAACCTGAAACTTTAACCCAATAAAAAAAATCCAGAGAGCGAGTGTTTTGTTCCATATTATAAAATGCAACATCTTAAACGGCTACAAAACAGTGCTCTGAATTATAAAAACCTAATTTTAAACTGTAAATCAAAAACCACTAGCATGAAACATTTCAGCCTTTTACTTTTCGCATTACTGCTGTCGCCAATGGCATTTGCCCAGGACAGCGGTACGATGTCACTTAACCTCTATGGTGGCTATACCTTCTCTGACAGGGTAGATTATAACAATTCATACGGGTATGTAGAAGAAGCCTTTCAGTATGGCGGGGGGCTTGAATATTTCTATTACCAAAATAATTCGATAGAACTGAAGTACCTGAGGACAGATAACCACATGCCGGTATATGGTCCCTTGGGTGCACAGCTTAACCAGGGCGATGATAAGGGTGCTGTAAACTACATACTCGTTGGCGGAACCTCTTACTTTGGGAGCAGCTCCCAGACAGCCTTGCCTTATGTAGGCGCCGGCCTTGGAGTTGGTATCATAGAGTCGCCACAAAGCGGAAACGCCACCACCTTTGCCTGGGATCTTAAGGTAGGCCTGAAGATCAAGACAGAGTCTGTGGTTTCTGTAAACCTGAATGCCTATATGCAATCGGCATCGGCCGCGGTGAGCGATGGCTATTACTACTATGGTTATTATGATTATGTTGCGCTCTATCAGTTTGGCCTTGGGGCTGTACTGAGCTTTAATTTTGAGTAGCCATCCTTAATAAAAATAACGAAGCCCCTGCAAAGGGGCTTTCATTTTATAATTGGATTGTGTCGGTCAATTTAAATTGCGATACATAACCTCCGCACTTTTAAAAATTGGTTGGTTGGGATGCGACAAATCTAAAACATCCCAATCAAAAAAAAACAGGTAAAAATACCTGTTTTTCAATCCGGAAATTTTACCTGTTCACTCAAAAGCGTAAAGTGCAATATTAATTTTTAGATTACTGGATTTCAGACTGTTAGACTGCTCTATTATTACGCACAAAAACCGTGTTTTGGCATACCAAAAGTGCAATATTACAAGCCCAAAACGGTATTCATTTTTTCTTTTATCTCATTAAGGCACAGGTTGTTAATGCTGCCTTCGTGGGTGTGTTTTGTGGCTTTTGGGGAGTGGAAAGAATTATTTTCGACCTGTTCACCCACTATTTTATAGGCATCCCTGAAAGGCACTCCGTTAGTTACCAGCTCGTTGAGTGCATCTACGGTAAAAAGGTAATCATACTTTTTATCGTCAAGGATGTTTTCGTTAGGTATGATCTCCTTAATGCTGAAAACAGCCATCTCAATGCACGATTTTAAAGTTTGCAGCGCCGGGAACAATCCTTCCTTGAGTAGTTGCATGTCACGATGGTAGCCGCTTGGTAAGTTGTTGGTTATTAGTGTTAATTCATAGGGTAATGCCTGAATTTTATTGCATTTCCCCCTAATAAGCTCGAAAATATCGGGATTTTTCTTGTGCGGCATGATGCTGCTTCCTGTTGTAAGATGCTGTGGCAGAGTAATAAAGCTAAAATTCTGGCTGAGGTACAGGCAGATATCCATAGCTAATTTTGATAGCGTACCCGCCACCGAAGCCATCGCAAAAGCCGCTGTTTTCTCGGCCTTTCCGCGACTCATTTGTGCGGCTACCGAATTGTATTTCAGTGTTTTGAATCCTAATTCCTGAGTAGTGAATGACCTGTCTATTGGGAACGAACTGCCATATCCTGCCGCCGATCCAAGAGGGTTTTGATCGGCTACTGAAAGGGCTGCATTAAGCATAACTACGTCATCTGCAAGGCTTTCGGCATACGCCGAGAACCACATTCCAAATGATGACGGCATGGCCACCTGAAAATGAGTATAACCCGGCATCAGGATGTCTTTATGTGCCTCGGCTTTAGCCATGAGCAGGTCAAATAACCCGCTGACCTGCTGTTTGATAGCGGTTAGTTCCGCCTTTAAGAACAGGTGTACATCGACTAAAACCTGATCGTTTCTGGAGCGTGCGGTATGTATCTTTTTGCCGGTATCGCCCAGTTTTTCTATAAGCAGGTATTCTACCTTACTGTGCACATCCTCAAATGATTGCTCAATAAAAAAGTCGCCTTTTTTAATATCAGTGAGTATATCTTCCAAAGCCATTACAAGATCCTGTACTTCTTCATTGGTAAGCAGGCCTGCACTGCCTAACATCTTGGCATGGGCCATCGATCCAACTACATCATATTCAGCAAGTAACAAGTCGAGTTCGCGATCGTTTCCCACCGTAAAAATATCGGTTTTTACATCGGTAGGTATTCCTTTTTCCCAGAGTTTCATGGTAATTCTTTTAAGTGCGGAAGCTATGCTTCCTGTGGTATTTCCTGATTCAGGAATTTCCTCAGTATGTTGATATACAGGCTAATTCCTTCTTCAATTTCGTTAATATATATAAATTCATCTGCCGTATGGGAGCGTGGCGAGCTGCCCGGCCCCAGCTTCAGTGACTGGCAGTACAGTACCGACTGGTCTGACAGCGTAGGCGAGCCATAGGTAGTCCGGCCTAACGCTATCCCTGCCCGCACTATAGGGTGATTTTTGTCTATGGATGAGGAGTTTAGGTGCAGCGAACGTGCTTTTACGATTGCTTTGCCTTCAAGCCCTTGTTGTATGATTTCCAGTACTTCAGTATTGGTATAGCAATCGTTAACCCTTACATCTACAACCAGATGGCATTCAGCAGGGACAACGTTATGCTGCTTGCCTGCACTGATGCCCGTAACGGTCATTTTCACAGGCCCGAGCACTTCGCTTACCTTCTCAAAACGGTAGTCCCTGAACCATTCTACAACGTTTAATGCATTGTAAATCGATACGTTATCGTTAGGGTGGGCGGCATGTCCGGGTGTTCCGGCTACAACTACATCAAGCACAAGCAGGCCCTTTTCGGCAATAGCCAACTGCATTTCGGTAGGTTCGCCAACTATGGCACAATCCAGCGCAGGCAGGTGTTTGAGAACGCTGTTCAGGCCGTTGGGACCACTGCTTTCTTCCTCGGCAGATGCCACAATAACAATATTATAAGGAAGGTTGTCCGCCTCATAAAAGTAAGTAAACGTGGCAATTAGCGACACCAGGCAACCCCCCGCATCATTGCTTCCAAGTCCGTATAGTTTGCCCTCTTTTACTATAGGGTCAAATGGGTCGATGGTATACCCCTGATTGGGTTTTACGGTGTCGTGATGGGAGTTGAGCAGCAGAGTAGGCAGAGCTTCATTGTAATGCTTATTGTACGCCCAGATGTTATTGTTCTCACGCTCAAAAGGTATGGTATTAGCCGTAAACCAGGCCTCTATAAGCAATGCAGTACCCTGTTCTTCAGAAGAAAAAGAAGGTGTCGCAATCAGCTGTTTGAGCAGCGCAATGGCCTCCTGGGTCAGTATCTGTATGGATTTGTTGGCCATAATTGTGTTATTTGGTTATTATGGTATAGCTCTCTCCTTTTATCATGGCGGGACTGCCTATACCTATCTGTACAACATCCTGATTTAAAGCATTGAAGCAATTCTCGAGTTTTGGCAGCATGCCACTATGTATGGCGCCTTGTTCCCTTAGAGTGTTATAACTCTCAAAAGTAAGAGTTTTTATAACTGAATCCTCATCATTTACATCAAGCAGTACGCCCTTTTTCTCGAAACAGTACAGCAGCTTTACCTCATAATGACCAGTGCAGGCCACTGCCAATGGACTGGCAATGGTATCTGCATTGGTGTTCAGGAGTTGTCCGTTTCCATCATGTGTTACAGCACAAAATACGGGTACAACATCCTGCTTTAAAAGTGTTTTCAGCAGTTCGGTATTTACCGAAACCACATCGCCTACAAGGCCGAAATCTACAGCTGCGTTTTCTCTTTTTTTAGCTTGTATCAGGTTTCCGTCGGCTCCTGTAAAGCCCATGGCATTATCGCCCAATGCCTGAAGTTTAGCCGTGATATTCTTGTTGATCCATCCTGCATAGGTCATTACTGCCACCTCGAGCATTGGGGCATCGGTAATTCTTCTCCCTTCATGAAAAACGGCTGTAATGCCCAGGCTTTCGGCAGTTCTGGTAGCCATTTTTCCGCCACCGTGCACCAGAATTTTAGCCCCCCTGATGGCGGCAAAATCTTTCAGGAAACTGTCAAGGGCAACAGGGTCATCTATTACGTTGCCTCCTATTTTTACTACGGTAAGCGGTGGTTTACTACTCATTTTCAAGTATTTTGGTAAGTATTGCCTGTGCCGCAAACGTACGGTTGTTAGCCTGCGGTATCACTATAGATGCTTCACTGTCAAGCACGGCATCGCTTACGATCATGTTTCGTCGCACCGGTAGGCAGTGCATGAATTTAGCATTGTTGGTCAGTGCCATTTTCTCAGGTGTAACCGTCCACGAAAGGTCTTTACTCACTATCTGTCCGTATTCGCCATAGGAGCTCCAGTTCTTGGCATAAATAAAATCAGCATTGTCAAAAGCGGCCTCCTGATCATGGGTAATGGATACTCCTTCAGTAAATTCGGGGTTCAGTGCATAGCCTTCAGGATGGGTTATCACAAAATCCACATTGGCTTTTTTCATCATTTTCACGAATGAATTCGGCACGGCGTGTGGTAATGCTTTGGGGTGTGGAGCCCAGGTAAGCACCACTTTTGGTCGTGTCACAGTCTTGTACTCGGCTATAGTAAGGGCGTCGGCAAGAGCCTGTAAAGGATGCTCTGTAGAGCCCTCAAGGCTTATTACAGGAACTGATGCATACTTTAGAAAAGCACTTATTACATATTCGGCCTCATCTTTTTCCTTATCTGTCAGGGTAGGGAAGCTTCTTATGGCAATGATGTCGCAATATTGCGAAACCACCTGTGCAGCTTCCTTAACGTGCTCTACACTATTGCCATTCATCACGGCACCGTCTTCAAATTCGAGTGCCCAGCCTTCGGTATTCAAGTTCATTACTATGACGTTCATGCCCAGGTTAAGTGCTGCTTTCTGGGTACTGAGCCTTGTTCTTAGGCTAGGGTTAAAGAACAACAGCCCAAGAGTTTTGTTCTTCCCTTTTTCGGGATGGGCAAAGGGAGCCGTTTTTATGTTTTTTGCCAATGAGATCAGGTCGTCAAGATCCTGAATGTCATCAACAGTTGTGAATTTTTTCATTATTTTTCATTTTTTAATCAACGTTAACCAACCTGCAAGGTTTCCAAAACCTTGTAGGTTTAGATATAGCGTTTATTTATTCCCTACGGAAAAATTCTACTTCATGATACCGCATTTCTACCAACATTCAATCGCTACGCGATACCACTCCATACCTTTTTTTCCGTTAGTGAATTAATTATACGACTGTAAGGCTCACAGCCTCAATAGCCTTCTTCAAACCTTTAAAAAACACATCAACATCTGCTTTGGTTATCGATAAAGGTGGCAGTATGCGCAGTAGGTTCTTTTGCGAAGCATTGCCGGTAAAAATGTGTTCCTCATGAATGAGTTTCTTTCTCAGTTCTCCGACTTCAAAGTCAAATTCAAGGCCCAGCATCAGTCCGCGTCCTTTTAGGTTTTTAACTTGCGGAATCTGGGCTGCCTGCTCCTTAAAGTAAGCGCTTATCTCGTTTACGTTAGCAATAAGATTCTCGTTTACTATAATTTCCAACACCGATAATGCTGCCGCAGATGCTAAATGGTTACCGCCAAAGGTGGTGCCCAGCAATCCGTGGGAAGCTTTGAATTTTGGCGAGATCAGGATGCCCCCGATCGGAAAACCGTTCCCCATACCTTTGGCAAGGCTGATGATATCCGGCTTAATGCCATGGTATTGGTGCGCAAAGAACTTGCCCGAACGTCCGTAGCCGCTCTGTATCTCATCAAGAATCAATATGGTTCCGGTTGCAGTGCAGGCTTTGTCTATATGCTGAAAAAAGTCTGTCGTGGCTTCGTCAAGTCCGCCAACACCCTGTATCCCTTCGATGATCACGGCACAGGTATCGCCTTTGGAAATCTCAGCCTGAAAAGCGGCACAGTCATTCAGCGGAAGGAAAACTACTTCATGTCCTGCATTGATCGGGGCTACTATCGATGGATTATCTGTTGCTGCAACGGCTGCCGAAGTCCTTCCGTGAAAGGCCTTTTTAAAGGCAATCACTTTCTTCTTCTGTGTATGGAATGATGCCAATTTTAGTGCATTCTCATTGGCTTCAGCTCCTGAGTTACACAGGAAAAGCGTATAGTCGGGATAGCCTGACTGCTGCGTCAGTTTTGTGGCCAATGCTTCCTGAATTGGGTTGGCTATTGAGTTAGAATAGAATCCAATCTTGGCCACCTGTTCGCTTAATGCCTGTACATAATCAGGATGCGAATGCCCTGCCGAAATCACGCCGTGTCCACCATAAAAGTCAAGGTATTCCTGTCCTTTATCGTCCCACACTTTTGCCCCCAGCGCTTTTACCGGGGCTATATTATATATTGGATATACGTCAAATAAATTACTCATTGTTGTTTTTGTTTTCCTCACCCCGACCCTCTCCAAAGGAGAGGGAGCAGCTTCACTCCAGCTTTAGACTTCTCGCTCCCCTCTCCTTTGGAGAGGGGTTAGGGGTGAGGATATTTTTATGATACTAATAAATATTACTCTTAAAACCCCGCCGGTTTCAGTTTCAATCCCGTTGTCTCTTCAAATCCAAACATCAGGTTCATGTTCTCGATTGCCTGTCCCGATGCTCCTTTTACAAGGTTGTCGATTACTGATGTGATCAGCAGGTACTTGCCCTTTTGCTCCAGGCTGATGAAACATTTGTTCGTTTGCACGGCCAGCTTCAGGCTAATGGCATCAGTAGTTACGTTTACAAAAGGCTCATTAGCATAGTACTCTTTATACATGCGCACGACCTCTTCAAAACCTCCTGAAAGCTTTGTGTACAGTGTTGCAAATATGCCTCGTGTAAAGTTGCCCCGATTAGGGATAAAAAGCAGCTCGCCCTCAAAATCCGGCTGCAATTGCTTCATGCTTTCGTCGATCTCGCCAAGATGCTGGTGCTCAAAAGCCTTGTAGTGCGACATATTGCCTGTGCGCCACGGGTGATGCGAGGTTGCCGAGGGCTGAACACCTGCACCTGTGCTTCCGGTGGTGGCATTGATATGCACATCATGTTGCAGCAGTCCTTTTTGAGCCAATGGCAAAAGAGCCAATTGTATCGCTGTGGCAAAACAGCCCGGATTTGCAATATAGCTTGCCTGCTGAATCTTTTTTCGATTGAGTTCGGGTAGTCCGTAAACAAATTCTTTGCCTTCAAAACTGGCATCGGCTCTTAATCTGAAGTCATTGCCAAGGTCGATTATTCTCGTTTTTTCTGAGAAGTTATTGTCCTTTAAGAAGGCTTTCGACTGGCCGTGGCCTAAGCAAAAAAATACAAGATCAACCTCAGGATTCACGTTTTCAGTAAATTTAATGTTAAGCTCGCCGAGCAAATCCTGATGAACAGAAGCCACCGGCCTGCCCGAATTGGTCGTACTATAAACGAAATCTATTTTTACCTTAGGATGATATGTTAAAAGCCTTAGTAATTCGCCTGCAGTATAACCCGATCCTCCTATTATGCCAATGTTAATCATACGTTTCCTGGTTAACGTTAGCATAAATATTCTGGGCATTACCCACTATTTTAATGAACCCTTTGGCATCATCGGCTGTCCAGGCATTATTCACTTCGCCATATTGGCCAAAACCGGTATTCATAAGGTCGTGTGCCGACTCGATGCCGTCAAGCGAAAAATGATAGGGCTTGAGGGTAACGGTTACTGTTCCGGTTACTGTTTTTTGGGTGTCGGTAAGAAAGGTTTCTATATTTCGCATAACAGGGTCAAGGTATTGCCCTTCGTGAAAGAGCATTCCATACCAGTTACCCAGCTGTTCTTTCCAGTACTGCTGCCACTTGCTAAGCACGTGTTTTTCAAGCAGGTGGTGTGCTTTTATGGTAATTAGCGGAGCAGCAGCCTCAAAACCTACACGCCCTTTAATGCCTATAATAGTATCACCCACATGAATATCCCTCCCTATGGCATAGGCCGAAGCAAGCTCTTCCAGTTTCTGGATGTTCAGCGATGGTTTTTCGAATGTGCCGTTAAGTCCGGTAAGTTCCCCTTTTTCAAAATGAAGGGTAACCTTCTCATGTCCTGTGTTTTGAAGGGGAGAAGGGTAGGCCTCTTCGGGTAGCGGCTGGCCGGAGGTAAGGGTTTCCTTTCCACCTACGCTCGTGCCCCATATTCCTTTATTTATGGAATATTGTGCTTTTTCCCAGGAATACTCCACACCGTTTTGCTGCAGGTATTCCACTTCTTGCTGGCGTGTAAGCTTCAGGTCGCGTATTGGGGTAATGATCTGCATTTCGGGTGCAATAGTCTGGAATACAAGGTCAAACCTGATCTGGTCGTTGCCGGCTCCTGTACTGCCGTGCGCAATGGCATCGGCTCCCAGTTTCCTGGCGTGCTTTACGGTCTCCAGTGCCTGGAAAACCCTTTCAGCGCTTACCGACAGGGGATAGGTATTGTTTTTAAGCACATTGCCAAATACCAGGTATTTAATGGCTTTTTCATAATACTTGTCAATAATGTCAAGGTTGGTATGCTGTGCCGAGCCCAGTTCATAGGCCCTATGTTCGATATGGCTAAGCTCTTCAGGAGTAAAGCCACCGGTATTTATAAGCAGGGTATGTACTTCATAACCAAGCTCATTCTTTAAATATTTAAGGCAGTAAGAGGTGTCAAGGCCTCCGCTGTATGCTAAAACTACTTTTTTCATTATGCTTTTTCTTTTTTCAGGAAAAGTGCCTGCTTAATGCTCTTAAGCCTGGTCAGCACTTTTTGATTAAAATTGTATTTCTCTTCATTTTGCTTCTTGTCGGCAGGGTCATATAACATGCCGGTACAAAGGCACATTTTATATTCCTTGCGCTCCAGTATGTCAAAGTTGGTGCAGCCGCGGCAGCCGTTCCAAAAGGTCGGGTCGTTGGTCAGTTCGCTGAAAGGCACTGGTTTATAACCCAGTTCGCTGTTGATCTTCATTACGGCGAGGCCTGTGGTTATGCCAAATATCTTGGCACCGGGATACTTTTCCTGCGAATAGTCGAACACGCGTTCCTTTATCTTCTTGGCAAGGCCAAGATTACGGAAGTCGGGGTGCACGATCAGCCCGGAGTTAGCCACAAACTTTCCGTGGGACCAGCTCTCGATGTAGCAAAAACCTGCAAACTTTCCATTGGCCAAAGCGATTACCGCATCGCGGTTCTCCATCTTTTTGATGATATAATCAGGACTCCTTTTGGCAATGCCTGTCCCCCTGATAATCGCCGAAGCTTCCATGGTGTCGCATATCTGCTGCGCAAATTTGTAATGCCCGTCGTGAGCAATCACAATAGATACATTCATTTTTAAAAAATGTAATTAGTTATAAAACAGTGTTATAAATGGGGTAGGAACCGTACGGAACGGTTCGGAAGGAATATGCAGACCTAGGGCCGGAACGACCGCGGACTAAAAAGAAAATTAAGAGATGTAATGATAACGGTACCTGTGTATACAGGTTTCCCAATAAAAAAGGATTGTGATTTCAATTCAGGAAAATAAATAAAAGTGAATTACTCGGACAAAAACGTAAGCGGTATGTATTACCGCACGATCCGGCTGGGAGCCAGTGTGTTTGTCCGTGACATATTTGCTATATGCAATTCAGTTTTATTCATCGGGTGCAAATGTATACCATTTTTAAATTACCTGTACGTTAAAATTTGCATCAGGGTCAATTTTTGTCAAAATGAAATTTAATAACCGTATTTATTTTTAAAATGAAAATAGAATAGAGGGAAATACCTTTTTTGTCAGAACTTTTTATATAACTAATTTGATTTTAGGTGAATAAGGTTTTATGTATGTAAGAAGAATTTTGATGCTAATTGAAGCGGCTTTTTTGTGGGAAAAATTATTTAAAATATTTCTATGAACATAAGTGTAAGAAAACTTATCAACATATTTTTAAAATGCACATTTTAATTGTTAACAATAGTCAAGAAGCAACTAAAAAACTTTAATTAATAATTATGCAGAAAATTCTGAAAAATTATTAACTTGGTATAAAGCTTTTCTGCCCAAAAAATGCCCCCGTTTTTTCGCAGGTTCTCCATGTTTTAAAGCTTAAAGCGTTCATTAACAACGTTTTTTATTGTTAATAACTTTGTCGGTAACTCGACAGAATTAGATGTAATAGCTATGTTGAGATTGACTGTTTTAATGCGTTATGCTAAAAAATCTTACAAATATTCGGGGTGTTAGTTATTTAAATATTAAATATTTTAACAGAAATCCGGCATAATGCTCAAAAATAGAAATTTAACAGACCGAATAAAAAACTTACAGTTTTTACGCTTTTATGCAACATTGTGTTACAAATATAACATTGCAAAAAAAAGCAATTGTTAATTAAATTCTAAAAATTTGTAAAAAAATAATTTACAAAATGAATATCGATTCAGTTTTAACGGATTTTTATTTCCGTTTATCGAATTTAATTTTTGTTAAGAATTTGTTTACATAGGTTTAGTCTCGAAAGTTGATATTCGTGTCGTCATCAATTATTGAAATGAAGAAAGGAATGAAAATAATTTATTTAATATTTAGCTTATTGGTAGGGCTTGGCTTTAGCGTATGCGGATATTCTCAAATTACGATTACCCAGCCTACCTTCGGATTCACACAAGCGTGTGCATCTGCTTCATTTAACACCTTTAATTTTTCTTTTTCGGTAGCGCCTATCGCAAACCTTGCAGCAGATAATGTATTTATCGTAGAAATGTCTAACGCTGCAGGAACCTTCACTGCGCCTGTGACAGTAGCGACATTGCCTAATGCAACTGCGACGGTCGTGAACGGAAGTTTTGGTGTACCTACCAATGTTTATGGTGAAAACTACAGAATAAGGGTAAGAAGCACTAATCCTGCCAAGACCAGCGCATCCAGTATTGCTTTTCCTGCCTATTATGGTATACATAACCAGCCATTCTCTATAAATAATAACGTAGGTACTGTAAATGTATGTTCAGGAACTAATTTTACGCTAAGTATAGATAATACTGGTACACCGGCATCGCCGCTGTATTATCCTCAGCTTACTTATATATGGTATAAGGATATGGCGGTGATACCGGGACAGACCGGAGCTACTTTGCCCATAACCCAGTCGGGCAGCTACCACGTGGTTACTAATTATGGCAGCTGTGTCCTTAATTCCTATTCTAATATTGTAACTATTAATATACAGAGTATACTTACGCCCGTCATAACTACTAATGACGGATTAACTACACTTTGCCCCGGGGCTACAAAAACGCTTACAAGCGATGTGCAGAATGCCAGTTTTACTTATACCTGGTACAGGAATAACATAGTGATACCCGGAGCGACACAGCATACATATAATGCTACCCTTGACGGAATTTACCACCTCGTGATCGCAGGTGGCGGCTGTATTTTTGTGACTAACGATATTGATCTGGATCTTATAGATTTTAATCTGGATGCCGATCCGGCAGGGCCGCTGGTCATCATTCCCGGGCAATCAACAGCCCTTACGGCAATCAATAATGCAGTAAATCCAAACTATAAATGGTATAAGGGTGCTGCCCAGATTCCGGGAGCGACCCAAATGACTTATAACGTTACGCAGGCAGGCACCTATAAAGTAGCGGTCAATGACCCAACCCCGTGTAATACTACAAAAGAAGATACTGTAATAGTAAATTATCCTGACAGCTTTAACCTTGGCATACAGACTGCGGCAGGCTATACTGCCTGTACCAGTACATCGGCTACGCTGAACATTTCTCAGTTCGAGGCTGTTATTGGAGCCGGAGTTACTAATCTTATTGGTAATTCTTACGGTTACGGATATCAGTGGTACAAAGATGGTGTTGCGGTTCCGGGTGCTACAACCAACCAGCTGATCGTAAACAATTCAATTAATAATGGCAGTTATACACTTAGGGTTACCCTGCCGGATTTTGGGGTGATCACTTCTAATGCCGTTGTTGTGAACCTTGGTGTTGCCAATGCTACGATCTCGGGACCAACAACTATTTGCGAAGGAGCCATAGCAGCGCTGACATCGGGGGTAACAGATGCATCTTACACCTATCAGTGGTATAAGGATGGTGTATTGATCCCTGCCATAGCGACACCAACACTAGCTGCAGATGCTGCCGGTGATTATTATCTTAGAATTACCTCTACAGGGTGTACAACCCAGTCAAACACAATACATGTTACGGTTATTGGAATAACAATAAGCAGTACAAACCCTTCGACGGATGTTATCATTCCGGGACAAACGAAAGTATTAACCGTTACTACAAGTGCCGCAGGCCCTCAGTATGTATGGTACAGGAACAATGTGGTAGTACCGGGTGCCACTTCGGCATCGTATACGGCAACACTGGATGGCACATATAGAGTACAGGTAACCCAGTCTATAGGCTGTAATGCTACCAATAATGCAAGTTTTGTGCTTAACTACCCATCAGGCTTTACTCTTACTATAGCACCTATTCCGGGCTATACCGCCTGTACAAGCACTACAGCAACTCTTAACATAACAGGCTTTACAGCACAGACCCCATCAGGAAACGTAAATGTGGCCGCAATGGGTTATGCCTACCAATGGTATAGGAACAACGTTGCCGTGCCGGGAGCAACTGGTGCCACGCTTACAATCAACAGCTCATCTCTTAATGGTACTTATAAACTTGTATCGACTATACCTAATGTGCCGGTTGTGACATCTAACGATTATATAATTAACCTTGCTATGGAGCCTATAACCGTTAGCGGTAACAGTGTGTTCTGTACAGGGTCATCGGTGGTGTTGTCGGCTAGCGTAAACAGTTCTGCTTATACCTATCAGTGGTATAAAGATACGGTTCTGATACCGGGCGCAACGGCTGCTGCCTATACGGCAAATACTGTTGGCAACTATTATGTTGCTGTAACGGGAGGTACGTGTTCTACACAATCTCCTGTGTTTGCGCTTCAGGAAGCTACCATCTCGATCAATCTTAATGTAACGGCTACCGACGTGATACTGCCGGGTCAGCCTAAAACCATAACTGTTACCACTAATGCTGCTGCGCCAACATTTGTATGGTACAGAAACAGTGTCGTGATACCGGGTGCCACTTCGGCAACATATAGCGCGACACAGGACGGTACTTATAAAGTGGTTATAACCCAGGGGTCAGGTTGTGCGGCAACTGCCGAAAGCACTTTTGTACTGAATTACCCATCGGCGTTCAGCCTTGCAATAGCTGTGGATGCAGCTTATACATCATGCAGCAGCACGATCACTACAGTGAGCCTTACTACTTTTACGGCTACCACACCATCAGGAAACGTAAACGTTGCCGGGCTTGGTTATACCTATCAGTGGTACAGGAACAATGTGGCTGTTGCCGGGGCAACATCGGCTTCGCTAATTATCAGCAGCGCTTCGCAGAACGGCACTTACAGGCTTGAGGCTACCGTGCCTTCTTTTGGTGTGATCGTTTCTAACAATATTGTGGTAAACCTTGCTGCAGAAGCAGTGGTTATTACCAATGCATCGGGACTTTGTGAAGGATCGACAGTAGCAATAACGTCAAATGTAACAAATCCGGGCTATACCTACCAATGGTATAAAAACACCATTGCCGTAGCGGGAGCAACTACGCCTTCGCTTACTGTTAGCGAGGGTGGCAGCTATTATCTTATCGTGACCGGAGGAACCTGTACTTCGCAGTCGAACACCATAAACATGGTTGTGGCAGGTATCACGGTAAACACTACAAACGCTGTAACCGATATTATTATGCCGGGCCAGCCTAAAACGCTTAGCGTAACTACTGATGCTGTTTCGCCAACCTATGTTTGGTACAGGAACAACGTGGTTATTCCCGGTGCAACGGCGGCAACATACAGCGCTACACAAGATGGTACTTATAAAGTTGTGGTAACGCAAACTGTAGGTTGTGCAGCGACACAGGAAAAAACATTTGTACTTACTTATCCATCGGCCTTTAACCTTACAATAACTACTAATGCTGCTTATGTAGCATGTACTAGCAACTCGGTAACACTGAGCATAAGCTCATTTACGGCTACCACACCATCAGGTACGGTAAACGTTTCTGCTTCGGGATATACCTATCAGTGGTATAAAGGCAGCAATCCGGTTCCGGGTGCTACGGCAGCAACACTGTTCTTAAACAATGCGGCTCAGAACGGCAGCTACAAAGTAGTGGTTAACGTGCCTGATTTTAGCCCTGTAAATTCAAACAGCATAAACGTAAATATTGCCATACCTGCGGGAGGCCTTACCATTGTTAAAAGTGGTAACCTTTGCGAAGGTTCGTCGATTACCCTGTCATCTAATATTACCGATCCGGCATATACCTACCAATGGTCTAAAGACGGGGCAGCAATTACAGGTGTAAATGCACCTACATATACCGCAACTGCGGCTGGCGATTATCAGCTTGTAGTAACTGCGGGAAGCTGTACATCGCAGTCTAACCTGTTGCATGTTACAGTATCCGGGATAGCAATAAGCAGCCTTAACACAACTGTAGATACCATACTTCCGGGCGCGACAAAAACCATAACGGTTACTACCGATGCGGTACTGCCGGTGTATGAATGGTACAGGAACAATGTATTGCTTCCGGCTGAAACTTCGGCAACTATTACAGCAACTCAGGATGGCGATTATAAAGTTGTGGTAACACAAACGGTAGGCTGTGCAGCTATACAGGAAAAAACATTTACACTTCAGTATCCGTCAGGCTTCCAGATAACTGTTGCTGCCGATGGAACATATACACAATGTACAAGTGCTTCGACATCGATGCTTATCGCTTCGTTTACGGCACAGACGCCTAACGGAAATATCAACGTTACTGTTCCGGGCTACCTGTACCAATGGTATAAAAATGATGTTGCCATACCGGGAGCAACTGCAATTACGCTGGTGCTTAATGGTGTGACAGATAGCGGAGATTATAAACTGCAGGTAACCATTCCTCAATTTGCACCTATGTTCTCTAACACGGTAACAATTAAGCTGGCTATAGATCCTGTAGTAATATCAGCAGGGGGCGTACTTTGCCAGGGCTCTACCGTAACGCTTACGTCGGCTACCAATAATCCGGCCTATACTTACCAGTGGTTTAAGAATGGTGTGGCCGAAGCCGGTGCGACAACGCCTGTGTTCACTGCTTCGGAGGCAGGCAGCTACTATGTAGCGGTAACTTTTAACGGCTGTACATTCCAGTCGAATACTGTTGCGCTTCAGGTGGCTGTAATAGCAATAAACAGTACCAGCCCTGTTACCGATATCATCCTTCCGGGGCAAACTAAAATTATAACCGTTACTACTGATGCTGCTGCGCCAACCTATGCATGGTACAGGAATACCGTATTGCTTACCGAAACATCGGCAACGCTTACAGCTACACAAAGCGGAACTTATAAAGTGGTAGTTACGCAAACGTCTGGCTGTACCGCTACCCAGGAAAAAACATTTGTGCTGGACTACCCAACCGGATTCCAGATCGCTACTGCAACAGATGCATCATATACAGCCTGTACAAGCAGTACGGTAACGCTTAGCGTGTCTAGCTTTATGGCTCAAACGCCGGCGGGTAATGTAAATGTAGCTTCTATAGGCTATCAGTACCAATGGTACAAAGACAATATGCCTGTTTCGGGAGCAACATCGGCGACCCTGACTCTCAACAATCCATCGCAGAATGGAGTATACAGGGTAGAGGCAACCATACCTGATTTTGCACCTGCGGTATCAAACAATATTACGGTAACACTGGGTGTGGGCGCGGTAACTATCACATCTTCGGGAACGCTTTGCGATACCGGATCTATAGTAACTTTCAGCAGTAGCATTACCGATTCGTCTTATACTTATGAATGGTATAAGGATGGCGTTGTGGCCAGTACAGGAACAAACCCTGTATATGCTGCTTCGCTTCCGGGAAGCTATTCGGTAAAAGTAACAACGGGCGGCTGTACCGTAACGTCTAACAGCATTACTATTGAGCAGAGCACATTCAATCTTACGGCTACAAGTCCTGTAGACGATATCATAATACCGGGTCAGACAAAAGTACTTTCGGTAACTACCGATGCCCTGCAGCCAACATTTGTATGGTACAGGAACGGAACCGTTATTGCCGGACAGACAGGCGCTTCTATTACTGCAACACTTGCCGGGGAATATAAGGTAGAAGTGAAGCAAAACCAGGATTGTATCATAACTAAAAACATAACTTTTGACCTGACAAATCCTTCCGGATTTGCGCTTACCATAGGCTATCAAAACTACCAAAGCTGTGTGAGTACCCAGGTTAACCTGAGCATAACAGAGTTTAAAGCAGTGACAGATGCCGGTATTGTGGACCTGATAAACAACAATTTTGGCTATGCCTATCAGTGGTATAAAGACGGAGGTATCATAGCCGGCGCAACGCAGATAAACTATCTCGCTACCCAGACAGGTATCTATACGCTGGAGGTTAACATCCCGGGCTTTGGTATAGTAACTTCAAATGGTGTGGCAATACAGCTTGCATTTGTAGAAAGCGTAACCATAGCTATGGATGAGATATTTTGTACTGATGGTACCGAGGTTACCATTTACAGCGATGTTACAAACCACGATTATCTGTATGCTTGGTACCATAATAACCAAAGCATTATAGCCGAGATCGGCTCTTCTATAACAGTAAGCGAAGTAGGTACCTACTATCTTGAGGTTGTATATAACGGCTGTACCATTAGATCTAACGAGTTGGTGCTGGCACCATTCGATATGGAACAGATAACCATCAGTGTAGGGCCTGAAGTAGGTCTGCCTGAAGGGACAAGCATAACAGTAACTGCACACGGTGCTGAAGATTATACATGGTACAAGGATGGTAAGGAGATAAGTAATGAGGATTCGATAGAAGTAACCGGGCCGGGCAACTATATGATGAAGGTGGTAGTAGGAGAATGTGAGGTTGTAAGGGAGTTTGTGGTTGTGATCATAGAGAATACCCTTATCGCCATCCCTAACCTTATCACGCCAAACAACGATGGTATTAACGACAAGTGGGCCATTCCGCTTAAGTACCTTAACGATGATACCGAGGTTGTGGTTTACGGACCTGACGGGGCAATCGTATTAAAAGAGTCCAGCTATAACAACGACTGGCCTGCCGAAGATTTTATTTGGTCTAAAAAAGATGCCGTGTACTATTACACCATCATGGAAAATAACGTGGTTACCAGAAGGGGATCAATAACTATTGTGAAATAAGGAATGATAAAAAACTACTTTTCTTTACTTCTACTGGTTTTTGTAACCGCTTTTAGCGGCTTATATGCACAGGATGCACCTGTGCTTGTATTTAGCCCGCAGCCACAGAATAATGTAAAATATAACAGGTTTTTATTAAACCCCGCATTTTCGTTTGTGAGAGAAGATAACAGATATGTATCGCTTTACCACCGCAACCAATGGGTGCAGTATGATGATTCGCCTAAGGTGTACATGCTGGCCTATTCGGGTAAGTTTACCGATAAGGCAGGTTTTGGTTTTGGTATGTATCAGCAAACGGTAGGGGTTATAAACAGTTGGGGAGGTATTGCAAACTATGCGTATAACGTAAAGATTAAGCAAAAGTTTGACCTTACTTTTGGTTTTAACGTAGCTTACTACAACAGCGGGATCAATAAAAACCGCGCTATTACTGCTGAACCGGACCCGTTGATCATGGCCATGCGAAATAATTCGCTGGTAAGTATCAACCCGGGGGTTAATCTTGAATACAAGCAGTTCGATTTTGGGCTTTATGCCGAAAACATGATCAACTACGACTTTAAGTCGGCCGATATGGCAAAAGAATATACCAACAAAAGCTTTTCCGGACACCTTATGTATACCCACCAGATGGTTGCCATGAAAGACCTGTTCCAGGACAGTGAATTCAGGCTGATGCTTCGCGGAAGGAATAGCGAACTGTATGGCTTTGGGCTTGGAGGATCGCTTTTGGTGAACTTCCCAAGAATAGGATGGGTACAGGCAGGCACCGACGATTATTATGGTATCGCAATAGGTATGGGTTTTCACTTTACCAAAAAGCTTTCGCTGGGATATACATACGAAAGGATTACCAAAGACGGGCTGGTTAACCTGGGGCCTACGCACGAGATCACGATGGTTTTTTGCC
Source organism: Flavobacterium hauense (assembly GCF_054457175.1). Lineage (NCBI taxonomy): Bacteria > Pseudomonadati > Bacteroidota > Flavobacteriia > Flavobacteriales > Flavobacteriaceae > Flavobacterium > Flavobacterium hauense. The sequence goes on from NZ_JBTKVX010000023.1 coordinate 62,091, forward strand.
TTAAAGACAGGGATGTGGCGCGCAAAGAACTGCTTGAGGAAAAAGCAAAAAAACCTAAAGATACCCTTGCCGAGATAGAAAAAGCGGCAGCGTTGAAAGATACCGTTGCCGATAAAGAGGAGGCGCTTTCGGTAAAAGACAGCATTGCAAGTAAAAAGACGGATAAAAAGACCAATCCTGAGTTTGACAACCAGGCCGAAATTGAAAAGCTGAAAATGGATCTTGACCCGGAGAGCATGCACCTGCTTGAGTCGCTTATAAAAGAAGATTCGTTGGCCAAGATAAAGAAAGCGGAGTTTGACAAAAAGGTAAAGAACCTTAAGGAATATGCCAAAAGAGAAAAGGCGGCAAAAGAAAATGCGGGTGAAAATAAGCCTGTAGAACTTAAGAATATAAGACAAAGCAAGAGGGTAGCCAACCCTCAGACACTGGAAGACCTGAAGCATGCCGAAGATGGCTATTATGTAGTCTCTAAAGATGCAAAAGCAAAAGACAGTGATAAAGCTGTAGATATAGAAAAACACAAATCGTTTACCGAGGCGGCCAATGCATCGGAGAAGAAAAAAGCATCGGGGAAAAAGAAAGGGGTTTACATAGTGCATGTTGATAATAACCCTAACCCGGAACTTGAAGAGCAAATTGAAACTAAAGAAAAACCAAATACCTTACAAAATGCAAAAGACCTACCTAAAGAAACGGATGACCCCCTTGCCCATACTGAGGACGATGTAAAAGGCGAGACCCTTAAAACAGAAGAGGAAATAAAGGAATTTTATTCTGATAAAACTTCTAAGCCAAGGGAAACGATCAAAAAAGTTAATAGGGCAAGTGTTGAAGGAATGGATGCCGGTTATTATATCATCGCTAATGTTTACTCAAGTAAAGAGAATGTAGACAAGTTTATCAACAAGATGAGCGAACGGGATATAAAAGCAGGAGTATTCCTGAGTCCTAAAAACAACATGTGGTATGTGTACCTTAAAAAGCATGCAACATGGAGAGAAGCCCTGATCTCTTATTATTCTAATGTAGACAATACTTACTTTGAGTCTATATGGATTATGAGTATCAACAACTAAAGAATGAATTTACTAAAGAAGAATACCGAAAAAATCAACTAAAAACACCAAAAAATCGATGCGTAACTTTACATCAAAAAAGCTAAGGATTGTCATCTTACTCGGGTTATTTTTAACCTGCCTTACAGCGACAGCCCAAACACCGGTGCCTCCAGGATTTTCACCAAGGCTGGTGGGGGGCAACATGAAAGTTAAGGGAGATGTTGTATTTGTAGGGAATAACATCCTTAACAGAACTCCAAATCCAAATGATCCATTAAACGGCGGTAATGACAATAACAGCTATAACATGGAGTTTATTGATATTGACAATGATTCGTCAACCAGAAACTCCAGTAGCGCAAACCTTGTTTTGAACGACTGTGACAGGATTGTGTATGCCGGCTTGTACTGGGCATCTACTTATCCGTATGAATGGAGTACAGACAATAGCTCTCAATGGAATCCGTCTAACAGTAACAGGTATTATGACTTCAATCAGATCAAGTTTAAGATGGCTACCGGCGGCTATATTGACATAACTGGATCTATTCTTTTTGACGGTAGGGCACCCGTATTAAACCAGTCATTTAAAGATTCACCGGCAATTTGTTATTATGATGTAACATCGCTTGTTCAGGGACAGTCTGATGCCGAAGGAACGTATACCGTAGCCAATATGAGATCTTCTCAGGGTATGCGTAACGGTTCCAGTTCAGCAGGTTGGGTAATGGTAGTTATCTACGAGAACCCTAGTGCAACAAGTAAATTTATTTCTACATTTGATGGTTATGCGGGTATTACCAGTGGTGAAGTTGATATTAACATCAATGGTTTTAAAACACTTCCTGCACCTAATCCGGTAATTGCGCGCCTTGGTGTAGCTGCACTTGAAGGAGATAAGGGACTTGATAACGACAAGCTTCAGTTTAAAGCCAACCTTACTACCGGTTGGACTGATATAGGCAATGGGCTAAATCCAACCAATAACTTTTTTAACTCTACCATAACCAATAATAACCAGCAGGTACTAACCAGGAATCCTAACGGGACAAACACGCTTGGACTGGATTTGGATATGCTGTCTATAAATAATACAAACAACGCAGTTATTAAAAATAACGAAACCGGAGCCAAGTTAAGGCTGTATTCCAGAGGAGACGGTTACGGGGCATTTCTCGCTACTTTCGCAGTAGATATTATTGAGCCGGATATCCGCCTTACTAAAAGGGTACTTAATGGCGCCGGTAAAGATATAGCCGGAACAGATGTTATTTTGGGTCAGGATTTATACTATGAGATTACCTATAAAAACATAGGTAACGATAATGCCCAAAACTTAACAATACGTGACGTACTGCCGGTTAACACCTCTTTTGTAGAGATCGTCTCGAAACCAAGCTGGGTAGGTGTAAATACTTCAGTACCCGGAACAATAACATTTACCAACAATGATGATACAAAGATAGTCAAAGACGATCCTATTACTCCGTCGCCAACTTCGACAATACTATTTAAGGTAAGAGTTGCAGCAACCTGTAATGAGCTTACCGATATGTGTGCAAACAGGATCGAAAATCAGGCATTTGCCAGATATCGTGGTTTTGTGAATACAAATTTCATAACTGACGACCCGAGCATTGCCAGTTTTCTATGTTCTGCAAATCCGGGACCTGCAAACACTTTAGTTGATGTGGCCAACTGCCAGTACAGGAGAACCGAAATACTGTGTGGGCCTAATCTTACTCTTACTGCCGGAGATGGATATCCGTCTTATGCATGGTTCAGGAAAGATCCTGCAGGAGATGTTCCGATGGGTACTACGCAATCTATAGTTGTAAACGTACCTGGTGAGTATTATGTAATAAATACACCTACTCCTCCATGCGTTGGGCTTACAGAATTTATTACTGTAAACCTGTCAAGCAACCTGCCTCCAAACCCACTTACTGTAAGTGCAGATTTAGTAGGCGTATGTGCTAACAATGGTATAGTAATGTCAAACATATTTTTATGTGGCAGTACTGCACAAAGAGCATTATCGGCGGGTACTATAGCAGGAACGGCAACATGGTATAAGCTAAATTCTGCAGCGGCATGTAGTACTCCTGTGCTTCCTGCAAACTGTCCGCACAACTCGTGCCCGGCAGCAAGCTGGTTATTGCAGCATACAGGTACTAACTATACAGTTACTACAGGCGGAGAGTATAAGCTTGTAATTAACAACAATGGTTGTACAGCCGAATACTTCTTTAATGTTACCAAAAACGATTTTGACCCTGTAATAACCAGAAAAGATGTGTTTTGTGGTGCCAATGGAGAGATAAAGGTTAATAATGCAACGAGCGACTACGAATACAGATTTTTGACCCAGTCGGGTACAGTGCTTCAGGCCTATTCTGCAAATCCGGTATATGTTGTAACTACACCGGGTGTTTATCAGGTTCAGTTACGTCAGATAGGAGTTGCTAATGGGTGTACATTTACGGTTGATAATATCGGTGTAAGAGATGCTAACCTGGTTATTGACATCAAATCAAGAGATATAACCTGTAGTACGCTTACGCCTGCAGGTATAACCGTTACACCTTCGGGACTGGATCTTGCGCTTCCGGCCCAACAATATAAATACACCATGACTGGTCCTATGACGCAGTCGTCGGCATGGATGCCTACAAGCGATCCATATAGTTTTCCTGCTACAGGACTATTACCGGGAACATATACAATTACAGTTACTACTAATCCGGGAACATGTACTAAAATAGGTACCGTTACAATTAGAGATTTCAGCCATCCGGTAGCTACGGCATCGGTACAGAAAGGTATAACATGTAATCCGGGAACGATAAAAATTACAGCTACAGGTGGTACAGAGCCATACACGTTTGCTGCTTACAGTAAAGATGGGGTTAATTTAACCGCTCCTGCTACAGCTGATTTTTTTGACGGTATTTACTCGGTTCCGGTAGGTGAACAGGGTACTTATATATTCCTTGTAACAGACGGGAGCGGATGTACAACATACTCTAACCCTGTAACAATTACTAATGTTGCCCCTGTAATAACTACAGCATTTACAAACCCTAAATGTAATACAGGCAGTACCGGTACAATTACCGTTAGTGCTACAGGTTCAGGGGTTACTTATGAGCTAACCTCGGGAGCAACCATTATAACATCAGGTACTTCAGGGGCTTTTTCAAACCTTGCTGCAGGATCATATACGGTAAATGTTAAACAACTTGTTGATACCATATCATGTACTTATCCACGTATATTTAACCTTGTTGCGCCGGCTGCTGTTGCAGGAACGGCGAGCATAACCACACAACTTACCTGTGCTCCGGGCGGTGCTACCATAACGGCTGATATAGCTTCGGGTGGTACAGCTCCTTATGAGTACAGTATTGACGGGACAACATTTGGCACGGGCAGAGTATTCTCAGGCCTTGGTGCCGGAACATATAGTGTGACGATAAAAGACGCTAATGGCTGTATACATACTACGGCTTCGATGACGCTTACTGCTCCTGTACCTATGACAGGTGTTACTATTGGCGGCTCCGCCCTCACCTGTCCGTCAGAAACATCCGATGTTTCGCTTTCGGCAGTTGTAGGAGGTCAGGCACCATATAGCTATGCGATAACGGCACCGGCATCTGCCGCGGTGAGTAATGGTACCAACGCTACATTTGCCGGCTTGTCTCCGGGGGTGTATACATTTACTATAACCGATGCTAAGGGCTGTACCTACAGTAAAAGTCATCCGGTAAATGCTATTACGCCAATTAGTATAGTTGGTGTTAGAGATAACCAGGTGAGATGTTCAGGTACGGCAACCGGGGCTGCTACATTTACAGTAAGCGGTTTTGGTGCTAACTATAACTATACGGTAACAAGTACAGGTACGCCTGTTACTCCGGCTACCGTTACAGCTTATACATCAGATACTATAAGCCTTACTAGCCTTGGTGCGGGTACTTATACTGTTACAGTAACCAACCCAACGACAAACTGTACGGCATCTGCATTTGTTACTATTGCTAACCCAACAGCACCGCTGGCAGTTACTAAAAAAGTTGTTCAGCCAACATGTGTAGTGACTACAGGAAGCCTTGAGGTAACAGCTACAAACGGATGGGGTGGCTATAACTATGCACTTTCAGGCCAGGCGGCTGTAGGCCCTCAGGCATCACCAAACTTTGAAAACCTTGCAGCCGGCAATTATACCCTTACGGTAACCGATGCGAACGGCTGTATAATTACAGATACTTTCACGATTACGGGCGCAGTTGCTCCGGTAATTACAGTAACAGCATCAGACCTTTGTATTGATGCTACACCAACAAGTATAACTGTTACCGTAACTACGGGAACAGGACTGGCGCCATTCCAGTTTAGCCTTAATGGCGCTCCTTACCAGAACGGGACGGGGACTAACAGCACTACTTACACTAACCTTGCAGTGGGTTCATACAGCATTACGGTGAAAGATGCTAACGGCTGTGTAAACGCTACTGCTGTTACCAGAACGATAAATTCACAGCTTACTGCAAGCACAACACTTGATAAAGGGCTTACCTGTGCACCGGCTCCAACTGATGCACAAATTTCGGTATCAATTGGCGGAGGTGCCACACCTTATGAATACCAGGTGTCTCACAACGGTGGTGCCTATACCGCTCTTGCTTCAGTTGGTGGAACAACACTGACTTACAACACGGCCGTTGCCGGAACGTATGAGTTCCGAATTACAGATGCTGCTGGTTGTACAGTAACGACAGCTCCAAGAACTATTGCGCCTTTGGTAAATCCTGAATTTGCCTTTGGATTAACTACAGATATCTTATGCCACGGTGCCAGTACAGGTGCCCTGACAGTAAACATAGACACGACAAAAGGACTTCCTCCTTTTACTCTTTCAGTTACAAACACGGATACTTCGACCCCATATTTAACCCAAACAACGGGTCTTCCGGCGGGTATGTATGAGGTAGTGATTACCGATGCAAACGGTTGTACGTTTATAGCTTCTGAAGAAATCGAAGAGAATGATGCAATAGCATTTACAACACTTGAAACCAATATTCAGTGTATAGACGATCCTAATAACCCAGGAACAAACATTTCTGCGGGAGAAATATTGGTACAGGCAGTTACAGGTGGCCAGGGCCCTTATACCTACCGCGTTAGTAATAACTTTGGCTACACGGCATCATCTCTCCCTACTGCCGCAACAACTTATCCATTCATAATCTTAAATTATGGTATTTATGAGGTAATTGTGACAGATGCTAACGGCTGTACTGCTGTTAAGCCAAATATCATTATGACATCGCCGCCTAATAGACTGGATATAGATGTTACTACTATTGTACCTGCTACATGTGCCGATGGTGGTTCGGCTGTTGTTGAGGTAGATGCAATTATTACAGGAACAGCATATCAATTTGCTATACTGGAAACCAATTTATTACCTTATGCTGCCCCTGCATCTTATAAAGGGCCGGACAACCCATTAGTGCCAAGGGTTGCAACATTTGATAATCTTACGCCGGGTGCAACATACACCTTTGTGGTATATGATGCGAGTAACCGTTGTTACTACTTCCAGCCGGCAACAATACCAGCAGCAATCTCTGATCTGGCAGTAACATCACTTACAAAACATGATGTAACATGTAAAGGTTCAGGCAATGGTAGAGCTGACTTCAGCTTTACTGTTACGTCTGGTGCTACTACAGTAAATTACCAGGTATACGAAGCTCAGTCTAACGAAATAGTTGCAACAGCGGGAGCTTCGGGTTCTGTTAGTGTTGCGGCGGGAGCGGGCTCAGGTAGCGTTACAGGTCTTCCTCCGGGAACTTATTATATAGAATTTGAACAGGTTGATGGAAATGCAGGTTGTAAAGCGGCTTCGGCACAATTTACAATAGCTGAATCACCAAACCTGTTATTAATTAGTGCTGTTGCTACTAAAAAAGACAATACATGTACCCCTAATGCAGGACAGGTTGTTATAACAGGCGAGCAAGGTACAGGCACGTATACATACCAGCTTGTAGCGGCCGGTGCAACAGAACCTACTACATGGGTAACGACTAATACATTTAACAGAGATTCTGGCTCTTATGATGCCTATGTTAAAGATGCTAACAACTGTATTAAAACAGTTCCTGTTACCATACTTCTTGATGTGCTGCCTGCTGTTACAGCAGTATTGGCTCCTGGTACACAATGTACTACGGCCGAAGGTAACTTTACTATCAATGTTACAAGAACTGCTAATGCGGCAGTTGGCCCATTCCTGTATAGTGTTGATGGCGGTGCATTCGAAGCGCAGGGAGATACTTTCTCTGTTGCGGGATTAGCATCGGGTGTACACACAGTACAGATCAAGGATGCTAACGGATGTGTGGCTACAGCAGCTGCATCGGTTACCATATTTGTACCGCTTAGCGTAACAGCGCTGCCAACAGTACAGCCAACTTGTCTTAATGGCAACCTGGGTACAATTACAGCTTCGGGAACAGGAGGTTCGGCTACGGGTAACCTGAGATATGAACTTCAGACTGCGGCTGGTGCTGCGGTGCGTCCGCAACAGCTTTCAGGTGTGTTTACACTTGTTCCGGCAGGAAACTATAAAGTTGTAATAAGCGATACATCAACAATATGTACAGCTGAGGCACTTGTTACCCTGGATGCTACTGTTACGGTAACATTCAATACAACTAAAGACGATGTAAATTGTAATGGAGGCACAGATGGTTCGATTTCTATCATCCTTCCTGGTTCTAACACAGATATACCATATTCTTACACTATTGATGGTGTAGGTGCGCCAGTAACTCAAAGCACACCTATATTTACCAACCTTGCGGCTGATACCTATACGGTAACGGTAACATCGGGTAAAGGGTGTACTGCTACATCTACAGTAATAATAGGCACCCCAACAGCAGTTGGCGTAACAGCATCGGTAACGACACCTTTCGCATGTGCGCCTGACAACTCGGTAACTACTGCTACTGTAACCGCTGTTGGTTCTGGAGGCACAACTCCATACACTTACAGTATAGATGGTACTAATTATGAAGCATCGGGTGTTTTTGCCCTAGCAAGCACCGGAAGTGCACAAAACAAGACTATTACTATTAAAGATGACAACGGTTGTACAACAACTACCAGTGTTATCATCAACGCGCTTCCTGTAATGGCAACTCCTACAGCTGTACTTACTACAGCTATTGAGTGTGACGATAACCAGGGTGTTATAACGGTTGCTGTTACAGGCGGATCGGGAGATTTCACCTTTACAATGCTGCCGTCAGGAACACCTGTAAATACTCTTGCAGGAGATCGTGACCAGACATTTACAATTACAGAACCGGGTGTATACACCTTCGAAGTTAAGGATGATGTAACGGGATGTACAAAAATCGTTTCGGCTGCTGAAATCTTTGAATATGATATTATAGATGTAACGGCTACAGCTTCTACACCAGTAACATGTTTCGGGTCTTCGACAGGAAGCGTAACCATAGATGTTGCGAACACCTATACCGGGCCATACAGTTATACGGTATTTAACGGAAATACATCGGTAGTTAGCGGTACAGGTAACACCACTACAAATCCGCTTATCATAACGGCACTGCCTGCGGGTAATCTTTTTGTAAGGATAACTGCAACAGCTTCGCCATACTGTACTACTGATTCTAATGTTATAAGAGTAGGTTCGCCTGCATTACCATTAACACCTAATGCAGCAATGACTGCTAATGTAACCTGTACGAATGACAAAGGTGAAATCACAGCCCTGGCTACAGGCGGATGGGGTGGTTATGAGTATGAGCTTGTAGACACAGCAACCTCGGGAATACTGGTAAATTATAGCACTGATAATGTATTTACAGGATTAATAGCAGGAACATATACTGTTAATGTGAAAGATTCAAAAAACTGTATACGCAGCCAGAATGTTCCATTAGCATTACCGGTGCCGCTTGCTGCTTCTGCAACGCCTCTAACAACATTGGTACAGTGTAACAACGATGCGACAGCAACTGTAACAGCTGCTGCAACTGGAGGGCAGGGTACTTATGAATATATACTTAATACTTATGATGCTTCGGGTACAATAGTAGAGAGCAGCACAGGTGCCCAGCTAAGCCCTGTATTTGCAAATCTTGGAGCAGGGATATACAGCATTTCTGTTGTTGACGGATGGGAATGTGGGCCATTGGAAACAAACCAGGTGACTGTTACTCAGCCAGCACCGCTTACAGGGGCATTGTCGCTAACAACAGGGCAGACATGTCTTACCCAGGCAGTAATTACATTAGTTGCATCGGGTGGTACGGCTCCTTATGAATACAGTCTTGATGGTGGTACTACCTACATACCATTTGGGCCATCTGCAACTGCAACGTTCTCCCGACCTACCGGATCATATCAGTATCAGGTAATAGATGCAAACAGTTGTGGTGTGGCACTGACAAACGAGGTGGTGGTGCCTGCGGTACCGGCCCTAGATATTGCTTTAGACCTTGCAGCTGCTGAAATTAGCTGTTCGGGCGGAAACAATGCATCTATAACGGCGATCGCAACAGGCGGACTTGGTAATTACCAATATTCACTGTTAAATGCTTCTAACACTGTTATTGCGGGACCTACGACCAATCCAACCTTTGAAAACCTTGGCGCAGGAACCTATTCGATACGGGTAGATAGTGGCGACTGTAATACTACATCTGTCACACATACCATAAATAATCCGGCTCCGCTGACATCTGTACCTACAGTTAATAATATTATATGTTACGGAAAGGCTACGGGTAGTATTGTAATGGCAACAACAGGAGGTTCAGGTACTGTTCAGTACGCTATATCGCCAAACCTTAGCCAGTTTACCAATAATAATGTATTCTCGCTGCTTCGTGCAGGAACTTATAACATAATAGTTCAGGATCAGAACGGATGTTTCCTTACTTTCACAAGAACGGTTACAGAACCGACAGAAATACACGCAACTATTCAGAACGTAACCGATGAAGCATGTCTTGGCGCTTCTAACGGTACAATAAGAATAACAGTAACGGGTGGTACAGGGACTTACTCTGTTAGTACCGATGATATTACCTATACACCGTTTGACCCGGCTACACCAACAACCTATCTGCTTACCGGCTTACCGGCAGGAGATACTACTGTTTATGTAAAAGACCAGAACGGTTGTAGCCTTAGCCCACCATTGGAACAGCCAATACTTGAAGGTGTCGACATGAATCCTCAGGTAGCTGTTGTAGAAACCTGTGTGGCCAATGCACCTGCAAATACGGTTACCATAAGTGTTACACCTTCGGTAAATGCTGTTGGAGTAATAGATTATTCACTTGACGGGCTAACATGGCAGGCAAGTAACGTGTTTACTGTTGTAGATGCTATAGGTGGTAACTATACAGCCCATGCAAGGCATACTATGCCGGCTACGGCACCTACACCGGGGCTTCAGTGTATCCAGGATAAAACATTTGTAATTACGGGGCATACTGCAATTGCTGCTACGCCTTCAATCACTCAGACGATAGACTGTTTTGGAGGCCTTGGCGAAATTACGCTTGATGTAACAGCCGGTGCAGGAACAGGACCGTTTGAATATGCAATAGGCCCATTATTTACCTATGGTGCACCAAATGTATTTGGCGGACTTGCAGCGGGAACGTATAACTTTAAGATAAAAGATGACATAGGCTGTGAACTTGACATTACAGGAGTAGTGCTTAGCCAGCCTACAGCAGCGCTTTCTGTAGGACAGGCATTTACTAACGAGATATGTTTTGGTGATGAGGATGGATCTATTACCATAACACCGGCAGGAGGAACATCACCATATACGGTAAGTATAGATGGCGGCACGACCTTTACCCTTCCGGCTGCGGGACCATTTAGCTTTACACTGCTTGAACCGGCTACTTATAACATTGTGGTGAGCGATGCTAACGGATGTTCGCCTGCAATTGCGACAACACCAATTGTTATTACAGCGGGTGTAGATATTGAACCATCTGCTTATGTAGATCAATATTGCCAGAGTAATGTTATTCACAACACCATATTACTTCAGGACCTTAATGGAAATACCGATTTAGAGTACTCTTTAGACGGAGCTGCTTACAGGGCTGATGTTGATTACTATGATGTTGCTGCGGGACTTCACACGGTTACCATCAGGCATATAAACGGTTGTGTGCAGACAAGGACATTTACTGTAGATGCTTTATTGCCAATATCGGCTAGTGTAACAGCAACTACAAATGTAAACTGTTTTGGAGATGCTACAGGAGCGATTACGGTAACTGCAACAGATGGAACAGGAACACTTAGCTATGCTATTGCAGATGCAGATGTTCTTCCGCTTGTATTTGGTAATTACCAGTCAACAGGAGTATTTACAGCTCTTGAAGCAGGTAACTATATTGTTAGCATCCTGGATGACGGCCTTACTTGTGAAACCCGCGTAACAGCGACAATCACTGAGCCTGCAGCAGCACTTGTTGCTACCGCAGGGCCACAAACGAATGTTCTTTGTTTTGGTAATGCTACGGGAGCTGCTACAGTAAATGTAACAGGCGGTACAGGTGCATACAGCTACAGCTGGGACACTACGCCGGTACAGACAACGGCTACAGCTACAGGTCTTGCAGCGGGTACATATACAGTAACAGTAACCGATGCTAACGCTTGTATAACAACACAAACATTCACAATTACACAGCCTACAGCGGCACTTACCGCTACAGCAGCAGGAACGCAAACGAATGTTCTTTGTTTTGGCAATACTACAGGTACTGCTACGGTAGATGTAACAGGTGGTACAGGTGCATACAGCTACAGCTGGAACACTACACCGGTACAGACCACTGCTACGGCAACAGGCCTTGCAGCGGGTACGTATACAGTAACGGTAACAGATGCTAATGCTTGTACAACAACTCAGACATTCACTATCACACAACCTGCCGCAGCACTTGTTGCTACAGCAGGGTCACAGACAAATATTCTTTGTTTTGGTAATGCTACAGGTACTGCTACAGTAAACGTAACAGGCGGTACTGGTGCATACACCTACAGTTGGAATACTACCCCGGCACAGACTACCGCTACGGCAACAGGTCTTACAGCAGGGACGTATACAGTAACAGTAACAGATGCTAACGGTTGTACAACAACCCAACCGTTCACAATTACACAACCTGCCGCAGCACTTGTTGCTACAGCAGGGCCACAAACAAATGTCCTTTGTTTTGGCAATACTACAGGAGCTGCTACAGTAAACGTAACAGGTGGTACAGGAGCATACAGCTATAGCTGGAACACTACCCCGGTACAAACTGCAGCCACAGCTACAGGTCTTGCAGCAGGTACGTATACAGTAACAGTAACTGATGCCAACGCTTGTACAACAACCCAGGTATTCACGATCACGCAGCCTGCCGCAGCACTTACTGCTACCGCAGGACCACAAACGAATGTTCTTTGTTTTGGTAATGCTACGGGAGCAGCTACAGTAAATGTAACAGGTGGTACAACTGCATACAGCTACAGTTGGAATACCACACCGGTACAAACAACTGCTACGGCTACCGGCCTTATCGCAGGTACGTATACAGTAACAGTGACTGATGCTAACGGTTGTACAACAACTCAGGCATTCACTATCACACAACCTGCCGCGGCGCTTGTTGCTACAGCAGGGCCACAAACAAATGTTCTTTGTTTTGGTAATGCTACAGGAGCAGCTACAGTAAATGTAACAGGCGGTACAACAGCATATAGTTATAGCTGGAATACCACGCCGGTACAGACTGGAGCCACAGCTACAGGTCTTGCAGCGGGTACATATACAGTAACAGTAACTGATGCCAACGCTTGTACAACAACCCAATCATTTACGATCACACAGCCTGCCGCGGCGCTTGTTGCTACAGCAGGGCCACAAACAAATATTCTTTGTTTTGGTAATGCTACAGGAGCAGCTACCGTAAATGTAACAGGAGGTACAGGTGCATACAGCTATAGCTGGAACACTACCCCGGTACAAACTGCAGCTACGGCTACAGGCCTTACAGCAGG